>NZ_CP011567.1:4861000-5172333 GCF_001655615.1 Pseudomonas sp. GR 6-02
GTGCGCACTTCGGCGTGCACGGGCGGATCGTCGGTTCGTTCCTGTCGCTGTTGACCGCTATCGCCTTCTTCTCGCTCTCGGTATGGAGTTCGGGTGATGCGCTGATCGGTGGTGCGAAACGCCTGATCGGCCTGCCGGAAACCGACCTGACCCTGGGCCTGGCCTACGGTCTGTTCGCGATCCTGGTGCTGACGGTGTGCATCTACGGCTTCCGCTTCCTGCTGTGGGTCAACAAGATCGCCGTGTGGAGCGCCAGCCTGCTGTTTCTGCTGGGCGTCTTCGCCTTCGCCGGTCCTTTCGATGTGAACTACGCCGGCAGCGTCAGCCTCGGTCAACCGGGTTTCTGGGCGGCTTTCATCGGCGCTGCGCTGGTGGCGATGAGTAACCCGATTTCCTTCGGGGCGTTCCTCGGCGACTGGTCGCGCTACATCCCGCGTGACACCTCCAAGCGCCGGATCATGGCTGCCGTGGTGATCTCGCAGATCGCGACCTTCATCCCGTTCCTGTTCGGCCTGGCCACCGCCACCATCGTAGCGATCAAGGCACCGGACTACATCGCGGCCAACAACTACGTCGGCGGCCTGCTGGCGGTGTCGCCGAGCTGGTTCTTCCTGCCGGTGTGCCTGATTGCGGTGATTGGCGGCATGTCCACCGGCACCACGTCGCTGTATGGCACCGGGCTGGACATGTCCAGTGTGTTTCCACGGGTCCTGTCGCGGGTTAAAGCGACGCTGCTGATCGGCGTGATGTCGATTGCCTTCATCTTCATCGGGCGCTTTGCAGCGAACCTGGTGCAGAGCGTGTCGACCTTCGCCGTGCTGATCATCACCTGCACCACCCCATGGATGGTGATCATGATCATCGGCCTGCTGGTGCGTCGCGGCTTTTACTGCCCGGATGACCTGCAAGTGTTCACCCGTGGCGAAAAAGGTGGCCGCTACTGGTTCACCCACGGCTGGAACTGGCGTGGTCTGGGCGCCTGGATCCCGAGTGCCGCGGTCGGTTTGTGCTTCGTGAACCTGCCGGGGCAGTTTGTCGGGCCGCTCGGCAATCTGGCCGGCGGGATCGACATCAGCCTGCCGGTAACCCTCGGCCTGGCTTCGCTGGTGTACCTGACGCTGCTGAGCCTGTTCCCGGAATCGGCCACGGTGTTCGGCCCCAACGATGCACGCAGCAAGGGCACGGATTCGCTCGGTAAACCGGCGATGCGACAAGCCGCCTGATTCAACACGGTGGTCAACAGAACTTCCGTGGCGAGGGAGCTTGCTCCCGCTCGACTGCGCAGCAGTCGCAAAACAGGTTAATGGCGTTCTCCAGAAGAAACCTGGTTGCAGGATTTGGGGATGCTTCGCAGCCCAGCGGGAGCAAGCTCCCTCGCCACAAAAAGCGGTCTCATGGCCATATTGCTATTCAGCCTCACCATAAAAAAGACAATCGGAGACACGCCATCATGGCTTTGGATTTATTCGTCGTACTCATCTACGCCGCCGCGATGCTGATGCTCGGCTATTACGGCATGCGCAAGGCCAAGACCAACGAAGACTTTTTGGTCGCCGGTCGCAACCTCGGCCCGAGCATGTACATGGGCACCATGGCCGCCACCGTTCTGGGCGGCGCGTCCACCGTCGGCACCGTGCGCCTGGGCTACGTCCATGGCATCTCCGGTTTCTGGCTGTGCGCGGCACTCGGCTGCGGGATCGTGGCGCTGAACCTGTTCCTCGCCAAACCGCTGCTGAAACTGAAAATCTACACCGTTACCCAAGTGCTGGAAAAACGCTACAACCCGATGGCCCGCTCCGCGAGCGCGGTGATCATGCTGGCGTATGCGCTGATGATCGGCGTAGTTTCGATCCTGGCAATCGGCACCGTACTGCAAGTGCTGTTCGGCCTGCCGTTCTGGGTCTCGGTATTGCTCGGCGGTGGCGTGGTGGTGATCTACTCTGCGATCGGCGGCATGTGGTCCCTGACCTTGACCGACATCGTCCAGTTCGTGATCAAGACCGTGGGCCTGATGTTCATCCTGTTGCCGATCTGCCTGTACCGCGTTGGCGGCTGGGATGAATTGGTGTTGAAACTGCCGGCCACTGCCTTCAGCTTCACCACGATTGGCTGGGACACCATCATCACCTACTTCATGATCTACTTCTTCGGGATCCTGATCGGCCAAGACATCTGGCAGCGTGTGTTCACCGTCAAGAGCGCCAAAGTGGCTCAGGTCGCCGGTACCTTCGCAGGCTTCTACTGCATCCTTTACGGCCTGGCCTGCGCCCTGATCGGCATGGCCGCTCACGTGCTGATCCCGGACCTGGACAACGTCAACAACGCTTTCGCCGCCATCGTCAAACTGTCCCTGCCGGACGGTATCCGCGGTCTGGTGATCGCCGCGGCCCTGGCGGCCATGATGTCCACCGCCAGCGCCGGCCTGCTCGCCGCTGCCACCACACTGACCGAAGACCTGCTGCCGAAACTGCGTGGAGGCAAACAGTCGAGCCTGGGCATGAACCGCCTGTTCACCCTGTTGACCGGCATCGTCGTACTCGGCATCGCTCTGGTCGTACATGACGTGATCAGCGCGCTGACCCTGGCTTACAACCTGTTGGTGGGCGGCATGCTGATCCCGCTGATCGGCGCGATCTTCTGGAAACGCGCAAACACCGCCGGCGCCATCGCCAGCATGGGCCTGGGCTTTGCCACTGCGCTGCTGTTCATGATCAAGGACGGTATGGACGCCAATACTCCGATCTACTACAGCCTCGGCGTGGGCCTGGTGAGTTTCGTGGTGGTCAGCCTTCTGTCCCGTCGCCCGGCCGTAGTGGCGAGCGCTGCCTAAGACTTCTATAACGACCTGATGCTTTCTTCGGCGGGTGTGGCGTCGGTTGCCACACCCGTTTTTTTTCGCCTGAAGGAATTTGCCCATGAAGATCGTCAGCCGCGATCAGTGGTTCAAGATCGAACGCATTTCGGTAGCCTTCCGGAGAGTATCTGCGCTCGATGATTGACGAGTGGCAGCGCCGACACGCCTGAAGCCTGCTGTACTCAGCGTCAAGGACCTCATAACGTTCTCGAAGAAGGACCTCATGACAAGAGCCGCCGTTCGTGCCGCCGTGCATCGTCGCATCCGCCGCCTGCTGGAAAACCAGGATGACTTCGACGACAACACCAACCTGATGCAGTTGGGCTTGGACAAAGAGGATATTGAAGAGCTGATCTTCCGCCTGGAGGATCAGTTGGGGTTGACGGCGTTTACCGCCGAAGAAGACCGGATGCTCAAGACTGCCAGGACGGCGAATGACTTGACCCGGTTTTTGATTGAGATTGGGCGGTATTGAAACGGATTGCTAAATACATCCGATGGGCCGAACGAACCTCTGTGGCGAGGGAGCTTGCTCCCGCTCGATTGCGCAGCAATCGCAAGCTGCACTCGCGCTCAAGCTGACCCACCTGAGTGGCGATGAATGGGGCCACTGCGCGCCCCAGCGGGAGCAAGCTCCCTCGCCACAGGTGATTTGCCAGACTTACCGACGGCGCTGCTGGCGGCGACGTTGTTCGTCATCAGTGCGAATTGGCACCGGTTGCAGAGGCGGTTCAATCAAACCGAGTGCGACACCCAGGTCATGCAGCCAGTTTTGGATTTTCTCTTTCATGATGCCCCCCTTCAGGGTCGTGCCGAGCGGCCGAAGTTCTGTAGCCCCTTCGCACTGATAATAGTCCGAAGTCCTACGCAATGCTCGCTCAAGATCGCAATGATCTGTTACTGAATTGATCCAAATCCTTGGACGTTAGTTCAAGAAATTGACTGGGCCTGGACCATGGTCGACGGATACACCGCCTGCTGCTGCTCGATCCATGCATTCAGGTTGGCCCCGACCATGCCTTTGCGCCACATCAGCCAGGTGGTCGCGCTGGCAAACGGCTCGGCCAACGGGTGCACCGCCACGCTTTCACGCCCCGGCAGACTGGCGAGCATCGACTCCGACATCAGCGCCACGCCAGAGCCGGCAATCACGCAAGCCAGCATTCCCGGATAAGACTCGATCTCCATGGGTCGGCCCATGGCCGCATGGTCATGGGCAAACCAGGCTTCCAGGCGCATCCGGTAGGAGCAGCCCTGGCGAAACGTGAACACCGAACGCCCTTCGACATCCAGCGCACTGCGCACCGGCGGATGATCGGCCTCGCTGATCAACACCAGCCGTTCGTCGCACAACGGCACGCCGTCGAGCCCGGCCAGTTCCAGCGGGCCGTCCACCAGCGCCGCATCGAGGCGCCCGGTGAGCAACCCTTCGAGCAGTTCACCGCTGGGGCCCGACTGCACTTGCAGGTTCACCGCCGGGTAGCGGCGGTGATAACGCGCCAACAGCTCTGGCAAGTGAATTGCGGCGGTGCTGTACATAGTGCCCAGTACGAAATCCCCGGCCGGTTGCCCGCCCTGCACCGCCGCGTGGGCTTCGTCGTGCAAGGCGAACAGCTTGGCGGTGTAGTCCAGCAGGACTTTTCCCGCAGGTGACAACTGCAAACGCTGACGCTCGCGTACGAACAGTTCGACACCGAGTTGCTCTTCGAGCTGTTTAAGCCGGGTCGACAGGTTGGAGGGCACGCGATGCAGGCGTTCGGCGGCTCGCGTAATGGAGCCCTCTTCCGCCACTGCCTGGAAAATCCGCAATTGGCTGAATTCCACGCCATTCTCCAAATCAGAACAAGTTTCTCACTATTATTCATTTTTAAAGAAAGTCAATCAGTCCTAGCCTGACGGTCATTGATCCTCGAAACGGAACTCAGACCATGTCCCCTCTGATTCGCTTAACCGCCAGCTTTGTCGCCCTGATGATGGCCATGGGCATCGGGCGTTTCGCCCTCACCCCACAACTGCCGCACTTGCTCAGCGAAGGTCAGATCGACCTGACTGCCGCTGGTCTGATTGCTGCCGCCAACTACCTTGGTTACTTCGCCGGCGCGGTGGATGCGATGTTCGCCCGTCGCCCCGATCAGGTTCGCAGGCGCCTGCTCGGCGGTTTGTGGTTGTGTGTATTGCTGACCCTGGCCTCGTTCTGGGCCAACGGGTTCTGGGCGCATCTGGCGCTGCGTTTCGGCACGGGCGTGGCCAGTGCCTGGGTGCTGGTGATGATTACCGCGTTGAGCCAACCGCTGGCAGCGGCGGCCGGTCGTCCGCGACTCGGCGCCTTGGTGTTTGCCGGACCGGGTCTGGGGATTTTTCTGACAGGGTTGTTGGCCTTGGGCTCGAACCTGCTGGGGCAAACGTCCGCGACCTTGTGGTTGGTGTATGCCGCTGTCGGGCTGGTGATGCTGCTGGCGATTCTGCCGTTCCTGCCGCAGCCGGCCGCCACTTCAACGGTGATACCGCTTGCCACCAAGTCGGCCGCCCAAGGCGTCGGACGCTTACCGGTAATCTATGGGTTGTACGGTCTGGGCTACATCATCCCGGCCACTTTCCTCTCACAAATGGCCAGCGCGCAGTTCCATGGGCAATGGCAAGCCGATCTGTTCTGGCCGTGCTTTGGTCTGGCGGCGGCGACCGGGGTCGTGTTGGTGAGCCTGCGTCGGCACAACCCGAACGCAACTCGTCATTGGCTGATGGCGACGCTATGGCTACAGGCCGCCGGGGTGTTTGCTTGCCTGTTGGGCAGCGGTGCCGGCCTGGCGCTGGGGGTGATCCTGTGTGGCGGGCCGTTTCTGGCCTGCATGCAACTGGTGATGCAGCGCTCCCGGGAACTGGCGCCCCACGCCACCCAGCGCAATGCCGGGCTGCTGACCGCGTGCTTCGCCGTGGGTCAGCTCAGCGGGCCGTTGCTAGCCGCGTTGAGCAGCCATTTCAGCGGTGGCTTGCAACCCGCGCTGGTGATCGCCGGCGGCGGTTTTATCATTGCCGCAGGCTTGTTGCTGCGCCCGATCAGGGTTGCCCAAGTGCTTTGCGCAAACGACGGCGCACCCACTGCTCTGCACTCACAAAAGTGATCCCGAGCAAAACCAGTACCGCGCCGATCACAAAGTTCAGGCTCAGCTCTTCACCCAGCAGCACCACGCCGAACGTGACGCCGAACAACGGCGTCATGAACGAAAACACCGCGAGGTTCGCCGCCAGGTAACGGCGCAGTAGCCAGAACCACGTCAGGTAGCTGAAGAACGACACCACCAATCCCTGAAACAGCACGCTGGCCACCGCCACCGTGGTCAGGCTGACATGGGTGACCTGACCACTGAGGATCGCAATCAGCAGCAGGCCGACGAAGCCGACGATCAGTTGATAAAACAGCGTCAGGGTCACCGGCGCTTCCGACAGGCGCGAGGCGCGCACCACCACGGTGGTCGCGCCCCACGACGCGCCGGCCAGCACACCCAGGGCATCGCCCATCAACATGCGGTGGTCAAGATTGTCCCAGGACACACCACCGGCAAACGCAATGGCAATGCCAATGAACGCCAGAAAAATCCCCAGCCACTGCACCGGTCTTAAACGCTCACTCGGCAGCAACCAATGCACGCCCAACGCGGTAAAGATCGGCGCGGTGTAGAGAAATACCGACATATGCGCCGCCGTAGTCAGTTGCAGACCTTCGGCAATGAAGAAGAACTCCAGGCCAAACAACGCGCCGGCCAGCAAGCCGCCGCGCCAGGTAGTCCCGACCTGATCCCAACCGCCCTTCCAGCAGATCAATAATCCTACAAGCAACGCGGAAATACCCGACCGCCCCGCCGCCTGCATGACCGGCGCGATGTCGGACGCCGCCCATTTGATCATCACCTGTTGCACACCCCAGATCAGGCACAGCCCGACCATCACTTGCAGGGCAAACCCATCGGCGCTACGCCGGGTGGCGCTCACCGGAACACCTCGACAACACAATCCATGGCAGTGACTCGACAGTAAAAGCAAAGCCCCGGCCTTCCTGCTGAACAGAGGGTGCCGGGGCGAAAAATTATGCTGTCGATTATTAACCAGATGGACAGAAAAAGGTGTCTGCAAAAGACCTTTAAATCGCCACGTACGTCATCCAGCGATGACCAGCGCCGCCGATTGCTGTGCCTGCTCGCGCCTGGCCAGTGCGAAGTACAGGACGCCGCCGAGGAAGCAGCCGGTGAACCAGGCGAAGTTGGCCATCGGCTGCAACACCGGGATGAAAGTGATCGCAACGCCCATCAGGGTGGCTGGAATCAACGCCTTGACCGCCGTCCAGTTGATCCCGCCGCTGTAGTAATAACGCCCGCTCGGGCCGTCATTGAACAGCGCATCGACGTCGATCTGCTGCTTTTTGATCAGGTAGTAATCCACCAGCAGAATCCCGAACAGCGGGCCGATGAACGCCGCCAGCACGTCGAGGGTGTAGTGAATCACTTCGGGGTTGTTGAATAGGTTCCACGGGGTGATGAAGATCGACGCCATGGCGGCGATCATGCCACCCGCACGCCAACTGATTTTGCTTGGGGCGACGTTGGCGAAGTCGAATGCCGGGGACACGAAGTTGGCGACGATGTTGATGCCGATGGTCGCGGTGACGAAGGCAAAGGCGCCGAGCAGCACCGCCACGCTGTTGTCGATGCGCGCCACGGTGGCGATCGGGTCGTGAAGCATTTCACCGAACACCGGCAAGGTGCCGGAAACGATCACCACGGTCACCAGCGAGAACGCCAGAAAGTTTACCGGCAGCCCCCAGAAATTGCCGCGACGCACGTCATTCATGCTGCGGCAATAGCGACTGAAATCACCGAAGTTCAGGGTCGGACCGGAAAAGTACGACACCACCAATGCCGTTGCCACGATCACCTGGCCGAAGGCTTCCCAGCCAGACAGGGATTTCTCCGCCAGGGTGAAGCTGATATTGCTCCAGCCGGCCTGCCAAACGATCCAGCCGGCGAGCAGGAACATCACGCCGTACACCACGGGGCCGGCCCAGTCGATGAAGCGGCGGATCGACTCCATGCCGGTCCAGAACACCAGCGCCTGGACGAACCACAGGCTGAGGAAACCGAACCAGCCGAGGTAGGACAAACCGGCAAAGTGCGGTTCGGCGTAGGCCGCCATCGCAGGAAAAAACCGCAGCACGACGATGATGAGTGCACTGGACGCCAGGTACGTTTGAATCCCGTACCAGGCCACCGCAATCAGGCCGCGAATAACCGCAGGAATATTCGCCCCGAACACCCCGAACGCCAGTCGGCAGATCACCGGGTAAGGCACTGCGGCTTGCTGACTCGGCTTGGCCACTAGGTTGGCGATCAACTGCACGATGCAAATCCCGCCGAGCAAGGCAATCAACACCTGCCAACTGGCCAGCCCAAGCGCAAACAGGCTGGCGGCGAACACATAGCCGCCGACGCTGTGCACGTCGCTCATCCAGAAGGCAAAGATGTTGTACCAATTCCATGTCTGCGGCAGTGGCCCCAGGTCCTGGTTATACAGGCGCGGGCTGTAGCCATTGGGCAATTGTTCGGTCATCGCGGGGCTCCTCGAAAGTACAGGCGCGGCCCCCGAGATTGATGCGGCGACCACACTGCGTACGGGAGCCGGCATGGTTTGTATACGAGTTACTACGCAGAATGCGTGCCATACGATCTAAAGGTGTGACAAATCTGGCTTCCAACCCTGTTCAGAGCACAGCTTTCAAGTCGTAGAGGGGGTGATAATGCCCATGAACAGGGCGTCCGCGCCTGCAAACGGTGCAGGGCGTTATGTATACAAAGAGATGGGTGACTGCTACGCAGAAGGCTACCGTAGGCTGGATCCTTTTTTGATCACAACCTGCGGTAGCGCCTACCGGGGCCGGTGCAGGTCAGCTGAGTTCGATACGATCAGCGTGAATGACGATCTGGCCGTTCTTGTACAACGCACCGATGGCCTTTTTGAAGTTGCCCTTGCTGACGCCGAACATACTGCTGATCAGTGTCGGGTCGCTCTTGTCGCTGACTGGCAGGGTGCCGTTGTTGTCGCGCAACTTGGCGAGAATCTTCGAGTTCAGACTGGTGGCAGCGGCTTCGCCCACCGGCTGCAGGCTCAAGCTGATCTTGCCGTCGGCACGGACTTCTTTGATAAAGCCCTTCTCTTCTTTACCGGCGCGCATGAACTTGAAGATTTCGTTCTTGTGGATCAAGCCCCAGTGCTTGTTGTTGATGATTGCCTTGAAGCCCATATCGGTCGCTTCGGCTACCAGCAAATCAACTTCCTGGCCCGGGGTGTAGTTGGCCGGGGTCTTGTCCAGATAACGGTCCAGACGTGCCGTCGCGGTGATGCGCCGGGTGTGTTTGTCGAGGTAGACGTGCACCACGACATACTCGCCGGCAGTCATCTGGCGCTTTTCTTCGGAATACGGCAGCAGCAGATCCTTCGGCAACCCCCAATCCAGGAACACGCCGATGCTGTTGACTTCAACGACTTTCAAACTGGCGAATTCACCGACCTGAACTTTCGGCTTTTCGGTGGTGGCGATAAGTTTGTCATCGCTGTCCAGATAAATAAAAACGTTGAGCCAATCTTCATCTTCGCTGGGAATATCTTTGGGAATATAACGATTAGGCAGAAGGATTTCGCCGTCCGCGCCACCGTCCAGATATAAACCGAAGTTAGTGTGTTTAACCACTTGCAAACTGTTGTAACGCCCGACTAAAGCCATGTCCAATACCCTCATTGCGTGGGCGGCATTCTACCCGGTTTTGCGGGCTACGTTCGGCGGGCCGGCTCGGTGGCGCGAGAAAATCCGCGCAAGGCCCTAATTTCCCTGGGTTTGGCGGGCGTGTTTGGCCGCTCGTCAGGCCGTTCGGGTGGTCTGGACGGTGGCCAGCCCATCCGAAAAGCACTATTTTTCCACTGAGGTTTTTAGTTAAAACAGCAGCTTAGGGGACTATTCCAAATAATAACTTGCGATTATTCGCGCACCTGCCGTGTGTATTTCGGGAGGATATTTACCAAGCAATTGTCAAGTATTTCCTGTACGATGCCTGGCCAAGTTAATTTCTACAGGTTAATGGCCGCCATGCGTGTAAAAGCATCCAACAGCAAAGCAAAGCCAGCTCCAGCCGTTGAAACCAGTGAATCGATCAACAATCAGATCGCTGCGTTCCTCAAGTCCGGTGGCGAGATCCAGCAAATTGCCAAAGGCGTCAGCGGCCAGACGTTCGGCCCGTCCAAGCAGATCACGCTGGGCAAAAAGTAATTCCCCCGTTTTAACTGGTCCCTAAGCGCTTTGAGCTTCGAAGCGCTTGGACTGGAACCCTTCAGCAATACCCCATAAAACAAATCAATATTTCAACAATCGACGAACGGCCCTCGATGCCGAACATTCGCCGGTATGCTTGCACGTGTCTGGATCAAGCGTTTCAGCAGGTTTTCACCACCTGCTCCTCGCAGCTCATGGAGTGACGCATGCTCAAGCCCCCTTTTCTCCTGCTCGCCAGCCTGTTGTGGTGTTCCGTCGCCCATGCGCAAGTCTTCCAGCGCGAATTGGGCGATTTCGATCTCAAACTCGCCACCACCCCCAGCCGCAGCATGGCCCAAGGGCTGGTCAAACCCTCGACGACCGGCTCGTTCCACGGTGGCCTCGACCTGAGCCACGACAGCGGCTTCTACGTGGGCCAATGGTCCCCCAGCATGGGGCTTAGTCCTTCGAGCAACCTTGAAGTCGACTCCTACATGGGCTTTAAACAGCCCTTCGATCACTCCCTCGGCTACGAAGTGGGCATGATCCATTACAGCTATCCCAAAGTGGATACCCTCGACAGCCAGGAGTTGTTCGGCGGCCTGACCCTGCTGGGCAGCCGCTTCGGCGCTGCCTTCAGCAACGACCCGGACAAACAGAACAGCACCCTGTTCGCCGACCTCAGTGGCAATCAGCCGTTCGGCATCGGGATCAGCCTGAAATACACCACCCATCAACTCAATGCGCCGGTGTCCGTCGACGGTGGATATGTAGGCAGTTTTACCGACTGGTCGGTGAAATTGTCCCGGCCGTTCATGGGTATCGACCTGGACTTGATCTACAGTGACTCAAGCCTGAGCGGCAGCGATTGCTCCGCCTATTCCGGCCACAATAGCGAATGCGACGGCCTGGTCACTCTCAAGGCTGTACGCGCCTTCTATTAATCGGCTGAACTGCCAGGCTCGTCCTGCGTTCACATAAAAGAACCCAATAAAAAACCAGGTCTTCGCAAGGGCTTGTCATGTCGCATTGGTTGAAACAGATCACCGTCATCCTCACGCTCAGCCTCACCATCGCCGCCTGCACCCGCGTGGGCCTGGCTTACCGCAACCTCGACGTGATCATTCCCTGGACGCTCAGCGACTACCTGGACATGAACCGCCAGCAAAAAGACTGGTTGAACGAGCGGCTCAAGGAACACCTGCGCTGGCACTGCACCACGCAACTACCCGGCTACCTCGACTGGCTGAATCGTTTACAGACCATGATCGAGACCAACCAGATCACCGACGCCGAGCTGCAAGCCCGTACCCAGGAAGCCAAACAAGCCATCGCCGAAACCGCCCGGGAAATTACCCCATCGGCCATCGAACTGTTGCAAGGGCTGGATGACAAGCAAGTCGCGGAAATGAACGACGCTTTCGCCAAGGACCTGCGCAAACGCCAGGAGGAATACCTCAAGCCACCTCTAGAGCAACAGATCAAAGAGCGAAGCAAGCGCATGGAAAAACGCCTGAATGCCTGGCTCGGACCACTCAGCCCAACCCAACAGCAACGGGTGATGGCTTGGTCGAGCGCCCTGGGGGATCAGAACAAAGAATGGATTGCCAACCGCGTCCATTGGCAACAGCAATTCAGCGCGGCGGTCGCGCAACGTCAGAGTCCGCAATTCCCACAGCAAATCGAGACACTTCTGGTTGATCGCGAGAGTTTATGGACCCCCGCTTACCGTGTGGCCTATGCCAACACCGAAGCCCAGGCTCGGGCATTGCTGGTGGACTTGATGGCCGAGAGCACGCCGTTTCAGCGTCAACGGTTGCTGCATAAGATTGAAGACATGCGCAAGGACTTCACTGATTTGAAATGCCTGAAAGCGGCGCAACGAGGATAGGTTCTAAAGCTGCAAGCTTCACGCAATCTGAGCCTTCGACGCCACTTCATCAAACGTCAATTCATCCAGCGCATCTTCCTGCTCATCCAGCACCTGGCGCGGATGCTCATTTCCCGGGATGCTGCTGTCGATCAGGCTCAACAAACTCGAGCCCCGGGGTGTCAATATGTAATTCTCGCCATTGCCACCCTGATCCTCCGGCCGAGGCTCGATATACCCCCGCAACAGCAGTATTTTTTCGTACTCACCGGCCATCGTTTTCAGGCGATCCAGATTCTCGAACGGCTCGCCCGCGGAGGCTTTCGCCGCCGCATACTGCTCGGCATAAGGCCGTGGAGTGAAACTGCGGCCAGCACTGTTCTGCACTTCGTGCAGTAAATGCTCGATCAAATCCCAGTTATAAGTCGTCATCCTGATCAACCTCCAGTGCCCACGAGTGAAATGGCCTTCATAGGTTGTGACCGACAGGGAGTGCAGCCGTTCAGCCGAGTTCTTTCCCCCAACCGACCGGCGGCCTGTCGATTTGAGCGCAGGCCAAACGACTAGGCTGTGTAAGACGGTTTACCCCTCTGCGCGGATCGACTTTCGCCACAGCAAGCAGGAGAAATCAGCATGAACATTCAGAATCATCCGGTCGTGTCCCGGGAAGAATGGGTCGCGGCCCGCAAACAACACTTGGCCCACGAAAAAGCCTTCACCAAAGAACGAGACAAACTCAGCGCCGAACGCCGCGCCCTGCCCTGGGTAAAAATCGACAAACCCTACCGCTTTCAGGGCACCAACGGCGAACTGAGCCTGACCGACCTGTTCGGCGGCCGCAGCCAGTTGATCGTCTACCACTTCATGTTCGCCGCTGGCTGGGACGAAGGCTGCCCAGGCTGCTCGTTCCTCTCCGACCACATCGACGGCGCCAACCAACACCTGGCCCACCACGACGTCGCCGTGGTCGCGGTTTCCCACGCACCGTTCGCCGAATTCCAACCGTTCAAACAGCGCATGGGCTGGAAATTCGATTGGGTCTCATCTGAAGGCTGCGACTTCAACTACGACTTCGGTGTCTGCGCCCGGGCCGAAGACGTCACCGCCGGGAAAGCGACTTACAACTACGAAAAAACTGACGGCGTTGAGGAAGAACTTCCAGGGCTTAGCGTGTTTTATCGCAACGAAGCGGGGGAGATTTTCCATACCTATTCTACGTATGCCCGCGGCCTGGATTTGCTGGTCGGCGCCTACAACTACCTCGACCTCACGCCTAAGGGGCGTAATGAAGAGGAGATCATGGATTGGGTGAGGCATCACGATCGGTATGAAGACAAGGTGTCAGCTAGTTGCTGCCATGGTGGGTAGATCGCAACCCTTTGGGAGCGAGCCTGCTCGCGATGACTGACTAACGTTCAACATGGATTTCGACTGATGCACCACTATCGCGAGCAAGATCCCACAGGAGGTAAGTGGCGTTGTGTAAATTGCATTCAGACGTCCGACTTCAACAAAACGGGCGACCTATGAGTCGCCCGTTTTTAATGCCTGCCCAATGTTTGGAATACACAACTCAAAGGACGAATAAAGGTTTTTGCCATACTCCATCCCAAACAAATATATCTGCCTCCTTCATGTCCCGACCCAAGCTAATCATATTTAAATTCAACCGCCAGCTTACTGACAGCAACATCCAATGTAATTACGCAGCCACTCCAGATCGGACACCCACTCGTCATTCCGTTCTGAATATAGATTTTTCGAAGTTCAACAAAACATTCAAACAATTCCACATCCACTTGAGCGCTGACGGGGCTAAACCAATCTTACTTACCATCCTCATCCACATAATCAAATAGAAACTGGCAATGATCGTTCTCTGGAGATAGCTCCGCCTCGACGATGACTTTCATTGCCGTCGCGGGGGATGTGTCCAGCAAAATCTGTCCGAGTTGCAGATAGATATCGTCTTCGCTCATTATTCATACCGCCACTTTACATTGAAGGCACGCTCGCCACGGGAATGCGTTCCTGAGCCTGAGTTATATCGTAGACATGCTGCTCACAGCGGCTATCAACAAACTGGAACTCCACCAAATAGACCTTGCTTTTTTCTGGTGTGAAAGTGGTTTTGATCGGACCGCAGCTATATATACTCCCAACACCTGCGCCATTCGAATAACCCGACACTTGGAATGGCTGATCGGCATCCGCCTGCACTTCCAGCTGTGGGAAGCGTTTAAGCGTGGCGCTGTTGGCCGCTTCGTTGAGTTTGGCGATCCAGCCGAAGACCTTGCCCCGACCTGAATCCACCACGGTTCCAAGCACCTCCATACGCTGGTCAGGATCCGATGCGCGGCGGATCGAGAACTCTACTGGGGTAGTGTTACCTGATGCTTTCATGATGATCTTGGCGTGTTGCGCATCGACGGCCACCTTGTTCTGACTCAGCTGGACACCGTCTTTCAGCAGACTGGGGGAAGAGTCCCGGACGTTGGAATGGCAGCCTGGTAATGCCAGAATCAGGGTCAGTGCTAGTAGTGTGGTTCTTTTCACGTCTGAATGTCCTTGAAAGCGTATGTTCGGCTGATGAGAAAATATTTGTCAAAGCGGCGCGTCATAAACGCTGAGTTCGCTATAGGGGGACTGCCACATCCCAAAATCAGACAGATTTATTTTCTGGCCGCCGCATAAAACCAAACAAATAAATCCGCCCTTTTTTTTCAAACTATTTCATTAAGAAGCCCACTGGGTTTTCCCAGGAAAACTTCCGCCTCTAGAAAGACGAATTAGCTTCATAGCAGCTCTTTTCGACCACTCTCCATTTACATCCAGAGGACACTCTTTCAAAACATGAATAGTTTCATCCTTTTTCCCCAGCCGTATTATCCCAACCTCCAAATTCCGGCCAAACGTGTATTCAACATACTCTTCAGCTTCTACAACCTTATCCATCTCTATATAAAATGCCATATAACCCTTCTCAGTTACCTATTGGACTCGGGTATCGGAGCTGTGTTTTATCAATAGGAAAATGGACAGGAAAAGGGGACGGATTTATTTTCTAGCCACCGCACGAGCCAAACAAATAAATCCGTCCCCTTTTCTTTCCTTTTCTTTCCTTTTCTTTTTTCTCCGCTAAACAAGCGAGATCCGCCCCCCCTACAAATAACCTGCACTTTTCAACATTACCAACAGCTCAGCATTTAGTGACTCATCAATAACCCCTTCAGATTTTCCCGCCCCCCTCCAATGCCAGATAAGTTGCATAGCAAGACTATCAACATCGATAAATTCCTCATGAAAAATCTCACTAAGACGTATATTAGTAAGTTTAGGATCAACCTCTATCAAGTCCCTAAAAACCTGACACGGCAACTCCCCCCTCAGAATACCCTCAAGCATAAATCCTCCACTGCAAAATATCACTTCATGGTTTTTTTTAAAACAACCGTGGTTATATCATTAAACATACCAGTTTCAGGCGCTTGAACACTGGTAAAGCCATATTTCGCGGCAAGACGCCCCGTCCAAGTATTCGCAGCGGCCTGAGTAGGCGGCATACCTTTCGTCAAATTAGACAAGTACTCTGCGGTATTAACGCTATTTCATATCGCTAAAGTGCGACACAGAAAACGTAGTCTGCCCCCATTTTCTGCCATTCTCAGGATAAACGTGGTCTGTCCCCGTTTCTCCCCCTCTTTTACCCTAAATAACCGGACCAATTAACTTCATCACAGACAGAAGAGAATCACCCAACTGAAAGCCAGCAGCGCTTATCTCTGAAACCAATTCAGCTTCTATATTCGGAACAAAAATCGCGCTCATTTAACGTCTCCTCTCCAAGCCAGCCACTTGCTTGAGAAAAAGGGGACGCCCATTAGGTATCCCTTTAGGTATTTACACACATTACCACTTAGAAAATATTATTGTAGTCATACATATATTCTTCATATTCATCAAGCCCCCAAATATGACCATCCAAGCGATCAACCATAAGCATCCCACCTGCTTTTTTCTCCCCATGACCGACAGAGCTCAAACTAAAAGACCAAAAAAGAGGTGGACATTGCGATTGATCTCTCACTCCTACTACTACACCTTGCTCTGCAGAATATTTTTTTGCTATTTCAAATGCTATCTCAAATGAAATCTCACCTTCTCGATATTCGACGGGAACACTGAAACATAATATCTGCTTTTGCCGCAGAGCAGACACTACTGCCACAAGCTTTACCCTATTAACACTTACAAATAAATAACCACTAAACACCTTGCCATCTTCGCAAGCAAAATCATTATCAAACAAACGTAGCATTTTAAGTCGCGACGCATCCACCGGACCACATAAATATAAATCACATTTCTTCTGCATAATATTTATTCACCTATGGATGGACAATTACGCCACCGTTAAGAATCCCTTCTAATGCGCTTGCAGGTACAGAATATGTTGATCCCACACCCAGTGGCCAAGGATCCCGAATCCCCACCACCCCGCTCTCAACTGAGTCGACGACAATCGCGTGAAGCCCACCCAACTCGGTTCTCACATTAACAATCACTGACGCACCATTTTCGGTAGCGGCTTTAATCGCCTGTACCGTTATGTCACCGGAATATGTGGCAGTTCCAGTGAAACCAAGATCCTTCAAACCATTCGGGGGAAAACGGGGACAGACCACGTTTTCCATCTAAAAAATCTAGTGCTTTTTCGGTCTGCCCGGGCATCCCCGCCGAGCTCGTCGCCCAATCATAGCTTCAATCTCGGCTGCAAATCGCGAACCACCAAGTACATAGTTGCCATTGGTGGCAGCCCGAATCTGGTCAACCAATCCTATCTCCAACTCGCTTCTAAAAAGCTCACGATAGACTTCAGCAGTCGATACATCTGTGTCCCCAAGCGATAGGTACTGAGCATGCGGGGTAATGAGATGCGAAAACTCTGATTGTGCGTTAGCACGATAACTCGACCAACGATATTCCGCAGGATGCGTCACCATTTTGGCTCTGACAGGATTCATCTCAATGTAGCGATAACAGGCCAATACATAACTATCACTTTGAACAAAGCACGAACGGAAGCGCCCTTCCCATAAAGTCCCACTACGTCCATATGTACGATTTATGTATTGCACATATCGTTGCCCTATTCCTTTCATAAGCGAGCTGGTACTGCTGTGCTCATGAGGGCTAATCAACAAATGGATATGATTAGTCATAAGACACCATGCGTGAATTTCACACGAATTTTTGTTGGCCTGCTCAGCAAGCAGCTCTAAATAAAAAAGGTAATCATCCTCTGAAAAAAAGCAAACTGATCTATTATTTCCTCGTTGAATCAGATGCAAGGGGGCACCTGGCATCAAGAGACGTGCTCTGCGTGGCATATGGTGAATCCGTTCACAATTAATGATGCCAATAGCTTAGTCAATTCTATGAAAAACAATCTCCCTATCTATTTCACACTATTTCAGATCGCTAAAGTGCGACACAGAAAACGTAGTCTGCCCCCATTTTCTGAACGTGGTCTGTCCCCGTTTCTCCGACTCAAACTCGCAAAAAACCTTGAGAGACTTGAGCGTGCGTTGCGAGCCGAGGTACATCAACAGGCGAGGGCGTTGGAGTAGATTTGTGCGGATCCCTCAGGAACGGATTTATTTTCTAGCCTTCGAACCATTCTAACTCCGCTTCTGTCGGAGCTCGCTTATCACCTTATTTATTCACAGCATCGTCAAACTTTACTGGTCTAGTGCGACCTGGAACATAAGGATTGCTCGCGGCTTCCTTAACTCTAGCTCGCTTATCAACCCCCTTCCTTTACGCCTTCCAATCACAGCTCTCTGATACTTTTAACTACATCAACTACCGCCCCCACAGAAATTATTTTTTCATGTACGGTCTCTCCAAAATCATAACTCCAGACAAGACGATCACCACTTGCCAACTTTTGGAAGTAAACAAAGCAGCCACAGTCGCTCAAATACGTACACGTCAGGTCCTGTATGCTTGGCAGCAAGTGCGCCCCTCCGCAAAAAAAATAATCATGTGCAGATTTAAAAAGGTCTTCTGCCGTAATTTCGGGATCCCCATCTACAATACGATCAAATTCCATTTTGGCGTAGAAATTAACGGCAACTTTAAGCTCTGTCACCTCGACAGCCTCTACCATGCGTCGACCATCTATAAACATGCAAAACATTCCATTCAGCCAATAGCCATCCGGATCAGTCCAGCAATCAACCACATCAAACTGTATTGCGAAGTCAAATGGTTCGCCGTAAATCATCTAAGTTTCACTCCCAAAGCTTTCTGAACCTCAGCGGGAATATAGTTCGCGCCTAGAGGATTCTTAGCATCACCTGTACTGCCATTCCAGTGATAAACGCCATTGGTACCCTCGAATCGGTGAACATTACCATTTTCATCCTTAGCGAAGGTAACTACTTTGTTTGGATAGGTGATGGGACTTTTTATGGACTGCCCAAACAAATCTAACGAATTTTGTGGTTCGATACCTGCGTTGGGACGATTACCTACTTGACCAGGAGTATGTTTGGAATTTGATTGGTACGTCAGCCCGTTGGAAGCGACTGTTGGGTGAGCAACAGGAATCGGACTCCCTCGATTCTTACCGACCACCGCAGCCACAGATGTCTTGCTTTTCGACGCAAGGCCGCCGACCCCCAGCTCTTCGATCGTATCCTTGCCTGCCAGCGCAATCTTTTCCCATGTCGGCAAGGCGCTGTAAAGCAACGCCATGTCGTATTGGTTTTCCTCTGTAGTGTATTGACTAATCCGACTAGCTTCCTCTGGAGACAAGTCAAAGAACCAAGTCAGTGCACTCACGCCATCAGCTACGGTGATACCGCCATCCAAATCAGACTGGTAGTAGATTGTGCAGGCTCCGCCAGTGCCGGCGCAGTCCGTAAGCATTTCTGCACGTTTTTTTGCACTAAGCTCCTTGTACCTTTCCCAGATTCCTTCTGTCGATTCACCTTTTTTGTTAGCGGCTATGAGCTCCAGAGTCCAATTGATGACGTCCTGGGCACTGAGCCCGTTGTTTTCTACCGCATTTTTCCCCGCCAGAGCCGACGCTACCGCATCCAGGGAATCAGTCCCCGTGAAGGCACCGCCAATGCCGGCAACCAGCGTAGCCAAACTGGAAATGGTCTGTTTCTGCTCGGATGTCAGCCTGTCGTTACTCACGTCACCGTAGAGTTCTTCCTTGATGATCCGAGCAATCTCTTCCGCAGCGACCGCGCCAACCGCACCTGCGAGGGCCGAGTTACCATTAGCTTTGGCAACCAACGCCCCCAATACGGCGTGAGCCATTAGGTTTGCGGTCTTGTCTCCCTCAGTTGCATCCCGGATGGCCTGAGCGACGTACGGCGCAGCTGCCCCCGCAAGTGCACCGGCAATGTTGCCGCCAAGCACGCCTTGCACGATCGAAGTCACGGCCTGAGCGGCCTTTTGGAAACTGCTGCCCATGCCGTAGTCGCGCTGGATTTGCCGACTAATCTGTTCGGCCGTTGGATTGACAAACCCTTGATCTTTCAGTTTCTGGATTGCGACCTTCGAGGTCTCGCTGTTCGGGTCCTCGGCCTCTTTCATTTTCGCGGCAGCGATTGCGTCACTGATGCCCTTGGTCAGTTCGATGGCGCTTTTTACAAGCTCGACGCGCTCTTTCATTGCCTCTGTGTCGGGCTTGTCGAGTTGCTGATTGGCGTTCGCGGTGTCCCGGTTCAACCCCACAAGATCGTTGGCGCCTTCAGGGTTACGCACGATGATCGTGCCTTCACTGACCGCGCTGCGGGTTTTGCTTTGATCCGAGTCTGTTAGTGCGACACCGTACAATCCACCTACGGAAGCGCTTGCTGCCCCGCCGCCATAGCTACTGGAAACACTCACGCCCCCTGATTGCGCACTGATCTCACTGACATTTTTTATGTCGCTGACGATCAGACGATCAGTGCTCAGCACGTTTTTATCGGCGGAGGCGTCGCTGGCGATCACCCCGCCTTGCAAGGTCGTATTTTTGCCAACATCCAGGTTGTAACCGCCCGCCCCGGCAAACAGGCCAGTCTGCTCCGTGACCGCTCGATACTCACTGTCCATGTTGCCGAAGGCTAGGCTTCCCGAAGCCGCCACCGGCGTGCCATAACAGAAAGGAGGGATACAAATGCTCGCACCGAATCCGCCGCTGCTCTGTTTGTTTTCCTGAGTTTCGACATCCTGGCGGGAAATGATGTTGAGGTTCCCTTCAATCTCCGCCTTGATGCTATCAGCGTTAACCTGAGCCCCCGCCAATGTGGTATCGCCACCGCTGCGTAACACCAGCGCTCCCGCATTCAGCGTGGTGTTGACCTGGGTGACCGAGCTGCCAGTCCCGGTGCCTTTCGCGCCCGAAGCACCGAGATCCAGGGTAAAGCCGTTTTGTTGACCAATGTTGAAACTGGCACCGATGGCGGTTTTGTTGCTGGAGTTGTTATTGGCCCAATCAGCGGTGTTTTGGGCGCTCTCCAGAACAACGTTGTTTTTGGCATCCAATACAGCGGTGCCACCTGTATTCAGGCTACTGCCAATGACGTGAATGTCACCCAGAGAGCCTGCTGCGCTGCCATTTGCAATGATGGTGAGACCGGTACCCGCGTTGACCGTGCTTTGCTTGGCGGTCTGGCTGTTGTATTCACTCGTGCTTTTGTTGTGGGTATTGGCAAGCTCGGTGCCGATTTTTATCAACGAGCCATTACTGGCGGAACCACCCTGTTTGTTTTCATAAGCCGTTGCTGCATCTCCGGTCTGGGATCCCATGCCCCCCAGGTTGTAGCCCGCCAATGCAGCCTGTGCCAACTTCACCGCCTTGAGTCGCGGATCCTCAGCGTCATTGGCCGTCTTCACGGCTGTGCGAATGGTGTTGGCGGTATCGATGATCGCACCACCGAGAACTCGTCCCACACCCAAGTTGTTGCTTTTGTCCGTGATGTTTTGGCTCGAACTTTCCATGCCGGCCGCAATGGTGACGTTCGACCCCATGAGGGTCATGTTTTTGATGCTGAACAGATCGCTGGCGATAACATCCAGATCACCTCCCGCGACGAGACTGACATTGCCTGCGCTTGAGCCGATGGTGCTACCGGTCAGCGTGGTTTGCGACATCGTGCCATTGTGTTTTTGGCCACCAATCGACAGGTGCTGGTTGCCAGTGATGTCATCGACACCAAGATTGTTAGCCGTCAGTACACCAGAAAAATCGCGGTTCTTCTCCTTATGCACCTCGGTGCGGGTGAAGGTGTTTTCGGCAGCGTTGATTGTCAAGTCACGCCCCGCGCGCACTGTCAGATCCTCAGTGCTGACCACGGCCGAGCCTGTGATGTCAACATCGCGCTTGGCGCTCACCGCAACAGTGTTACCCGAGATCAGGCTACCCACTGCCGTAGTTTGAGTTTCCGAGAGCTGGTCCTGGACCTTGCTCGACTTCAAACCACCCCAGCTGCTTTTGCTGGAGCTGCTCTCATGGCGAGCACTGGTTGAATCAGTAACGGCAACAATCTTCACATCATTGCCAGCACCCAGACCGACGCTGCTGGTCTCGGAAACCACGTTGCTGCCTTCGATCAGCAAGTCTTTACCAGCCACCAGGACGCTCTTGCCCTGAGAAGTGACCGCACTGCCAATGTTCGTCGTACTGGAAGTCTCCTCAAGCCGACTCTTTTTGCCCGACGAACTTTTCTTGGTCTTGCTGTAGAAACTGTAGTCTTCGTCTTGAGCCGCCCCCAAAGACAGATCACCACCGGCAACCAGATACGCTTCGCCCCCAGCACTCACCCGGCTGGCGATCAGCCCCAAGTCCTTACCCGCGCTCAATGTAATGCTGCCACCGGCGTTGACGTTCGTGGACACCTGACTGACATGATCCTCCTGACTCGTCACCTTCTTGCTCTTGCCGTACGAGTGCTGCTCATCCGCCGCCGAGGCCAGGGTCAAGTCGCCGACAGCGCTCATGCTCACATCGCGCTTGGCGTCGATCTGGCTGGCAATAACGGTGAGGTCCCGACCGGCATTGACCTTCAGGCTCTGCCCCACATCTACGTCTGAGCCATATTGGGTAATGGTCTGATCCCGATGCAGCCCCCGCTCACCACTGACGATCTGTTCGGCTGAAGTGAGGTTGACATCGCGACCGGCGTTGATGGTGGTATCGGTACCGCTTTTCAGCACGCCGCCAACGTTATTGATATCGCGTCCGGCGTTGAGGGTGAGCGAGTTTCCGGCTTCGATGCGTGCGGCGTTGTCGACAAAGTCGGTGCGCTCGTTGCGATAGCCGCTGCCGCTTTCGTGAGTGGTGACGGTGCGTTCGTTGATCACGTCGCCACGGGTGGCGGTCAGCGTGACGTCACGGCCGGCGATGATGCCGCCGGCTTTGTTGACTATATTGTTGCCTGCCTGCAGGTCGAGGCGATTGCCGGCTTCCACCAGGCCGCTGTTGACCAGATCGTTGGTGGCGGTGGCCGACAGGTTGTTGGAGGCGCGCAAGGTGCCGGCGTTGTTCAGGTCTTTGCCGGCGATCAGGGTTACGTCGCTGCCCTGGATCAGGGCACCGTTGGCGGCCAGGCGATTGTTGGCGTTGGCCAGGTACAGCACCGGCACCAGTACTTGCTCGCCATTTACCTCGGCATTTTCCATCCAGACAATGTCGTGGGTCAGGGCCGCGACTTGTTCGGAGGTCAGGCTGACGCCCAGCGACAGGTTGAGTTCTGTTTTGCTGGCGACGGCGTTGTTCATCAAGTATTTGAACAAGCCTTCGTCGCTGGTCTGGCCATCGATAAATCGCTGACCGGTACGCGCCACTACTGCTTGCTGGATCAGGCGTTGTTCATAAAGGCCATCGCCCAGGCGCTTGGCACTTTGGTCGGGGTCGTAGCCGAGGTTCGACAACAGGTAGTCCGAGCTCATGAATTGCTTGAGGTCGGTGAGTACCGGGTTGGTTTCGATCAGGTATTTCTGGGGTTTGGACTGGCCGCTGCTGGCCGGCAACCCTTGGACGCGATTGATGGTAAAGGCCGTGGAACGACCCGGCAGTGTCGAGCCGGTCGAATTGGCAGCCGGTGCGCTGACGTTGATCGCGCTGGCGCCGGCGCCCACGTTCGACGCCACATAATCAACAGGCTTCAGGTCAACGCTGCTGGCGGAGGCCTGAGTGTTGCTGACCGGTAGAATGTTCCGTGGCTGGACGCTTTGCAGCGGTTGCTGACGCTGGGTCGTGCTGACGCTGCCGCCGCCCATGGTCCAGCTTTGCGGACCGCTGGCCACTGGCGTGCTGCTGTCTTGGCCGCTCAGGCGGAACAGGCCGTTTTGCCCGGTGGGCAGAGCGAAGCCGGGCAAGGCCAGCGGGTTGACTTGCTGTTGGGCCAGGTTGGGCGGCAATTGTTGATTGAGGGTGATGCGGGTGGAGAACTGGCTGCCCGCAGCACCGGTGCCCGTGCGCGGGCCACTGCCCACATAGGTGTAGCCAGGGCGTACGACACTGTTATCGATATTGTTCTGGGCGTTGATGTTGACCGCGCCAGCAGCCTGGATCACGGCGGCGTAACTTTGGTCGCTGGACGAGATTTTCGTGGTGCTGCCTAAGTTCGGATACTCCACTTCGGTCATGCCGATAAAGTTGGCTATTCCGGCCTCAAGACCGCCCAGGTCGTTGGGGGTGTAGCCCGCGCTTTCGAACCAGTACTTGTCGGTGAAATTACTGGCCGCGTTGTACCATCCGCCTGCGTTGCGAGTTCGTTCGGAGCGAAATACCCGGGTGGTCTCGGTTTCGCCGGTCTCGATGCCGCTGTTGGTCAGGTTGACCAGCGAGGCGCTCAGATTGCCGCCGGTGGCTATGGTGCTGCTCTGGTTCAGCAGGTCACCACCGGTCAGGGTAAGGTCCCCGCCCGCCGTGATGCTGGACGCGGCACTGGTATCAGTGACTTCAAATTTGTCGCGCTGCACGATCTCCCAAACATGGTTTTGCTTGCCGCTGCAGTCGCCCGCGTTCACCCCTTCGATACAGGTGATTTCGCCGATTCGGGCGGTGTAGATACCCTGGTTATTGGTGGTCAGCACCGCGCGGATGTTCTGAATCGTGCTCGCCGCCAGGCTCATGCTGCCGTCGCTTTGAATCGACGCCGAACTGTTGACGATGCTGGCGGCCTGGGCGCCTTGACCGTTACGGTCGATCGTCAGGTTGCCCAGGCTGTAGATGTTGGCGTAGCTGTTGTTCAGCGCATTGACCCGCAGGCCCATGTTGCCGCCACTGAAGATCAGCCCGTTACTGTTGACCAGCGAACCGGTGGTGACGGTCAGTTGTTGAGCGCTGGCCAGCGTCCCGAAGTTGTTGATCCCGCCGGCGTTAACCGTCAGGTTGGCGCCCGAAGTGAGGCGACCGGCGTTATCCAGTTGACCACTGACATTGAGCGTGGTGTTGCCACCGCCAGCGATGCTGGAGGTGACGCTATTGAGGCTCACTTGCGCGGCATTCAGGCCAAGGGCCCCTTGGCTGCTAAGACGACCAGCCCCCCAGTAAGCACCACTCAGCCCCACGTTCATGCTGCCGTCACTGGCAATCAATCCTTCGTTGAACCAGTTGACACCGGTACCGACGAGGCTGTCCGAGGCCAGCAACTGACCACTCGCCGTCTGGGTGAAACTATTGACGTTAACGGTCAGGCGCCCAGCCTGGATGACGTTGCTGTTGGTCCAGCTGTCGGCGTTGAGGGTCAGGCCGCCGCGAGTAACGATGGTGCCGCCGGCGCCGGTGACGTTGGCGGTGGAAATGTCGAAAGTACCGTTGCCCACGTGCAGCAGACTGCCGCCACCGTTGAGGAAACTGCCCACTGCCATGGTCAGGTCAGTGTTGGCGCTTTCCAGGGTGCCGTTACGGTTGTCGAACAGGCCACCGATCTGGAAGCTGGTTTTGCCTTTGTCGCCGAGGGCGCGCAGTTGACCGGTCTGGTTGTCGAGGCTGGCAGCCTTGATCGACAGGGTGCTGTCGCTCTCGATGATGCCCAGTCGGTTGTTCAGGGCACCGCTGAGGGTGAGGTCGATTTGTTGACCGGCAATCTGGCCGTCATTGTCGCCGCTGTTGTCAAAGTTGTTGCCGGTGACGCTGACCTTGCCTTTGGCGTAGAGGCCGCCGTTGCGGTTGTCGAAGTTGCCGGTGACGACAGTCGCGTCGCCGCCTTGCGCAGCGATACGCCCGCCGTAGTTATCGATGCCGGCTAGCGCGGTCAGGTTCAGGCGCTCGGCCTGGGTGACGCCGCTGCGGCGGTTGTTGTTCAGGTCATAGCCGTTTTTCAGCACACCGGTCAGGTTGGCCGTGAACGCGGCTTGCAGGCTGGCGAGCACGCCGCCGCGGTTATCCAGGTTGCCGGCGTTGATCGACAGGTCACCGGCCTTGGCGACAATGCGGCCGCTCTGGTTGTCAATATCGCCGCCGATGGTGAGGTTCAAAGCGCCCTGGCTTTGCAGGGTGCCCTTGGCGTTGACGAGACTGGCGGCCTGGATTTGCAGGTCGCCATTCTGGCTGTAGATCTGGCCATCGGCGCTGTTCTGCACCGTACCGCCCGTGGTGATGGTCAGTTGATCATTGGCCGCGATGGTGCCGAGATTGCGGTTGTCCAGGCCACCGGTGAGCAACGTCATCAAGCCTTGGCTGGCGATTTGACCGCCCTGGTTATTGATCTGCGTGGCGCGTTGCACCAGCAGTGGGCCGGCGCTGGCCAGTTTGCCGTTGGTGTTGGTCAGGGCGCCGAGCAGGTCGAGGGTCACGGCACCGTTGCCGATCAGATTGCCGCCGGTGTTATCCAGTGTGGTGCCGGTGAAACTGAGGTCCTGTTTTGCGTTGACGGTACCGCCGGCATTACCCAGGGTCATCGCCTGCATCGCCAGGGTTGCGCCGCTGTCGATCAAGCCGCCCTGAGCATTGTTCAGCAGGCCGCTGAGGGTCAGGGTCTGATTGCCGCCGCTGGAGAGAATGCCGCCGTTGCTGTTGTCCAGGCTCGACGCGTTGACGCTCAGGGTTTTCCGGCTGACCAGTGCACCTTCGCCGCTGTTGAGAATGGCACCACTTACGGTGACGGCCACATCGCTGTCATGACTCGACAGCGTGCCTTTGTTGCGGTTGTCCAGGCTGTTGCTGGTGAGGCTCAGGCCTTGCCAGCCGGAGATCAGACCGCCCTGGTTGAGTACCGTGTCGGCGTTGACCGTCAGCAGGTTATTGCTGATCAATTTGCCGTTGTTGTTATCCAGTGCGCGGGCCGTCAGATCGAGGCTCTGGCTGCTGGAGATTTCGCCGTTCCGATTGTTCAGGTCACGCAGGTGCTTGAGGCTCAGCAAACCCGTGGTGGTGATCAGGCCGGCACCGTTGTTCAGGTCGCCGGTGGCCGCCCCGAAGTCGATGGCAATGGCGCTGCCCAGCAAAGAACCGTTCTGGTTATTCAGACCGCTGCTGTTGATTGTCAGCTCAGTGGTGGCGTTGATCAGCCCCTGGTTCTGGTTCGTCAGCAGCCCGTCGAGGCTCAGGTCGAGGTTGGCGCGGCTGGTCAGCGTGCCGCCGCTGTTGTCCAGGCTGGCGGCTTTGACGTCGAGTGCTGCGGCGGCGATCAGGCCTTTGAGGTTGGTCAGTGCCAGATCGATGCGCAGGGTCAGGGGCAGATTGCTCAGCAGTTTGCCGTTGCTGTTGTCCAGGCTGCGAGCAGCGATGGTGAAAGCCTCGGCGCTGGAGATTTCGCCGCCGTTGTTATTAACGTCGGTGAGGTTTTTGAGCATCAACAACGGCGCGCTGATCAGACCATTCTGGTTGTTCAGCTGACCCTGGTTCAGATCCAGTGTCAGAGACGTGTTGCTGAACAGTTGCCCGCCTTGCTGATCCAGGCCGGTGACGCTGGCAGTCAGGGCACCAACGCTGGCGATACGACCGCCATCCTGGTTGGTCAGTTGGGTGGTGGTCAGGTCCAGACTGGCGCCGCTGTTCAAGCGACCGGCGTGGCTGTTATCCAGTGCGCCGGTGTTGACGATCACCGCCCCCTTGCCACTGATGCTGCCGTTATTGCGGTTGTCGAGGCTGGCACTGTTGAGTGTGATGCCAGCATCCGTGACGATCTCGCCGCCCTGGTTGAGAATGGCGCCGGTGGTGGTCAACGTCAGCGGCCCTGCCGCGGAAACACTGCCCAGGGTGTTGGTCAGGCTGGCGGCCGTGACCCCGAGTGAGCCTTCAGCGCTGAGCAGACCCTGGCTGTTGTTCAGGTCCCCCGTGAGATTGAGCGTCAGGTTTTTCTGACTTAACAGCGAGCCGCCACTGTTGTCGAGATCGCGTCCGGTCAATGTCAGGTCGGCCTTGCCCGAGAGCAGGCCTTTGGCGCGGTTGATGATGTTTTCGACTGTCAGGGACAGTGCGCCTTCAGCGAATACCTGGCCGCCATCGCTGTTGTCCAGACGGTTGCCGATCAGGGTGACATCTGACTTGCTCGACAACTCACCACCGCGGTTATCGACCGATCCGACGTTCAGTTGCAGCGCATTGGTCGCGCCGACTAGTCCGCTGTTGCGATTGTCGAGGCTGGTACCGGTCAGTGTCAGGCCACCGGTGGCAATCAGTTGCCCACCCTGGTTGTTCAAAGTCGCAACGTTGGCCGTGACATCGGTTTTACCGGCGATCTGGCCACGGGTGTTGTCCAGGCTATCGGCGCTGAGGTTCACGTCACCGTCAGCGATGAACGTGCCATCCTGATTGACGATCTGACCGTCCACCGTCATCCCGAGGGTGCCATGACTGCTGATCAAGCCGCCGGTGTTGTCCAGACGCGCGCTGTGCACCTCCAGGGTCTGTGCGGAAATCAGGCCCTTGATGCTGGCGAGCAGTTGATCGATGTGCAGCGTCAAACCCTGATTACTGATCAGCTTGCCGTTACCGTTATCCAGGTTCCGGGCGGCCAGTGTGAAGGCCTGGGCGCTGGAGATTTCACCGTTGCGGTTGTTGACGTCCGTGAGGTTTTTCAACATCAGCAACGGTGCATTGATCAACCCGTTCTGGTTGTTCAGTTGGCCGTGATTCAAGTCCAGGCTCAGGGCGGTTTTGCTGAACAGCTGACCGCCCTGTTGATCGAAACCGGTGACACTGGCGGTCAGGGCCTTATCGCTGGCGATTCGGCTGGCAACGCCATTACTGACCTGGGTCGCGGTCAGGTCGAGCGTATCGCCGCTGATCAATTGACCGCCCTGAGTGTTGTCGAACGTACCTGTGGTGACAGCGGTCGCGTTCTTGCCACTGAGCAGGCCGTTCTGGCTGTTGTTCAGGCTTTGACTGTTGAGGGTCAGGCCGCTGTCGGTGGTGATCGACCCGCCCTGATTGTTCAACACTCCCGTCGTCGTTAGCGCCAACGCACCGGCGCTCGACACGCTGCCGCGGGTATTGTCGAGGCTGACCGCGTTAACTGTCAGGGTGCCTTCGCTGCTGATCAGGCCTTCGATGTTGCTTAGCGCGTTGTCGAGGCGGATATCCAGCCCAAGCTGAGTGACCAGGCTGCCACCGCTGTTGTCCAGGTTCTGCCCCGTTACCGTCGTGGCGCCCTTGCCGAACAACAGCCCCTTGTTCTGGTTGATGATCTGCGCCACTTTCAGGCCCAGCTCGGTGCCAGCCAGAATCTTGCCGCTGTCGCTGTTGTTCAGGCTTTGGCCTTCGATGGCCACATCAACGGCACTGGAGATTTCGCCGCCGCGGTTGTCCACCTCATCGACATTGAGTTTCAGCGCTTTTGTCGCGCCTACCAGCCCGCCACTGCGGTTATCGAGCCCCTTGCCATTGAGGGTCAACATTCCTTGAGCGACAAGCTCACCGCCCTGGTTGGTGAACTGCGCAACCTTGGCCGTCAGATCGGTTTTGCTGGAGATACGGCCGCCGCTGTTGTCGACGCTGGCCGACTCCAGTTGCACCGGCCCCGCTGCACTGAGCAAACCGTCGCGGTTTTCCAGATGAGTGCCGTTGAAGTTGATGGCCGCCTGGCTGTTGAGCAGACCTTGCTGGCGGTTATCGAGTTGTCCGACAGTCAGTTGCAGGTCTTTGCCAGCGCGTACTTTGCCGGTGCGGTTATCCAGTGAATCGCTGCGCAGGGTCAGGCGATCCTTGCCGGTCAGGCTGCCATTGCGATTGTCGAGGCTGCCGGTTTGCAGGTCGACCACGCCTTTGGCACTCAGGTCGCCATTTTGGTTATCGAACAAGCCATTGATGCGTGCGGTGAAGCTGCCGTCGCTAACCAGGCTGCCGCCATGACTGTTATCCAGGCTGGCGGCGCTGATGCTCACGCTTTGGCCGGAGCCCAGCACACCGTTCTGGTTATTCAGGGCGCCGATCAAGCCAATGTTCAGGGCTACGTCGCCCGTGACCTGGCCGTCACTGTTGTCCAGTGTTGTGGCGGTGACGGTGGTGGTGCCGGCGCTGGAAACTTCACCATTGTGGTTGTTCAGGTGGCCGAGATTGGCAGTGAGGTTGCCGTTGCTGGTAATGACGCCCTGGGTGTTGAGAACCTGCGTGGCTTTCAGCTCCAGAGTGCCGCTGCCCAATACTCGGCCCTTGTTCTGGTTATCCAGCGTAGTAGCAGTGATGCTGGTTTTTTTCTGCCCGCTTAAAGTGCCGCCCTGGTTATTCAACGTCTGCGCGGTATTGACCGTCAGGTTGCGGCTAGCCACCACGCTCTTGCCGGTGTTGGTGAAATTCTGCGCATTCAGATTCACATCGCCGCTGGCATTGCGGCTGGTGTCGGCGTTGACCCCGGCTTCGATGATGCCGTTGTTGGTCAGCACACCGCCGGCCGTCAGCGCGATGCTGTCCCGGGCCGCGAGGGTTTGCTGGTTGGTCAGGTTGCCCTGGGTTTGCACGTTGACGGCGGTGCCGGCGTAGACCGGGCCGCGCGCATCGAGGCTGGCCGCTTTGACATTGACGGCGCCTGCGGCCGAGGTTTGCGCCAGGCTGAGATGGCCATTGGTGTCGAGCTGGATATCGCCACCGCTGGCGGCCAGGTTGCCGTCGAGTTTCACCCCGACCCCGGCTTCGGTGCCGACCAGTTTGATCGCCCCGGCGTACATGCCGCCCAGGGCCGAAGAGTCGATCGCCAGTTGTGGTTTGGCGCTGCCGTCATCGGCGCGAGCAGTGGCGTTGAGGCTGTCGGCGTTGACGTCGTTGCGACCGGCAACGATGGTCAGGTTTTTCGCCTGGATCTCGGCGTTGATCTTCGCGCTGCGGGTGATGATTTCAAACTGGTCGACGTTGTTGGCGTTCAGCCCGGCGCCGTCGATGGTGACGCTGCCCTGATCGACCTGGAAGCGATCGAGGCGACCGCTACCGTCGAGCACCGGCTTGCCGGTGGTCAACGTCACGCGCGGGGTATTGATGAAGCCGCAGCCGTTGCAGCTGATGCCGTAGGGGTTGGCGACGATGACCCGTGCCGACTGCCCCGCCACTTCGGTGTAGCCGCGCAACTGGCTGGGACTGCCGCCAACCACTTCGTTGAGGATGGTTTGCGCCGCGATCCCGTTGGTCAGGTTCGGGTTGCCGACAATGATCCCGCCCAGTTGCGTCGCGCCGGTCTGCGCGGCGACGTTGTTGAGGATGACGCCTTGGGTGCCGACGTTGTAATCGTGGAACTGGTTATGCGACAGGCCGGTGCCGTTGGGGGGGGCGATCTGGATGATCGGCACGCCATTGCCCGCCTGACCGAGGCTGGTGCCCGGTGTAGCCACGACGATGCCATCGGCCTGCGCCCACATCGGTTGCCAAAACATGACGTTGGCCAACAGGAACGCCAACCCGCGCTTGGGCATGCCCCAGAAGTGCTCGCGATTTTTGACCGCAGCCGAGGGCTGGCTAGCGAGGAAGGCGTAATGGCGAACGTCCATGTCAGTGTTCTCGAAGAGGCGTAATTAGAGGAAGAAATCCACGCGGAAGTAGATCGGCGCTTCGCGCTCGGTCAGCACGTCAGGGCGTTCCAGGGAATGGGCAAAAGTCACGCTGGCGGCCACATGCTGACCTCGGGCGAACAACTCCACGGAATCGCTGGACAGGCGCCCGTGCTGATCGCCGTTATAGCGGTCGCCACGGATCACACCCTGGTCGTAACCGAGGCTGGTGCCGTACTCGGCGAACACCGGGCGCAGCCATTCCAAAGTGATCGGATGGCTCCAGCGCAGTTCGTTGCGCCAGTAGCCGCCGCTGTCACCGGACAACGACTGGTCCTTGTAACCACGGATCGAAGACAGCCCTCCGAGGCTGGTGCGCTGCGGGCTGAACAGCACGTCTTCACTGCGCTGGCCGGTCATCAGGCTGCTGAAACTGAAGGACTCGCCCCACAGCTTGAACGGCTGCAGATAACTCGCGGTGGCGGTGTATTTGCGGTAACGCGCGTTCGGCTCGCCGGGGCCCGGATCGCCGTTACCCTGGGCGTCGAACGCGCCGATGCCTTGTTGCATGCCCAGGTCGAGGTTGACGAAGGCACTGCCGACCCGCCGACCGTGGTTGATGCCGAACTGCGCTTCGCTGATGCGGTTGCTGCTCAGCTTGAGCTTGCTGTCTTCGATGAAGTTGTTGGTGCGCAGGTACGACAGGCCGGTGCTGAGGGAGGTCTTGCTCAGGGCGTCGCGATGGATCACCCGCTCGGCGCGCAACTGATGGTTTTCGCTGTCGCCGGTCTGCTTGAAATTGAAACCGTTGGCCTGGGCTTGCGAGCGGTACTCGCTCTGGCTGTAGGTGTAACTGAAGTTCCACCAGCCCCACGGCACGCTGTAATTGAGCAGCGCGTTGTTGGAGGTGTGCAGGTGATCGCTCACCGCATCATGACCGCCGCGCAGCATCAACTGATCGGCCAGGCCCAGCGGGCTGTCCCAGTCAAACGTCGTGCCCCACTGCTGCTCGCCGGTGCTGCGCTGGCCGTCGTTACTGCGCGACAACCCAACACGCCACGGCTTCTGCGGGGTGTTCTTGACCAGCACCTCGCTGCCACCGACGTTCTTGCCCGGGGACAACTCCATCTGCGCCTGATTCGACGGCAAGCGGTTGAGCTGATCCACCATCTGCTCGATTTCCCGCAGATTGACCAGCTCACCGCTCTGGCCGGGGAAAGCCATCCCCAGTTCGCGCTCCGACAGCTGGCTGCCCTCCGCGCCCTTCAACCCTTCGAGCCGGCCCTCGACCACCAGCACCTTCAAATGCCCGCCGGACAAGTCCTGCTGCGGCAAGTAGGCACGGCTGGTGACCAGGCCTTTTTCGATGTAGTGATCGGTGATGACTTTCAGCAACTCGTTGAGCTGTGTAACGCCCAGGCACTGGCCGATGTAAGGCTTGAGCAGGCGATTTTTCTCGCCGTCCGAAAGACTGTCGGCGCCTTTGAGTTCGATGTCCTTGATGGGAAAACAACGGGCGTCGGCCGGGGCCGTCGCAGGCGCGGGTTGGGCTGCCTTGCCGGGCAATTCCTTGAGCTCCTCGAGACGCCGACGCTGCTCGTCGAGCAAGCGGTCCTGACGTTCGCGGATCAGATCGGTTTCACCGGGGGTGGGGGCGGCGTGAGCAAGATTCAGCGGAGAAAGGCACAGCAAAGCCAGGCACAACCTCGCCACGAGGGCGGGTGGATACATGTTCGATCCCTCGAATGGAGAGTGATAGCACAATAGTGGCGCGATATTAGATGGCCACTATTTTGGCGTCAATAAATGGATCCATTCTGGTGGGGAGGCCGACGAACGGTAGGGGTGGCGATAAGCATTAGTAAATCTCCTATGCCAACCCCGCAAACATGCCTGTAGCTCTCGGAAGCTGAACTTTTCACACCCCTCGCCCCTCAACCGGATAACCCGCCTTAACCGGAAACTGAGGCACAACCTATGAAAACTCTGCTAAAAATCACCCTCGCCGCCACCCTCACCTGCTCCCTCCCCGTTTGGGCGTGCCCTCCCGAGGAAGCCACCGCCAAGCGTGAACAACTGGCCAAGGAAGTCGCCAAGATCACTGAGCAGAACCCGGCCAAGGCCAAGGAGATCAATGACGAGTTGCAGAAGATGGACCTGGAGACGGCCAGCAAGGATTTGCCGGACAAGTGCCAGGTGATCGATCAGCGTTTGAAGGAGTTGGAATCGGCGAAGAACAAAGCCGGGGGTTAGATGGCAAGATCTTTTGACGAAAAAAAACCCGGACACTGTCCGGGTTTTTATTGGATCGCTACGACGCTTTATTCAGCCGCCGGCGCTTCCGGCTTACGGCGTTTCAATGGCGCCATGCCGTCCTTGCTGACCAGCGACAGGGCGTCGGTCTTCGGGCGGTTGGCGATTTTGCGCTTGGTCGGGGCCTTGGCGCCGGTTTTCTTCTTGTCGCCCTTGGCGTCGACCTTTTTCTTCTTCACGCCAACGGCTTTGCCCGAGGCCTTGACCTTTTTCGGTCCGCCGTAGGTGCCTTTGACTTCCTTGATGGTGCGGCGCTCGAAGCTCTGCTTGAGGTAGCGTTCGATGCTCGACATCAGGTTCCAGTCGCCGTGGCAGATCAGCGAGATGGCCAGGCCATCGTTGCCGGCGCGGCCGGTGCGACCGATGCGGTGAACGTATTCGTCGCCGCTGCGCGGCATGTCGAAGTTGATCACCAGGTCCAGGCCGTCCACGTCCAGGCCACGGGCAGCGACGTCGGTGGCGACGAGGATTTTCACCCCGCCCTGCTTCAGGCGGTCGATGGCCAGTTTGCGGTCTTTCTGGTCTTTCTCGCCGTGCAGGACGAACGCTTTGTATTCCTGTGCCACCAGGCGGCCGTAGATACGGTCGGCCATGGCCCGGGTGTTGGTGAACACGATGGCCTTCTGGTAGGTCTCGTTGGCCAGCAGCCAGTTCACGATCTGTTCTTTGTGCTGGTTGTGGTCAGCGGTAATGATTTGCTGACGCGTGGTGTCGTTCAGTTGGCTGACCGCGTTGAGCTGCAAGTGCTCAGGGTTGTTCAGGACCTTGGCGATCATCTCGCGCAGGCCCGAACCGCCGGTGGTGGCGGAGAACAGCATGGTCTGCTGGCGGTTGGTGCACTCGTCCACCAGACGCTGCACGTCTTCGGCAAAACCCATGTCGAGCATGCGGTCGGCTTCGTCGAGCACCAGCACTTCGACTTCCTTGAGGTCAAGGTTGCCGGCGTTCAGTTGCTCGATCATCCGGCCCGGTGTACCGATCAGGATGTCCGGCACCTTGCGCAGCATGGCGGCCTGGACCTTGAAGTCTTCACCGCCGGTGATCAAACCGGACTTGATGAAAGTGAACTGCGCGAAGCGCTCGACTTCCTTGATGGTCTGCTGGGCCAGCTCGCGGGTCGGCAGCAGGATCAGGGTCTTGATGCTGACGCGGACTTTGGCCGGGCCGATCAAGCGGTTGAGGATCGGCAAAACGAAGGCTGCGGTTTTGCCGCTGCCGGTTTGCGCTGTCACCCGCAGATCACGCCCTTGGAGCGCCAGCGGAATAGCCGCTGCTTGCACAGGCGTTGGCTCGACAAATTTAAGCTCGGCCACGGCTTTGAGCAGACGTTCGTGCAGGGCGAATTGGGAAAACACGGGTGCTACCTCGAAGAAATACAAAAAAACAGCTGCATAGGGTAACGGTTTCGAGCGCTAAGGCCGAGTTTCTTTATACAAACGGCTGCAAACAGTGGCTTTTTTGTTGCCTGATTTGTCTCAAAACGTCATCCGCAACCTCTTAAATGCTCTAATCGCCCCGTCGCGCCCTACAGAAGAAGCGTTTTCAACCATGGATATCAAACAGCTCTGGCTCAACGCCCAAGACCTCTGGGGTGCCCTTGATCAGCACCCGCTCCTGCATTCCACACTCGCGCTGATGTTGCTGCTGGTGGTGGCGCTGGTGCTCGGACGAGTGGCGCGTTACCTCATTCTTCATGCCACCAAAATGCTCGGCCGCCAGCCGGCGTTGCACTGGGTCAACGATTTTCGCCACAACAAAGTGTTTCATCGCCTGGCGCAAATGACGCCATCGCTGGTGATCCAGTTCGGCCTGCACCTGGTGCCGGAGTTGGGCAAGACCAGCATGAACTTCCTCGGCAACGTGGCGCTGGCGTTCACCATCCTGTTCCTGGTGCTGTCCATCAGCGCGTTGCTCAATGCCCTGCTGGACATCTATGCCCGCACCGAACACGCCCGCACCCGCTCGATCAAAGGCTATGTGCAACTGGCGAAAATGGTGTTGTTCGTGTTTGGCGCGATCATCATCGTCGCCACGTTGATCGACCGTTCGCCACTGTTGCTGCTGTCGGGTCTGGGCGCCATGTCGGCGGTGATTCTGTTGGTCTACAAGGACACCCTGTTGTCATTCGTCGCCAGCGTGCAACTGACCAGCAACGACATGCTGCGGGTCGGCGACTGGATCGAGATGCCGCAAGTCGGTGCCGACGGTGACGTGGTGGACATCACTTTGCACACGGTCAAGGTGCAGAATTTCGACAAGACGATTGTGTCGATCCCGACCTGGCGCCTGATGTCCGAGTCGTTCAAGAACTGGCGCGGCATGCAGCAGTCCGGCGGGCGCCGGATCAAGCGCAGCCTGTTCATCGACGCCAGCGGCGTACGGTTCATTCGCGATGATGAAGAGCAGAAACTGTCCCAGGTGCATTTGCTGACCGACTACATGAGCCGCAAGACAGCCGAGCTCAAGGCCTGGAACGAAGCCCAGGGCAACGTCGCGGCGATGGCGGCCAACCGTCGGCGGATGACCAACATCGGCACCTTCCGCGCCTATGCGCTGGCGTATCTGAAAAGTCACCCGGAGGTTCAGCAGAACATGACCTGCATGGTGCGGCAGATGCAGACGACGGCGCAGGGGATTCCGCTGGAAATCTATTGTTTCACCCGCACCACGGCGTGGGCGGATTACGAGCGGATTCAGGGGGATATTTTCGATTATCTGCTGGCGGTACTGCCGGAGTTCGGATTGAGTCTTTATCAGCAGCCGAGTGGCGGGGACTTAAGGGCCGGATTGCTTCCGGCCATGTTAGGCGCGAGCCACATTCCGGAGCCGGAAAAACACATCATGTAAACACCGCCCCTGTAGGAGCATGGCTTGCCCGCGAAGGCGGAGTGTCAGTCAACATAGTTATCGACTGATACTCCGCCTTCGCGGGCAAGCCATGCGCCTACAAGGGTAACGGTGTTATTTGACCTGACGCTGCGGCGCCTTGTGCACCATGGTGTAGGCGTAATCCACGCCCATGCCATACGCGCCGCTGTGCTCCAGCACCAGTTCCATCACCGCCTCGTAAGTGTCTTTGTGTGCCCAGTCACGCTGGTATTCCAGCAGCACTTGTTGCCAGGTGACCGGCACCGCGCCTGCCTGAATCATCCGCTGCACCGACATGTCGTGAGCTTCTTTGGTGGTGCCGCCAGACGCGTCGGTCACGATGTACACCTCGTAGCCTTCAGCCAGGGCTTCCAGCGCCGGGAAGGTCAGGCAGACTTCAGTCCAGAGCGCGGCAATGATCAGCTTCTTGCGGCCGGTGGCTTTCACCGCATCAACCAGCGCCTTGTCTTCCCAGGAGTTCATCGAGGTGCGCTCGATCGGCTTCTGCTCTGGGTGAACAGCCAGCAACTCCGGCCAGATAAAGCCGCTGAAGCTTTCGGTTTCAACTGAGGTGTAGATCGTCGGCACGTTGAAAATCTTCGCGGCCTTCGCCAGACCCACGGTGTTGTTCTTCAGGGTCTGACGGTCGATCGACTGCACGCCGAACGCCATTTGCGGCTGGTGGTCGATCAGGATCAGGGCGGAGTTGGTTGGGTTGAGCAATTCACGGTTAGACATGGCGCGTTCCTTTTGATGTCGATTTGTTTAATGAGTATTGGGTGAGTCACTTGCCTCAAGCTGTTTGCTTGCTGGCTTGGAAGTAACTTTACGGGCTAGATAAAAAAGGGACAATTCCCTAAAATCGAGAATAATTGATTCTAAAAAAGGGACAATCGTGGATCGGATCGAATGCATGCGCGCCTTTGTCGTGACGGTTGGCGAGAACGGCTTCGCAGCTGCCGCTCGCGCGATGGACGTGCCGCGATCAAAGGTGAGTAAACAGATTCAGGCGTTGGAGGAAGCAATCGGCGTGCAATTACTGCAGCGCACTACGCGCAGCCTGCACTTGACCGAGGCTGGCGCCGAGTATTTCGAGGCGGCGCGGGAGGTGTTGTCCGCGCTGGACGAGGCCGAGCAGCGCGCTCGAGACGGCATCGGCGAGCTACGTGGGGTGTTGCGGGTGAATGCGCCGATGTCGTTCGGCCTGCATCGCCTTGGACGGTTGATTCCGCTGTTCCATGAGCAGCATCCGAACATCGAGCTTCAACTGGTGCTCAGCGATCAACAGGTCGATCCAGTGCGTGGCGGCTTCGATGTGACGATTCGCATCGCCAGCATGCCAGACTCGACCATGATCGCCCGGCAACTGGCACCGGCACCGCGGATCATGGTGGCCTCCCCCGCCTATCTGGCGCGTGCAGGCATACCGCGGACCCCGCAAGACTTGCGCGCGCATCAATGCCTGAATTACGGGTATCTGCAAAGCGGCGTGAGCCTGCAGTTGTGCAATGGCAAGGAGACGCAACGGGTCAACGTTTCCGGCCCGTTGCACGCCAACAACGGCGACTTGCTCGCTCAGGCCGCCGAAGCCGGGATGGGCATCGCCCTGTTGCCTGATTTCATTGTGGAAGGCGCGTTGGCGGCAGGCCGCCTGGTGCCGGTGCTGTGCGAGTGGCAGGCACCAGCGATTACCATCAACGCGGTTTACCCTTCCTCGCGTCGCGTACCGCAAAAGACCCGGGCGTTTATTGAGTTTCTGGTGGCGCAGTTGGCGCCGAATTAACCCGGTTTAGTGTGCAATGACGGGTTGGCGTACACCCAACCGGCTGATCCACACCGCCGCCAGAATGACCGATCCACCCAACAACAACCGCCCCAACTCTTCATGCTGATTCCAGATCAGCAAATTGATCAGCAACCCCACCGGCACATGCAGATTATTCATCACCGCCAGCGTCCCGCCATTCACCAGGCACGCGCCCTTGTTCCACCAGTACAAGCCCAGCGCGGTCGAGACCAGACCGAGGAACAGCAGCACGCCCCATTGCAGCGGCGCTTCGGGCAGGAAGTTCTGTTTGCCGAACAGCAGAAATGCCGGCAACGCCACCGCCAATGCGCCCAGATAGAAGTAGCCGAATCGCCGATAATGCGGCAGATCGCTCGGATGGCGGGCCACCAGATGTTTATAGAGCACCTGCCCGGCGGCATAGGTGAAGTTGGCCAGTTGCAGCAACAGAAAGCCCATGAAGAAGTCCGGATTGATCCGGTCGTAGCGAATCACTGCCGCACCCGCCACGGCCACCAATGCCGCGATCAAGGCCCACGGATTGAAGCGCCGGTTCAGTGCGTCTTCGATCAGGGTCACGTGCAGCGGCGTGAGGATGGTGAACAGCAGCACTTCCGGCACCGTCAGCACGCGGAAGCTCAAATACAAACAGACATAGGTCACACCGAACTGCAGCGCGCCGATCAACAACATCCCGCGCATGAATGCCGGCTCGACCGAACGCCAGCGTGTCAGCGGAATGAACACCAGCCCCGCCAGCAGCACTCGCACCAGCACCGCGAAGTAGCTGTCGACATGACCGGCCAGGTACTCGCCGATCAAACTGAAGGAAAACGCCTGGATCAGCGTGACAAAAAGTAGATAGCCCATGCTCGCCTCGTTTTGAATGGCGGCGACGATAGCGGTTTTTGCCCGTTATCGCGAACGCTCAGCCAACAACAAGCCCGGTCCCACAGAATCATCAGCGCCCACTAAATCCCAGGCAAAAAAAAGCCCGATCTCGCTAAAGCGTTCAATCGGGCTAGAGCACTCAGGAGCAATAAGTGCAAAGGGAGGTTCGATGCGCGTGCAGGCTTGAAGGGTCGCGCCAGGTCACTAGACCATCCAGCGATTATCTGGCGATTAACGACTCAGGCGACCTGGGCCAGTTTGGCGTTGGCCTGGTTCAGGCCTTTCTCCTGGAAGTCGCCGCCCAGGTTCATGCCTTCGGCGTGAATGAACGTGACGTCGTGGATGCCGATGAAGCCCATGACCTGACGCAGGTAGGGTTCCTGGTGATCCGCGGTGCTGCCGGCGTAGATCCCGCCGCGAGCGGTCAGCACGTAGGCACGCTTGCCGCTGAGCAAGCCTTGCGGGCCGGTTTCGGTGTATTTGAAGGTCACGCCGGCACGCAGCACATGGTCGAGCCAGGCTTTCAGGGTGCTCGGAATCGCGAAGTTGTACATGGGCGCTGCCATCACCAGCACGTCGGCGGCCAGCAGTTCGTCGGTCAATTGGTTGGAGCGTTCCAGCGAGGCCTGTTCGATCTCGTTGCGTTGTTCGACAGGTTTCATCCAGCCGCCCAGCAGGTTGATGTCCAGGTGCGGCACCGGGTTGACGGCCAGGTCACGGACGGTGATCTGGTCGGCCGGGTGTGCGGCTTTCCACTGACTGATGAAGGTCTGGGTCAGCTGGCGGGAAACCGAGTCTTGCTGACGGGCGCTGCTTTCGATGATCAGAACGCGGGACATGGGATGTAGCCTCCATCTGAGAATGCTGTAGGTCGATGGAGTGAAGGTTAAACAGAGTCATATCGATGAAAAAGCGCAAATAACTGCTATAAAGCATCGATAAATTCGTTTATAAGCGAAGCATGCCCAGCCGACATGCTCCGCTTGAGGTCATTTCGGGGTGCAAGTCAGGTCGATACGCAGCTTGATGATGGTGCGGGTGAACTTGGCCGTGGCGTTTTTGTGTTTGCCGGCGGGTACGTCGATCTTGCGGGTGCGTGGCGCTTCCGGACCGTTATTGAAAACCACTTTGCAAGTGACGTCGGTGTCGCCGTAGTTGTTGACCTGAATGGAGCCGATGTCGGCGTCCGTGTCATAGGCGTTGTAGTCGACCTTCAAACCGTTGAGCTGTTTATTGACATCGATCGGATAGGCAAACGCAGTCAGAGGCAACATCGCCAACACCGCACACCCCGCCATCACACAACAGATTTTTTTCATTCGGCAGTCTCCAATAAGAACTGCCAGCTTAGGACAAGAGGAGCTCAACATGAAAGCGCCCCGCGTGACCCTTGATCAATGGCGAACGTTGCAGGCCGTGGTCGATCACGGCGGTTTCGCCCAGGCCGCCGAAGTGCTGCACCGTTCGCAATCGTCGGTCAGCTACACCGTAGCGCGCATGCAGGACCAACTCGGCGTACCGCTGTTGCGCATCGATGGCCGCAAAGCGGTGCTCACCGAGGCCGGCGGCGTGCTGCTGCGCCGCTCCCGGCAACTGGTGAAACAGGCCAGCCAACTTGAAGACCTGGCCCACCACATGGAACAAGGCTGGGAAGCGGAAGTACGGCTGGTGGTCGACGCCGCGTACCCGAGCGCCCGCCTCGTCCGCGCCTTGACCGCGTTCATGCCGCAAAGTCGCGGTTGCCGGGTGCGGCTGCGTGAAGAAGTGTTATCGGGGGTGGAAGAAGTATTGCTCGAAGGCGTGGCCGATCTGGCCATTACCAGTTTCAGTATTCCCGGCTACCTGGGCGCGGAGCTGAGCGATGTCGAATTCATCGCGGTCGCCCACCCCGAACATGCCCTGCATCGTCTGAATCGCGAGCTGAGCTTCCAGGACCTGGAAAGCCAGATGCAAGTGGTGATCCGCGACTCCGGCCGTCAGCAACCGCGAGATGTCGGCTGGCTCGGTGCCGAACAGCGCTGGACCGTTGGCAGCCTGGCCACTGCCGCGACCTTCGTCAGCAGCGGTCTGGGCTTCGCCTGGCTACCCCGGCACATGATCGAGCGCGAACTCAAGGAAGGCACGCTCAAAGTGCTACCGTTGGATCAGGGCGGAAGCCGCAACCCGAGTTTCTATCTGTATTCGAACAAGGACAAACCCTTGGGCCCGGCCACGCAGATTCTCATCGAACTGCTGCGCACCTTTGACACCGCGCCGCTGGATGCGCCCTTCGCCGCGCCCGAACAAGCCTGACACGGAGTGTACCCATGGCCTATTTCGAACATGAAGGTTGCAACCTGCACTATGAGGAATATGGCCACGGCACTCCGTTGCTGCTGGTTCACGGGTTGGGCTCCAGCACCCAGGACTGGGAAATGCAGATCCCGGCGCTCGCCGCCCACCATCGGGTGATCGTGCCGGATGTGCGCGGCCACGGGCGCTCCGACAAACCCCGCGAGCGCTACAGCATCGCCGGGTTCAGCGCCGACCTGATCGCGCTGATCGAACACTTGAACCTTGGCCCTGCACATCTTGTGGGGCTTTCGATGGGTGGCATGATCGCTTTTCAACTGGCGGTGGACCAGCCGCAACTGCTCAAGAGCCTGTGCATCGTCAACAGCGCGCCCGAGGTCAAACGGCGCAGCCGCAACGATTATTGGCAGTGGTTCAAACGCTGGAGCCTGATGCGCGTACTGAGCATGGGCACCATCGGCAAGGCCCTGGGCGCCAAACTGTTTCCCAAGCCGGAACAAGCTTCGTTACGACAAAAAATAGCGGCGCGCTGGGCAAAAAACGACAAACATGCTTATCTCGCCAGCTTCGATGCCATCGTTGGCTGGGGGGTTCAGGAACGACTTTCCAGGGTTTCCTGTCCAACCCTCGTCGTCAGCGCCGACCGTGACTACACCCCGGTCGCGCTGAAAGAAACCTATGTAAAACTGCTGCCCGATGCGCGGCTGGTGGTGATCGCCGATTCGCGCCACGCCACCCCGCTGGATCAACCCGAACGCTTCAACCAAACGCTGCTCGAGTTTCTCACCGCAGTCGACACCACCACTCAGGATCACTGACCCATGCTGAAAAAAATCGCCCTCGTCGCCGGCTCCGTTCTGTTTGCCGCCAACCTGATGGCCGCTACGCCGGCCAAGGCACCCCACGTGCTGCTGGAGACCACCAACGGCCAGATCGAAATCGAACTGGACCCGGTCAAGGCGCCGATCAGTACCAAGAACTTCCTTGAGTACGTCGACAGTGGCTTCTACAACAACACGATTTTTCACCGTGTGATTCCAGGTTTCATGGCTCAGGGCGGTGGTTTCACTGCACAGATGCAACAGAAGGAAACCAAGGCACCGATCAAAAACGAAGCCAGCAACGGCCTGCATAACGTGCGTGGCACGCTGTCGATGGCGCGTACTTCAAACCCGGATTCGGCCACCAGCCAGTTCTTCATCAACGTGGCCGATAACGCCTTCCTCGATCCGGGTCGCGACGCCGGTTACGCCGTCTTCGCCAAAGTGGTCAAGGGCATGGACGTGGTGGACATCATCGTCAACTCTCAGACCACCACCAAACAAGGCATGCAGAACGTGCCTGTCGACCCGGTGCTGATCAAGTCGGCCAAGCGCATCGACTGAGTACACCGGCAGTCTTGAGCGGTGGCCGGTCGATATCCGGCGCCGCTCATATCGTTTAAAGGAGAGCCCGTACACGGGCGGAGAACCGATGCTTTATCGCCGTTTCGAAAAACTGATCGACATTTTCCGCGACGCCCCGACGGCGGCTCCACCGAGTCGGGTTCTCTCCTTCTATACCTACTACCTCAAGCAGGTCTGGCCAATCTTCGCCGTTTTGTTGGTCGTCGGCCTGTTCGGCGCGCTGATCGAAGTGGCGCTGTTCAGCTACCTGAGTCGCATCATCGACCTGACCCAGAGCACATCCAACGTCGACTTCTTCAAGGTCCACGGCGTGGAATTGGCCTGGATGGCAGCGGTGGCGCTGATCCTGCGCCCCTTGTTCCTCGCCCTGCATGACATGCTGGTGCACCAGACCTTGAGTCCGGGCATGACCAGCCTGATCCGCTGGCAGAACCACAGTTACGTGCTCAAACAGAGCCTGAATTTCTTCCAGAACGACTTCGCCGGGCGCATCGCCCAACGCATCATGCAAACCGGCAACTCCCTGCGCGACTCTGCCGTGCAAGCGGTGGATGCGCTGTGGCACGTGCTGATCTATGCGATCAGCTCGCTGGTGCTGTTCGCCGAAGCCGACTGGCGACTGATGATCCCGCTGCTGATCTGGATCGCCGCCTACATCGGCGCGCTCTACTACTTCGTGCCGCGGGTGAAAGAGCGTTCGGTGGTGTCCTCCGATGCGCGCTCCAAACTCATGGGGCGGATCGTCGACGGCTACACCAACATCACTACCCTCAAGCTGTTCGCCCACACCAACTTCGAACAGCAGTACGCCCGCGAAGCCATTGCGGAACAGACCGAAAAAGCCCAACTGGCCGGCCGTGTGGTCACCAGCATGGACGTGGTCATCACCAGCATGAACGGCCTCTTGATCGTCGGCACCACCGGGCTGGCCCTGTGGCTGTGGACGCAGTCACTGATCAGCGTGGGCGCGATTGCCTTGGCCACCGGGCTGGTGATCCGCATCGTCAACATGTCCGGCTGGATCATGTGGGTGGTCAACGGCATTTTCGAAAACATCGGCATGGTCCAGGACGGTTTGCAGACCATCGCCCAACCGGTCAGCGTCACCGACCGCGAACAGGCAAAACCCTTGGCAGTGGCCCGTGGCGAGGTGCGTTTCGAACACGTCGATTTCCACTACGGCAAGAAGAGCGGGATCATCGGCGGCCTCAACCTGACCATTAAGCCCGGCGAAAAAATCGGCCTGATCGGCCCCTCCGGCGCCGGCAAATCGACGTTGGTCAACCTGCTGCTGCGCCTGTATGACGTGCAGGGCGGGCGGATCCTCATCGACGGCCAGAACATCGCCGAAGTCGGGCAGGAAAGCCTGCGCGAACGCATCGGCATGATCACCCAGGACACCTCACTGCTGCACCGCTCGATCCGCGACAATCTGCTGTATGGCAAACCCGACGCCACCGACGCCGAACTCTGGGAAGCGGTGCGCAAGGCCCGTGCCGACGAGTTCATCCCGCTGCTGTCGGACTCCGAAGGCCGCACCGGTTTCGATGCCCATGTCGGTGAGCGCGGGGTGAAACTCTCCGGTGGCCAGCGTCAGCGGATTGCCATCGCCCGGGTGCTGCTCAAGGACGCGCCGATCCTGATCATGGACGAAGCGACCTCGGCACTGGACTCGGAAGTCGAAGCAGCAATCCAGGAAAGCCTCGAAACCCTGATGCAGGGCAAAACCGTGATCGCCATCGCTCACCGTCTCTCGACCATTGCCCGGATGGACCGGTTGGTGGTGCTGGAAAACGGCAAGATCGCCGAAACCGGCAGCCACGCCGAACTGCTGGCCCATGGCGGTTTGTATGCACGGTTATGGCAACACCAGACCGGCGGGTTTGTCGGGATCGATTGAGCCGCGATCTTGGCGCCATCAGCCACACAGAAGAACACCAGAAACCGCCAGAGCCCGCTAACCACGGGCTCTGGCGGTTTTTTATGGTCACTGGAATTCCGTAAAAATCCTGCTGTACTCAGCCAAGGTACTGGAGGTTCCGTAGTCCATCTGCTGGATGCACAACGACAGTGTTATCTCGATAGGGAAACTCGCTATGTCTTTGTTCAAACGTTCGGCTACAGAATTGGTAGGTACGTTCTGGCTGGTATTGGGAGGGTGCGGCAGTGCGGTCCTGGCGGCAGCGTTTCCAAACGTGGGGATCGGTTTACTGGGGGTGTCCCTGGCATTCGGTTTGACGGTACTGACGATGGCCTTCGCCATCGGCCACATCTCGGGTTGTCATCTCAACCCTGCGGTTTCAGTCGGACTGGTCGTCGGCGGACGCTTCCCTGCCAAAGAACTGCCCGCCTACATCATCGCCCAGGTGATTGGCGGGATCATCGCAGCGGCCTTGCTGTACTTCATCGCCAGTGGCAGACCCGGCTTCGAACTGGCCAGCGGCCTGGCGTCCAATGGCTATGGCGAACACTCGCCAGGCGGCTACTCGATGGCGGCGGGGTTTGTCAGTGAACTGGTGATGACCGCCATGTTCATCCTGATCATTCTCGGCGCCACCGATAAACGCGCCCCGGCCGGGCTGGCGCCCATCGCCATCGGCCTGGCGCTGACCCTGATCCATCTGATCTCGATTCCGGTCACCAACACCTCGGTCAACCCGGCCCGCAGTACCGGACCGGCGCTTATTGTCGGGGGCTGGGCGATTCAACAGCTATGGCTATTCTGGCTGGCGCCGATTCTGGGGGCGGTCATCGGTGGTGTGATGTACCGCTGGCTGGGCAAAGAAGACAGTTAATCTGCGCGACTGAGCCTGCAATCAACGGCGAAGATCAGCCTTGTCGATAAGGCAAGGCGGTCTTCGCCTCTTCTGCATACCCCAGCACCCCGACGCGTTCGCGCTCGAGGAAGTCTTTCACCGCCGACTTCAAGCCCGGATGGCGCAGGTAATGCCAGGAATGGGTGATCACCGGTTCAAAGCCGCGAATCAGTTTGTGTTCGCCCTGAGCGCCGGCGTCGAAACGCTGAAAGCCGTTGGCAATGGCGTAATCCATACCCTGATAGAAACAGGTCTCGAAGTGCAGGCGATCGAACTCCGCCAGGCAACCCCAGTAACGGCCATAAAAGCTGTCGCCGCCGACCAGGCTGAAGGCCATGGCCACCGGCCGTGAACCTTGTTTGGCCAGCACCACGCGAATCGACTCCGGCATGCGCTCGGCCAGCAGACTGAAAAATTCCCGCGTCAGGTAAGGCGTCTGCCGACGCACCGCGTAGGTATTGGCGTAGCAGGCGTACACAAAGTCCCACTGCGCCTGGGTCAGCTGCCGGCCTTCCAGCCATTCGAAGTCGATGCCCTGCCCTGCCACCTGCTCACGCTCCTTGCGCATTTGCTTGCGCTTACGCGAACTGAGGGCGTCGAGGAAGTCCTGAAAATCCCGGTAATCACGATTCTGCCAGTGGTACTGACAGCCAATGCGCTGCAACCAGCCTGGCTGTTCGGCCAATGCAGCGTCGGTGAACGGATCGGTGAAATTGATGTGGGCACTGGAAAGTTTTTCTATCTCCAGATAACCCGGCAGGCTCTGCAAGAGCTCGAAACCGTCCTCGATCGTCGCCGCCAGCAATCGCGGCCCGCTGACCGGACTGAACGGCACCGCCGTCAACAGTTTGGGGTAGTAGTCGATGCCCGCACGCTCACAGGCATCGGCCCAGGCATGGTCGAACACGTATTCGCCGTAGGAGTGCCATTTGCGGTAACTGGGCAGCGCGGCGATCAGGCGCTCGCCTTCGACATGCAGCAGATGCTCGGGCTGCCAGCCGGAATGCGGGCCCAGGCTGCCGCTGTCTTCCAGTGAACCGAGGAACGCGTGGCGCAGAAACGGCTGATTCTCCGGCACCAGGGCATCCCAGGTACGGGCTGCGATTTGCGACAGTGTATGCAGACGTTGCAGCGGCATTTTCCTCTCCACATCTTGGCGTGACAGCTCCGCGAGTATCGCCGATCGCAGGGCGATCCACACGCGTCAATCCGATACAAGGCTCTGAATCGGGCATTTCGGAAACGTTTGTATCGTCATCGACCTGCCATCACTTCGCCACTGACCTGTCATAAACCATCGCGATACTGGCGCCTGTTTTTAGAGCGTCGGGTTCTACCCGGCCACTGTTTTCCGACCTTCAACTGTCGGTTGTGTCCAGGATGGTTCAGCCATCCCTCTCATCTTCGGAGATTGCTATGCGTCTTGCTTCCACGAAAACTGCGGCGGCCTTGTGTGGTGGCCTGCTGCTGGCCATGAGTGTTCCAGCCAGTGCCGCAGTCGACGCCAAACTGCTCGACATGCTCAAGGCTAACGGTTCTATTTCCCAGGCGCAGTACGTTGAACTGCAAGCCGAACTGGCCAAGGATCAGAAGGCCCAGCAAATCGCGCAGCAGGCGCAGCAAGAGACCAACGAACAAATAGCGGTCGCCGCGAAGAAAGCCAACGAGTTGAGCGCCTTCGACCAGAAGCTGGCCTGGGCCGCCAAGACCCAGTTCAAGGGCGACGTTCGCGTACGCCAGGAAACGGTCAAGATCGACGGCGAACCCAACAACGGTGGCCGTGACAAGGATCGTCAACGCATCCGCGCCCGTCTGGGTGCCTACAGCGAAATCAACCCGCAAGTGGACACCGGCATCCGCATTGCCACCGGCGGCGGTGACGATGCTCGCTCGACCAACCAGGACATGGACAACTACTTCGACAAGAAGCAGATCTGGCTGGATCTGGGCTACATCGACTACCACCCGGACGCCATCAAAAACCTGCATGTGATCGGCGGCAAGATGCTGCAACCGTGGGTCAGCATGGGTGATGTGATCTGGGACAGTGATATCAATCCGGAAGGTCTGGCAGTGACCTACAAATACCCGCTGGGCAGCAGTGCCGAACTGTTCGGTAGCCTGGGCAACTACAACCTCAAGGACAACGTCGACGGCGAAGGCGTGCAATTTCGTCACGACCTGCGTCTGACCGCCGGCCAGTTGGGCAGCCGTTTCGCCATCACCGACAACCTGAAACTGACCGTCGGCGGCAGCGTCTATGCCTACCAGAACGACGAAGACAGCCGTTGCACCGGCACCTCCACACCGTGCGCCCTGGCCGTCAACGGCAACTCGGCCAACAACGAGTTCCGCCTGTACGAAGGCTTCAGCCAGATCGATATCGGCGGCCTGCCGATGCCGCTGTCGTTCTACGGCCAATACGTGAAGAACAACGATGCCGTGACCGATCAGGACACTGCCTGGCTAGTCGGTGCCAAATCGAAAGTCTTCGGTTTCAACCTCGACTACAACTACCGCGACGTGCAGCGTAACGCCGTGGTCGGCGCCTTCACCGACTCGGACTTCGCCAACGGCACCACCGGTTCTCGCGGTCACAAGTTCAAAGTCGGTTACGACATCGACAAGAACTTCGCCCTCGGTGCCACTTACTTCCTGACTAAAGCCGACTTCTCCAGCCGTACCCAGCGTGATGCCAACACCAACACGCTGCAACTGGACGCGGAAGCGAAGTTCTAAGCTGCGAAGCCACACACTTCAAACGATGCGGTTTACATACGGTCGTGTCGTTTGAAGAGGTTCAACAGTCTGGCGCGGGGCAACGATCCCCATCATCCGTTCGTTTCACCCGCGCCGGCCTGTGCTTTCCTTCAGGAACGATCTTTACGCCGCTGCGCCGCCAGCCGCTCGGCCAGCGCCTCCACATCCTCGACCGGCTTCTGCGGCATCACCCGCAAGGTCGCCTGCATCAACCGCATCTGCCGAATGAATCGCCGACAATTGGGGCAAAACATCAAGTGATGCCGCATCATCAGACGCTCGCGAAAACTCAACTGGCCATCGAGATAATCACTGGAGCGCGCCACTTGTTCCTTACAGGTCAGCATTCGCCGGTTTCCTCAAAATGTTCTACGGTCGCAAAGACCTTCAACCGTGCCCGATGCAGCAGCACACGAACATTGGAGAGCGAGATTTCCAGAAGATTACAGATCTCCTCCAACTCCAGCCCCTGTCGCTCGCGCAACAGTAAAACACTGCTTTGCAGTTCCGACAGGCTGAGCAGCGTGTGCTCCAGGCATTCGCGCAGTTCGCTTTCAGTCAACAGCGCCTCTGGCGTGTCCTGATGCCAGGCAAACGGCGCCACCAGCCAATGACCATCGCTCGATGAAAAACGATCATCATCGATCGTGCCATGGGGCGACGGCAGGTCATCGAGCAACACTTCCCGGCGGTTTTGCTTGTAGCGGCTCTTGGCCGAGTTGGCGGTGATAGTCAGCAGCCAGGTCTTGAGGCTCGAACGTCCCTCGAATCCGCTCAGGTTACGCACAACCGATAGCCAGGCATCCTGAACAATTTCGTCGGCATGCCGGTTGCCCACAATAGCGTAGGCCACCGCACGCATGGCGCTCTGATAAGTGCTGACCAACTCTTTGAAAGCCTTTTGTTCACCTGCCAGCAAGCGCTCAAGCAGTTGCGCGTCGTCAGCCGCCATTAACAACCCCCTTGTTCTGACCTCGAAAATGAAAACAGCAGGACTTCGCCTGTAGGCATCGTCCTGCTGGAATTTCCGAAAATTACAGCCTTCCGACTATTTCGAATGTAGGAAAAGTCATCACAAGCCAGAGGAAAGAACAACAACCCCTTCGATCAACGTTTGCGCAATATCACGCTGCCAATCGAATAACCGGCGCCGAACGAACTGAGCACAGCCAGCGAACCGCTGACCAGATCGTCCTGATTCTTGTGGAACGAAATCACCGAACCGGCGGAGCTGGTGTTGGCGTAGGTGTCGAGAATCACCGGGGCTTCTGCTTCAGTGGCTTCGCGGCCCAGCAGCTTCTTGACGATCAGGTGGTTCATGCTGAGGTTGGCCTGGTGCAGCCAGAAACGCTTCACGTCACTGACGTTGAGCTGGTTTTCTTCCAGGTGCGTGGCGATCAGCTCGGCAACCATCGGGCAGACATCGCGGAACACCTTGCGGCCTTCCTGGACGAACAGCTTGTCGGGGGCACCGATGCCCTCTTCCGCGGCGCGGTTGAGGAAGCCGAAGTTGTTGCGGATGTTGTTGGAGAACTTGGTCAGCAGTTTGGTGCTGACCACGTCGAACTGGTACTTGGAGGTCGCCAGATCGGCGCGCTCGATGATCACCGCAGTGGCGGCGTCGCCGAAGATGAAGTGGCTGTCGCGGTCACGGAAATTCAGGTGACCGGTGCAGACTTCCGGGTTGACCATCAGGATCGCCCGGGCCTGGCCCAGTTGCACACTGTTGGCGGCGGCCTGGATACCGAAGGTTGCCGAGGAGCACGCCACGTTCATGTCGTAACCGAAACCCTGGATACCCAGCGCTTCCTGAACTTCGATGGCGATGGCCGGGTAGGCGCGTTGCAGGTTGGAGCAGGCGACGATTACACCGTCGATGTCAGCGGCGGTCTTGCCGGCACGCTGCAAGGCTTGCTCGGCCGCGCCAATGGCCATCTGGCACAGCACCGACCACTCGTCGTTGGAGCGCTCGGGCAAGCGTGGCGCCATGCGTTGCGGGTCGAGGATGCCCTCTTTGTCCATGACAAAGCGGCTTTTGATGCCGGAGGCTTTTTCGATAAACGCTGCGCTGGATTCGGTCAATGCCTGGATTTCGCCGCGCTCAATGGCCTCGGCGTTGTCGGCGTTGAACTGCGCGACGTAAGCGTTGAAAGACTGCACCAGCTCTTCGTTGGAGATGCTGTTGGCCGGGGTGTACAAGCCGGTGCCGCTGATGACGACGTTATGCATGGTCGTTTCTCTAATCCGTTCAGGCAGAAAGCGCTGGCACCGACGTACCAACACACAAAGGGTCTATTCCAGGTTCCGGACGCAAACCTGGCATCGCTTTATTCCGATCCGCCTGGGCCCGTGGAGGCTGAAAACCGCGGGGCCGGCGTTTATAGGCGCGAAGTTTGCCATAAACGCTGGCTTTTGGCGCCTTTTGCTGAGTCGAACTCATACCCGCTCCCACAGGGTTCAGGGCTCGACTTGTGTCCATTGCTTGCTCAAGCGCTTGTCGGAGATCGGCACCTTGGTTCCCAGTTGCTGTGCGAACAGCGAAACCCGATATTCCTCCAGCCACCAGCGATAAAGCTCCAGCTGCGGATCGCGCTTGCCTTCCTGGGCGTGTTTGTTGGCGCGGGTCTGGTATTGGGTCCAGAGGCCAGACAATTCTCCACTCCAGACCCGGTCCTTCTGCACCTGAGCACCGAGTTTCTCGAAACGCTGCTCGACTGCTTTCAGGTAACGCGGCAGTTCCTTGAGCCACGGCATCGGCGTTTCCCGCACGAACCCCGGGTACACCAGATGGCTGAGCTGCTGCTTGATGTCGTTCAAGGCCACGGCTTGCGCCAGGTCGATCTTGCCCTTGAAGCGTTTTTGCAGGCCGTGCCAGTGTTTGAGAATCTCCAGGGTCAGCCTGGCCAGACGCTCGGCGTGCTCGGTCCAGGCACCGCGTTTACGTTCGGCCAGGGACGCCAGTGCGGCACCATCGCGTGGCAACGGGTCTTCGCCGTCGAGGATGCAACTGTCCAGACTGGCCAGCAGAATGTCTTCCACCAGGCTGTCGATGCGCCCCAGCTCGCGGTACATCAGGCCCAACTCGGTCAGCCCCGGCAACTTGCCGCGCAAGAACTTCGCCGGCTCCGCCAGTTGTTGCATCAGCAAGCGCTGCAAGGCCCGGCGATGCTGGAACTCGGCTTCGGCCGGGGTCGAGAAACGTCCTTCCTTGACCGTCCCGGCCTCTTCCACCAGCGCCGGATACACCGTCATCGACAGTCCGGCGATCTTCTGCTGGGTTTTCTCGGCGACGGCGGCAAAGACTTTCGCCTCCACCGGTTGCTGGCTTTTCGCGGTTTGCGGCACGGCCAAGGCGGCCTGGCTGGCCTCGGCAAAGCGTGCGGTCAACTCCGCCAGATCACGCCCTTCGCCAAGGAACTTGCCCTGGCCGTCGACGATTTCCAGGTTCATCCGCAAATGGCTTTCGACCTGCTGCGACGCTTCGGCCCAGGCCTCATCGCTGACCCGTGCGCCGGTCATGCGCAATAACTCGCGGCCCAGCGCCAGAGGCAATGAGCCCTCGCCGAAAGTCATGCGCTGCATCGCGGCTTTGACGAAATCCGGCACCGGTACGAAATTCTTGCGCAGGGCCTTGGGCAGGTTGCGCACCAGCGCAATGCACTTGGCCTCGATCACGCCTGGCACTAGCCATTCCAGGCGTTCCGGCGGCAGCATCGGCAACAGCGGTGCTGGCACGCGCAAGGTCACGCCGTCACGCGGATGGTTGGGCTCGAAGTGATAACTCAGCGCCAGTTCCAGGTCGCCGATGTGCAGGGTGTCGGGGTAATGCGCGGCGGTGACTTCACTGGCTTCGCGGGCCAGCACGTCCTCTTCGCGCATGATCAGCAGCTGCGGGTCTTTCTGGCTGTTGATCCGGTACCAACTGTCGAAGGTCGCGGTCTGGTGGATCTCCGCCGGCAAGCGCGCATCGTAGAAGGCGAACAGGGTTTCTTCGTCGGCCAGAATGTCTCGGCGACGCGCCTTGGCTTCCAGTTCGTCGAGCTGTTCCAGCAGTTGCTTGTTGGCCGTCAGGCACTTGGCTTTGGATTGAATCTCGCCACGCACCAAGGCTTCGCGAATAAACAATTCGCGGGACACCACCGGGTCGACCGGCCCGTAATGCACCGGCCGGCGTCCGACTACGATCAGCCCGAACAGGGTGATTTGCTCGAAGGCCACGACCTGCCCACGCCTCTTCTCCCAATGGGGTTCGAAGTGGTTTTTCTTGATCAGGTGCCCGGCCAGCGGCTCGATCCAGTCGGCGTCGATCTTGGCGACCATCCGCGCGTACAGCTTGGTGGTTTCCACCAGTTCGGCGGTCATCAGCCATTGCGGGCGTTTCTTGCCCAGGCCCGACGACGGGTGAATCCAGAAGCGTCGCTGACGGGCACCGAGGTAATCGCCATCTTCGGTTTTCTGGCCGATCTGGCTGAGCAACCCCGACAGCACGGCTTTGTGCAGCTTAGGGTAATCCGCCGGCTCTTTGTTGAGGCTCAGCTGCATGTCGCGGCAGATCAGGCTCAACTGGCGATGGGAATCGCGCCACTCGCGCAGGCGCAGGTAATTGAGGAAATTCTTGCGGCACCAGTTACGCAGGGGACTGGCCGTCAGGGCCTGGCGCTGTTCTTCAAAACCCCGCCACAGATTGACCAGCCCGGCGAAGTCCGAGTCCACGTCTTTCCACTGGGCGTGGGCCTGATCGGCGGCTTGCTGACGCTCCGGCGGACGCTCGCGCGGGTCCTGGATCGACATGGCGCTGGCGACAATCAGCACTTCCTGCAAGCTGCCGAGTTTGGCCGCTTCCAGCAGCATTCGGCCCATGCGCGGGTCCACCGGCAGCCGCGCCAGTTGCCGGCCGAGCGGGGTCAGCTGGCTGTTGCGGTCCACCGCCGAGAGTTCTTGCAGCAGGTTGAAACCGTCGCTGATGGCCTTGCCATCCGGCGGTTCGATAAACGGGAAATCAGTGATCTCGCCGAGGCGCAGATGGAGCATCTGCAAAATCACCGCCGCGAGGTTGGTCCGCAGGATTTCCGGGTCGGTGAATTCCGGCCGGCCGATGAAATCTTCTTCGCTGTACAAGCGCACGCAAATACCCGGCTCGACCCGCCCGCAGCGACCTTTACGCTGGTTGGCACTGGCCTGGGAAATCGCTTCGATCGGCAAACGCTGGACCTTGGCGCGATAGCTGTAGCGACTGATGCGCGCGGTGCCGCTGTCGATCACGTAACGAATGCCCGGCACCGTCAACGAGGTTTCCGCAACGTTGGTCGCCAGAACCACTCGACGCCCCGGATGCGACTGGAAAATCCGCTGCTGTTCGGCCGGCGACAACCGCGCATACAACGGCAGAATCTCGGTGTGTTTGAGCTGTGCCTTGCGCAGCATGTCCGCCGCGTCGCGAATCTCGCGCTCGCCGGGCAGGAACACCAGCACGTCGCCGGGGCTCTTGCGCTCACTGCGTTCGAACGCGGCGATTTCGTCGAGGGTGGCTAGGATCGCCTGATCCACGGTCAGGTCATCCTCGACACGGTTGCCCTCCTCGTCCTGCTCCAGGGTCAGCGGGCGATACCAGGTTTCCACCGGGAAGGTGCGGCCGGAGACTTCGACAATCGGCGCATCGTCGAAGTGCTTGGAGAAGCGCTCCAGGTCGATGGTGGCCGAGGTGATGATGACCTTAAGGTCCGGACGACGGGGCAGCAGGGTTTTCAGGTAACCGAGCAGGAAGTCGATGTTCAGGCTGCGTTCGTGGGCTTCGTCGACGATGATCGTGTCGTAGCGCTCGAGGTAGCGGTCGTTCTGGGTTTCCGCCAGCAGGATGCCGTCGGTCATCAGTTTGATCAGGGTGTTGGCATCGCTCTGGTCCTCGAACCGCACCTGATAGCCCACCAGCGCACCCAACGGTGTCGCCAACTCTTCAGCGACCCGGCTCGCCACGCTGCGGGCGGCGATTCGACGCGGCTGGGTGTGGCCGATCAGGCCGTGCTGGCCGCGACCGATTTCCAGGCAGATCTTCGGCAACTGGGTGGTTTTACCCGAACCGGTTTCGCCGGCAATGATCAGCACCTGATGTTTGAGCAATGCCGCTTTGATTTCGTCGCGCTTGGCGGCGATCGGCAGGCTGTCGTCGTAGCGAATCACCGGCAGGCTGGCGCGCCGCGCCAACACCTGATCACAGGACGCCTGTGTGCGCGTCACCCACTGGGCCAGCTTGGCCTCGTCAGGTTTCTTGCGCAGCTCAAGCAACTGCCGCCGCAGCCGGTGGCGGTCGGCGAGCATGGCGTGATCGAGGTTTTTCAGCAGTTTGTCGATGGAAGGCGATTCGTCAGTCATCAGGTACGCAAAAGTCGTCTAGTGGCGCAGGAGGCGGATTGTCGCAGATTTGGGCTGCTGAGTGACGCGCTTTTGTGGCGAGGGAGCTTGCTCCCGTTCGGCTGCGAAGCAGTCGTAAACCTGTCATCGCGGCTGTCTGAATCTGCGCGATGAATGGTTTTGGGGTCGCTTCGCAACCCAGCGGGAGCAAGCTCCCTCGCCACAGTGTGTTCGCTCAGACGAGCTATTCGTTATCCAGCCCCTTGCGCCGATACGGAAACACATCAATCACCTTCCCCGCCCGAATCGCTTCCTGCAGCCCCTTCCAGTAATCGGCGTTGTACAGCTCGCCGTGCAACTGATCGAACAACTTTCGCTGCCCGGAATCGGCAAACAGGAACGGTGGAAACTCCTCGGGGAACACGTCCAGTGGCCCGATCGAGTACCACGGTTCGGAGGCCATTTCGTCTTCCGGCGTGCGCGGTTGCGGGATGTGGCGGAAGTTGGCTTCGGTCAGGAAGCAAATTTCGTCGTAGTCATAGAACACCACGCGACCGTGACGGGTGACGCCAAAGTTTTTCAACAGCATGTCGCCGGGGAAAATGTTCGCCGCCGCCAGTTGCTTGATCGCCAGGCCATAATCTTCCAGCGCCTCGCGCACCTGCGCCTCGTTGGCGTGTTCCAGATAAAGGTTCAACGGTGTCATCCGGCGTTCGGTCCAGCAGTGACGGATCAGCACCGTATCGCCCTCCACCGACACCGTGGACGGCGCCACTTCAAGCAACTCCTCCAGGCATGCCGGCTCGAACTTGCTCAACGGGAAACGGAAGTCGGCGAACTCCTGCGTGTCGGCCATGCGCCCGACCCGATCGACGCTTTTTACCAGGCGATACTTTTCGATCACCGTGGCACGGTCGACGTTTTTCGACGGTGAGAAGCGGTCCTTGATGATTTTGAATACGGTGTTGAAGCCCGGCAGCGTAAACACGCTCATGACCATCCCGCGCACGCCGGGGGCCATGATGAACTGGTCGTCGGTGTTGGCCAGGTGATTGATCAGCGCCCGGTAGAACTCGGACTTGCCATGCTTGTAGAAGCCGATCGAGGTGTACAGCTCGGCGATGTGTTTGCCTGGCAGGATGCGTTTGAGAAAGCCGATGAACTCCGCCGGTACCGGCACATCGACCATGAAGTACGAACGGGTGAAGGAGAAGATGATCGACACCTCCGCCTCGTCGGTGATCAGTGCATCGATCTGGATGCCCCGCCCTTCGCGGTGCAGCAGCGGAATCACCAGTGGCCATTGATCGTCCTGGGTGAAGATGCGCCCCACCAGATAGGCACCTTTGTTGCGGTAAAGCACCGAGGAAAACAGCTCGACACTCAGCTCCGGGTCCTTGCAGACCCAGTCCGGCAGGTTCTCGCGCAATTGCACTTCGAGACGGCGCAGGTCGCCGGGCAAATCGGCGTAGTCCTCGCTGAAGCGATAGTCGGTAAAAATACTCGCGAGCATGCCGGACAACTGGCCATGGGGCTTGTAGGTGCGGGTTTGCGCCGCCCGGGCGCGGCGCAGGCTTGGCCGCGTGGTGTGGATGAACATGCAGCCGTCGCTGATCAGGTCGTGGCTGAACAGCCCGCAGAAAATCGAGTTGTACCAGGTCTCGGACAGTTCATCGTCGAAGCGCAGGTCGATCAGGCTGATATAGGCGCTTTTGACCAACGGCCAGCTGCTGACGTCCATCAGCACATCGGCGGCGAACGACTGATGCAGGCGCCCGACCGTTTCGCCGACTTTCTCTTCGTAGAGGTTGATCCGCGCCGCCGACGCGACTTGTGTCGCCTGCCACTGGGCTTGCTCGAAGCGGCCTCGGGCACCGTCGGTGATCTGACGGAAATGCTCGCGGTAATCGTCAAAGCCATCGAGGATCATTCGGGCGATGTCGGCGGCTGGCCATTGCTGCGGCATGGTGAAACCTCTGCGGCTGTTCTTATCGTTGGAGCTTGAGCTTAGTGGCCCCGTGTGACGCAACGCAACCATTGCCTTGTACCCCGACTGGCGCGACACTTGCGCGCCAATCAAGGAAGGAAAGTGCTGTGAACCCCGTCGATATCCTGCGTTTGTTGTCACTTGCCGCCATTTGGGGGGCGAGCTTTCTGTTCATGCGCATTATCGCCCCAGTGATTGGCACAATCCCCACTGCCTTTTTCCGTGTATCGATTGCCGCTGTCGGGCTGCTGGTGATCGTCGGGCTGCTGCGTATCAGCTGGGATTTCAAAGGCAAACTCAAGACGGTGATGCTGCTCGGAGTGATCAACTCCGGGGTTCCGGCGACGCTCTATTCCGTGGCCGCGCAAGTGCTGCCGGCCGGCTATTCGGCGATTTTCAACGCCACCACGCCGTTGATGGGCGTGTTGATCGGCGGGTTGTTCTTCAGTGAAAAACTCACCGGAGCGAAGGTCTGCGGGGTGTTTCTCGGACTGTTTGGCGTCGGCATCCTCACCCGTGCAGGTCCGGTGGCGTTCGATATGCAACTGCTGATGGGCGCACTGGCGTGCCTGATGGCTACCACCTGTTATGGCTTTGCCGGCTTCCTCGCCCGCCGCTGGCTCGACCAGGCCGGCGGCCTCGACAGTCGCCTGTCGGCCCTGGGCAGCATGCTCGGCGCCACCTTGTTTTTGCTGCCGCTGTTCGGCTACAGCGTGATCAGCCAGCCACCGGCGAGCTGGGGCGGCTGGAGTGTCTGGTTGTCGTTGCTGGGATTGGGCTTGGGCTGCACCGCGTTTGCCTACATCGTTTACTTCCGTTTGCTCAGCTCGATCGGCCCGGTGAAGTCGATGACCGTGACCTTCATGATTCCACCGTTCGGGGTGTTGTGGGGCGCGCTGTTGCTGGATGAGCCGCTGTCGATGGCGCACCTCTATGGCGGAGTGTTGATTGCGGCGGCGTTGTGGCTGGTGTTGAAGCCGGCAGTGGTGAAGCCGGTTGAGGTGGTTGCCCGATAAAACGCCTTCGCAGGCAAGTCGGATCACTTACAAGGCCCGGAGCTCATGAGCAAGCGCGCATAAAAAAACCGCTCCCAAGGAGCGGTTTTTTCATTCCATGGTCGGCCTCAACCGAACAACCAATACCCCAACAACGTCAACACCACCACCGCCAGCACCGGTCGCAGCACGCGATAGGCCTTGGGGTTGCGGCGCTTCCACTGCTTGACCATACCGCTGAATTTGTCGCTGAAAGTCTTGCTCCAGGCATAAGCCTGGTTAATCCCGCCAACGCGCTCATCGTCAAGGTTCTGCGGCGCAGTAGCACGCCCCAGCCAGCCGCTGATCCAGCGGTTGATGCGGGTCATCAGGCGGTTGCTCAAGGGGCGTTCGATGTCGCAGAACAGGATGACGCGGGTTTGCTCGGTTTCGTTCTTGACCCAGTGCACGTAGGTTTCATCGAACATCACGTCTTCGCCATCACGCCAGGCGTAGACCTGACCGTCGACGAAGATGCGGCAATCATCGGAGTTCGGCGTCGACAACCCCAGGTGATAACGCAGGGAACCGGCGAACGGGTCACGGTGCGGGTTGAGGTGGCTACCGCCCGGCAACAGCGCAAACATCGCGCCTTTCACATTGGGGATGCGGCTGACCAGCTCGACGGTTTTCGGGCAGAGCAATTCAGCCGATGGCAGCGGTTTGTCGTACCACTTGAGGTAGAAACGCTTCCAGCCCTTCTTGAAGAACGAACCGAAACCGGCGTCGTTGTTCTTTTCGGCGGCGCGAATGTAGCCCTCGTCGAACAGGTGCATGGCTTCGTCGCGGATAACTTCCCAGTTGTCCCTGAGCACGTCGAGCTCCGGGAACTTGCTGCGGTCCAGATAGGGCTTGGACGGCACACCGGAGAACAGGTACATCAAGGCGTTATAGGGCGCGAACAGGGCCGAGTGATTGACGAACTGACGCAGGACCGGCAAACGCGCCTTGCCACGCAAATGCACATAGAGCGTGCTGCCGAGGAACAGCAGCAACACCGACGCCTTCGCGACAAAGGAAAAGCTCATCTACGACTCCTTGAGAATAGGAAACTCCGCACAACGCCTTTTACCCGACGTGGCAGTCGGCCATGATAAACACTACCGGCCTCGGGAAAAACCCGTATTACTCAACATTCAGTGTTAAGGATTGTGCAATAAAGCACTTCTTAACATAGGGTTCCTGAACGGGGGCTGACCTGAATCAACCCCCTGATCGGCTTCAAAACAGCCATAAAATCTTATTGCTGATTTTCCTGTTCGGTAAACAAGTCACTGAACAGCATGCTCGACAGGTAGCGTTCGCCAGAGTCGGGCAGGATCACCACGATGGTTTTGCCCTGCATTTCCGGGGTTTCGGCCAGGCGTACAGCCACCGCCATGGCGGCGCCGCAAGAGATGCCACTCAAAATCCCTTCTTCTTGCATCAGGCGCAGGGCCATCGCCTTGGATTCGTCGTCGCTGACCAATTCCACTCGGTCGACCATCGACAGGTCCAGGTTCTTGGGCACAAAACCAGCGCCGATGCCCTGGATCTTGTGGGGGCTCGGTTTGATCTCTTCCCCGGCGATCGCCTGGGTGATCACCGGGGACACCATTGGCTCCACCGCCACCGAGAGAATCGGTTTGCCCTGGGTATTCTTGATATACCGCGAAACCCCGGTAATGGTTCCACCCGTTCCGACGCCCGCTACCAGCACGTCGACCGCACCGTCGGTGTCGTTCCAGATTTCCGGGCCGGTGGTTTTTTCGTGGATGGCCGGGTTGGCCGGGTTTTCGAACTGCCCCGGCATGAAGTAGGTGGACGGATCACTGGCGAGGATTTCGGCAGCTTTCTCGATCGCGCCTTTCATGCCCTTGGCCGGCTCCGTCAACACCAGTTCGGCGCCAAGGGCCTTGAGCACCTTGCGTCGTTCGATGCTCATGGACGCGGGCATGGTCAACATCAACCGATAACCACGGGCGGCGGCAACGAATGCCAGGCCGATACCGGTATTGCCCGAGGTCGGTTCGATGATGGTCATGCCGGGCTTGAGTTTACCGCTGCTTTCAGCATCCCAGATCATGTTCGCGCCGATTCGGCACTTGACCGAATATCCAGGGTTGCGCCCTTCGATCTTGGCCAGAATGGTGACACCGCGCGGGGCGATACGGTTGATCTGCACCAGCGGCGTATTGCCGATGGAGTGGGCGTTGTCAGCATAGATACGGCTCATGGCTGGGTCCTTATACCGCGTTGAATTAGCCCACCAAGGTATGCCTGTTGCTCGTGGTCGTCCAGTCAGTCGAACGTCCGGCTGCCATAGCAGTCAACCGCTTTACACCGCCAGAGATTTGCCGCCATGAAGCGTCGATACAGTTGGCCCCTGTTGACCCTCGCCGGCCTCCTCATGTTGCTGGTTGCCGTGCATATCGCCCTGCCCTACATCGTGCGTGACTACCTGAACGAGCGATTGGCCAATATGGGCGACTATCGCGGGCAGGTTACCGACGTGGACCTGGCCTTGTGGCGTGGCGCCTACAAAATCAACGGGCTGAAAATCGTCAAGGTCGAGGGCAAGGTCCCGGTGCCGTTCGTCAACGCGCCATTGATCGACCTCTCCGTCAGCTGGCACTCGCTCTGGTACGACCACGCCGTGGTGGCCAAGGCGCAGTTCGACAAACCCGAGGTGAACTTCGTCGATGGCGGCGCCAACAAGAAAAACTCCCAGACCGGTCAGGGCACCGACTGGCGGGCACAATTGGAAAAATTGCTGCCGATTACCCTGAACGAAGTGCGGATCAACGATGGCCGGGTCACCTTTCACAACTTCAATTCAAAACCACCCGTGAACCTGAGCGCTACTCAGGTCAATGCCAACATTTACAACCTGACCAACGTAGTCGACACCAAAGGCAAACGCGATGCCCGTTTCGATGGCAAGGCGCTGTTACCGGGGAATGCACCGCTGGAAACAACGGCAACCTTCGATCCGCTGAGCAATTTCGAAGACTTCGAGTTCCGCCTGCGCGCCAGGGACCTTGAACTCAAACGCCTGAACGACTTCGCGTCGGCCTACGGCAAGTTCGACTTCAATGCCGGCCATGGCGACCTGGTCATCGAGGCCGAGGCCAACAAGGGACAACTCACCGGCTACATCAAGCCACTGTTGCGGGACGTCGAAGTGTTCAACTGGCAACAGGACGTGGAAAACAAGGACAAAGGGATTTTCCGCTCCATTTGGGAAGCGCTCGTCGGCGGCACCCAGAATGTATTGAAGAACCAGGCGAAAAACCAATTCGCCACTCGCGTCGAACTCAAGGGCAACGTGCATCAGCGGAATATCAGCGCGTTCGAGGCGTTTTTGCAGATTTTACGCAACGGTTTCATCCAGGCGTTCAATGCCCAGTACGAACGACCCAAACCGGATGCGGGATGAGTCACGAAGTGACGCCCCATTCAGAGACTGAATAACCCGTCTGCGTTCACAGTCGACCGACCTGCGCGTTATAGTCGAGCCTGACCATTTATTGCGCCCCGCCCTGCCTCGCTCAGGTCGGCGTTACCGTTTGAGGATTAGCAGATGAAGTTCGAAGGCACCCAGGCCTACGTCGCCACCGATGACCTGAAGCTGGCGGTCAACGCCGCTATCACCCTGGAGCGGCCACTGCTGGTCAAGGGTGAGCCAGGCACCGGCAAGACCATGCTCGCAGAGCAACTGGCCGAGTCCTTCGGCGCCAAGTTGATTACCTGGCACATCAAGTCCACCACCAAGGCGCATCAAGGCCTGTACGAATACGACGCGGTCAGCCGCCTGCGGGATTCGCAACTGGGCGTGGACAAGGTCCACGACGTTCGCAACTACCTGAAAAAGGGCAAGCTCTGGGAGGCGTTCGAGTCCGAAGAGCGGGTGATTCTGCTGATCGACGAAATCGACAAGGCCGACATCGAGTTCCCCAACGACTTGCTGCAAGAACTCGACAGGATGGAGTTCTACGTTTACGAGATCGACGAGACCATCAAGGCCAAGAAACGTCCGATCATCATCATTACCTCCAACAACGAAAAAGAACTGCCGGACGCCTTCCTGCGCCGCTGCTTCTTCCATTACATCGCGTTCCCCGATCGCGTGACGCTGCAGAAGATCGTCGACGTGCACTACCCGGACATCAAGAAAGACCTGGTCAGCGAAGCGCTGGACGTGTTCTTCGACGTGCGCAAGGTGCCGGGCCTGAAGAAGAAGCCCTCGACCTCCGAACTGGTGGACTGGCTGAAACTGCTGATGGCCGACAACATCGGCGAAGCGGTATTGCGCGAACGCGATCCGACCAAGGCCATTCCGCCGCTGGCAGGCGCCCTGGTGAAGAACGAACAGGACGTGCAATTGCTTGAACGTCTGGCGTTCATGAGCCGTCGCGGCACTCGCTAAGTACCAATAAGGGCGATCGCCATGCTGCTCAATCTGTTCAACGAAATGCGCGCAGCCAAGGTGCCGGTCTCGGTGCGTGAGCTGCTGGACCTGATCAACGCGCTGAAACAGCGCGTGACCTTCGCCGACATGGACGAGTTCTATTACTTGTCGCGGGCGATCCTGGTGAAGGACGAACGGCATTTCGACAAGTTCGACCGGGCGTTCGGTGCCTACTTCAATGGCCTGGAAAAGCTCGACGATCACCTTCAGGCGTTGATCCCCGAAGACTGGCTGCGCAAGGAATTCGAACGTTCCCTGACTGACGAAGAGCGGGCCGCGATCCAGTCCCTCGGCGGCCTGGACAAGCTGATCGAAGAGTTCAAGAAACGCCTGGAAGAACAGAAAGAACGCCATGCCGGCGGCAACAAATGGATCGGCACCGGCGGCACCAGCCCGTTCGGTTCCGGCGGTTTCAACCCGGAAGGCATTCGGGTCGGCGATGCCGGTAAGCGTCAGGGCAAAGCGGTGAAAGTCTGGGATCAGCGCGAGTACAAGAACCTCGACGATTCGGTGGAACTGGGCACGCGCAACATCAAGGTCGCCCTGCGTCGCTTGCGTAAATTCGCCCGTCAGGGCGCGGCGGAAGAACTGGACATCGACGGCACCATCGACCACACCGCGCGCGATGCCGGGTTGTTGAACATCCAGATGCGTCCGGAGCGGCGCAACACCGTCAAGTTGCTGCTGCTGTTCGACATCGGCGGCTCGATGGATGCCCACGTGAAGATCTGCGAAGAGCTGTTCTCGGCCTGCAAGACCGAGTTCAAGCATCTGGAGTACTTCTACTTCCACAACTTCATTTATGAATCGGTGTGGAAGAACAACATGCGCCGCACCTCCGAGCGCACCGCCACCCAGGACTTGCTGCACAAGTACGGCGCCGACTACAAAGTGATCTTCATCGGCGACGCCGCCATGGCGCCCTATGAAATCACCCAGGCCGGCGGCAGCGTCGAGCACTGGAACGAAGAAGCCGGTTACGTGTGGATGCAGCGCTTCAAGGAAAAGTACAAGAAGCTCATCTGGATCAACCCGTACCCGAAAGACACCTGGGGCTACACCTCGTCGACCAACATCGTGCGGGATTTGATCGATGATCAAATGTATCCGCTGACGTTGCGGGGGTTGGAGGAAGGGATGCGGTTTCTTTCCAAGTAGAGCATTGCATCTGTGGCGAGGGGGCTTGCCCCCGTTGGGTTGCGAAGCGACCCCAAAATCTGCAATCGCGATGTATCAGACACACCGCATGCAATGGTTTTACGACTGCTGCGCAGCCGAACGGGGGCAAGCCCCCTCGCCACAGTTAAAACCGGCGCAAATACTCGACTTGTTCGCGATGCGCGACGTCCTGCACCACCGGTTTCAACCGCACCTTCGCCCCCGGCAGACACTGCGCCAGCCGCGCCAATGCCAACGGCGTCAACGCCCCCAACCGCGGATAACCGCCAATGGTCTGCCGGTCATTGAGCAGCACAATCGGCTGCCCATCCGGCGGCACCTGGACCGCCCCCAGCGGGATGCCTTCGGAAATCATCGGTTTGCCCTGATACTGCAAAGCCGTTCCCAACAGACGAATGCCCATGCGATCGGCGCGACTGTCGAGGGTCCAGGCGCTGTTGAATGCGTCAAACAGACTCTGCCCGCTGAATTCACCGATTTGCGCACCAAGCACCAGGTCCAGCGGCGTATCGAGGTTGAAATCCGGAACGTGCTCGCGAGGCAGTTCCCGTACCAGCAGCGGCGCCTCGGTGGAGTACTTCAACGACGATCCCTTGGCCAACGCCCGGCCCATGCCGTCGAGGCCGCCGAGTTCCTCACGCACCACAGTTGCAGTGCTGCCCAGCACCTTCGGCGCATCAAACCCGCCTGGTGCCGCGAGGTACGCCCGAGCGCCAAGCAACGGTTGCGTGAATTGCAATCGTTGACCTTTGCCCAGTTTGAAACTGCGCCACGGCGCCAAGGGCTGGCCATCAATCTGCGCCCCAAGATCGGCACCAGCCAATGCCAGCAAGCAATCGTCCTCGGCCACCACACTGAACCCGCCGAGGGTAATTTCGATCACCGACGCATCCAGCCCGTTGCCCAACAGCCAATTGGCCCACGACATCGATCGCCAATCCAGTCCGCCGCCCTGGGTCACGCCCAGATGCCGCACACCAAATCGCCCGGCGTCCTGCAACAGGCAAAGCGGTGTACTTGCTTCAATCGTCAGTCGGCTCATGCCAAGGTCTCCAACGGCGTGTCGTCACCGCCCAGGTTGATGAACTCGGCATGACTGACCGCCTCGAAGCGCACCGTGTCGCCCGGTTGCATCAAGCTGTAGCCGTCGCGTTCACGGTCGAACAATTTGGCCGGTGTGCGACCGATCAGGTTCCAGCCGCCGGGGGACACTACCGGATAAGCCGCCGTCTGGCGTTCAGCGATGCCGACACTGCCGGCGGCGACTTTTTTGCGCGGGGTACTCAGACGCGGTGCGGCCAACACTTCTTCCACCAACCCCATGAACGCGAACCCCGGCGCGAAGCCCAACGCGAACACCTGATACTCGTGTTCGCTGTGACGGCGGATCACTTCATTCACCGCCAAGCCGCTACGCTGGGACAACAGGTTCAACTCCGGCCCAACGCTCAAGTCATACCAGACCGGCAGCACATGGCATTTACCCTTGGCCCGAGCGTTGGGCGTCAGATCGATCAGGGCTTGAGCGATCAACTCCCGGGCCTGGGCCGGGTTCAATGCCATCAGATCGTAATGCACCATCAGCGTCGTGTAGGACGGCACCAGATCGATCAAATGGCTGGCGAATGCTTCTCGCAAACGCTCACTGGCAGCCAGCATCCACGGCATGTTGGCCTCGGCAATTTCATCGAACAGGCGCACCATCAGGCAATCGAGCGCCACCACTTCCACCCGTGGCTTCATGATGCGCTCTGCTGATTCAAGGCCTCGCGAATGCGCCGCACGGCGGCCACCGAACTGGCGTTGTCGCCGTGTACGCACAAGGTATTGGCCTGCAGGTGCAAGGCGCTGCCATCGCTGGCCGTGAGGTTGTCACCGCGGGCAATGATCAGCGCCTGTTCGATGATTTTCTCGGGATCGTGATGCACGGCTCCCGGCAGTTGCCGCGAGACCAGCATTCCGGCGCTGTCGTAAGCGCGATCGGCGAAGGCTTCAAACCACAGGGTCACGCCGTATTCGTCGCCCAACTGCTGGGCGGCACTGTTGTCGCGAGTGGCCATCAGCATCAGCGGCAGCGTCCGGTCATAGGCCGCCACGGCCTGGATCACCGCGCGCAATTGCGCCGGGTTGGCCATCATGTCGTTGTACATCGCGCCGTGGGGTTTGACGTAACTCACCCGCCCGCCCTGAGCCCGGCAAATGCCGTCGAGGGCACCGATCTGGTAGTGCAACAGGTCCTGCAGTTCCTGGGCGGTATACGCCATGGAGCGGCGACCGAAACCGACCAGATCCTGATAGGCCGGATGCGCGCCGATCTGCACGCCGTTGCTCAGGGCCAGGCTGACGGTCTTGCGCATGATGCTCGGGTCGCCGGCATGGAAACCGCAGGCGATGTTAGCGCAGTCGATGAAGGGCATGACCTCGGCGTCCAGACCCATGGTCCAGTTGCCGAAACTCTCGCCGATGTCGCAGTTCAATAGCAGGCGGTTCACGGTGAACACTCCTGTAGGCTTTTGTCTTTTTAGCTGAAGGGCATCTGCCCCTCAGATTATCAGTTACCGGACATTCGGTTATTCGGCGTCGAGTTGTTTACCACAGGTTTCCGGCAAGCTGAGCGCCGCCAGGATCACCACCCCGTAGGACACCGCAGCGAAAGCCCCGATTCCCACGCTCAATGGCACCTTCTGACTGAGCAAGCCGATCAGCAGCGGAAACAACGCCGCCAGTGCCCGACCGATGTTGTAGCAAAAACCCTGGCCCGAGCCGCGAATCCGCGTTGGAAACAACTCGGTCAGAAACGACCCCATGCCACTGAAAATCCCCGAAGCGAAGAAGCCCAAGGGGAAGCCCAGCCAGAGCATCACGCCGTTGCTGACCGGCAATTGGGTGTACAGCAAAACAATGGTGAACGAGCCGACGGCAAACAGAATGAAGTTCTTTTTACGACCAAGGATGTCAGTCAGATACGCGCTGATTACATAACCGACGTAAGACCCGATGATCACCATCGCCAGATAACCGCCCGTGCCGAGGACGCTCAAGCCCCGCTCGTTCTTCAGAAACGTCGGCAGCCAGGAGGTGATCGCGTAGTAACCGCCGAGTGCGCCGGTGGTCAGTATCGACGCGCGAATCGTGGTGAAGAGGATGCCGGGGGCGAAAATCTCGTAGAACTTCGCCGGGTTGCTTGGCTCTTGCCTGGCTTTGGCTTCGCGGTAGATTTCCGGGTCCTTGACCAGGCGACGGACGAAGATCACGAAAATCGCCGGCACGATGCCGAGGATGAACAGCGCACGCCAGGCGTCTTCCGGCGGCAACACCGAGAACAGCAGCGCATACAGAATGGCTGTCAGCCCCCAACCCAATGCCCAACCCGATTGCACCATACCGACGGCTTTGCCACGGTCCTTGGCGCGGATCACTTCGCCCATCAGCACCGCGCCGGCGGTCCATTCACCACCGAAACCGAAGCCCATCAACGTGCGGCTGATCAACAGTTGCTCGTAGTTCTGGGCGAAGCCGCAGAGGAAAGTGAAGAACGCAAACCACAGCACTGTCAGTTGCAAGGTACGCACCCGACCGATGCGGTCGGAGAGAATCCCCGCCACCCAACCACCGATGGCCGAGGCGATCAGCGTGCTGGTGTGGATCAGCCCGGCCTGGCCGGTGGTGATGCCCCACATGGCAATCAGGGTCGGTACCACGAAGCTGAGCATCTGGGTGTCCATGCCATCCAGGCCATAGCCGATCTTGCAGCTCCAGAACGTGCGACGCTCCTGTTTGTTGATGTTGCGGTACCAGTCGAAAGGTCCCGGGCGAGCCGTGGTTTTGGGGATGTCGAGGGTGTCGGGCGCACTCATGGCAAAATCTCCGTGCATATTTTATTGGTATTGTTCTGAGCCCCGACGACGCCTATCGTGGGAACCGGATGGCCTGATTTTTGGGCGGTTGGCCCCGCTGCGTCCAACTAATAAAACCCCGCCCTAGACATAAGAAAAACTTTATTCACGAGCTGACCCCATGAACCTGAAGTTTCTCGAGACGTTTGTCTGGGTCGCCCGACTCAAGAGTTTTCGCCTGACGGCGGACAAGCTCTTCACCACCCAAGCGTCGATTTCCAGCCGCATCGCCGTGCTCGAAAGCGAGCTCGGGGTGAAGCTGTTTCTGCGCGACTCCCGCGGTGTGAGCCTGACCCCCGAAGGCCTGAAAGTGCTCGAATATGCCGAGCAGATGATGGACACGATGCAGTCGCTCAAGCAGTCGATCGAAACGCGTTCGAGCAAGGCCGGGCGGGTGCGGATCGGCGTCATGGACACGGTGATCCACACCTGGCTCAGCCCGTTGGTGGCACAGATGATGGATCACTATCCGCTGGTGGAAATCGAGCTGGTGGCCGATACCGCGCTCAACCTCTGCGATCAGCTGCAAAAAGGCTTTCTCGATCTGATCCTGCAAACCGACCTGCTGCGCCAGGAAAGCGTGCGCAGCCTGGAGCTGGCCAGTCATCCGATGGGCTGGATCGTGGCCAGCAATTCCATCTACAACCGTGAGTATTCAGGTGTCGCCGACCTGGCACGGGAGCGGATCATCACCTATTCGAAAAACTCCCGTCCGCACCAGGACATCTTGAGCCTGATGCAGGCCAACGGGGTCATGGCGCCACGGCTGAACTGCGTGAACTCGGTGTCGGCGATTACCCGGTTGCTGCGGGACGGCTTCGGTATAGGCGCATTGTCGCCCGTGCTGGTGGCCGAGGAATTGGCCCGGGGAGAGTTGACCTTGCTGGCCATCGATCAGCGACCAGCGAATTTGCCGGTGGTGGTGTCGTGGCGGGTGGGTGTGGAGTGGGTCGAAGAAATCGTGGCGCTGTGTCAGCAAGTCGTGGAGTGTTATGCGCAGAAAGTGGGCGAGCACTACATCGTCTTGAGCAAACCGTAGGCCAGAGCCTGAAAGGCATTTTCCGAAGTGTAAATATGAACCACTATCATTTGCATTAATTTTTCAAAACGGTATTCTTTGCGCGCTTTCAGAATCAATTGTCCAGAAGGAGTCGGACCTGATGCGCGATTACACGCAACAACAGCAGCAATTGCTCGCTCACTGGAGCGAAGCTCTCGGTACTCAGGCTTTCCAGTCCCACCGCATCACGCTCGATCATTTGAGCAATGCCCTGGAGCCCGCCGCCCAGCGCTGTTTCCAACGCCTGATCCAGGCGCTGTTCCGTGAAGAGCTGATTGATCCCGACACCTGCGAATACGACGACACCAGCCGCTGCTGGCTGCCGCTTGGCGATGGCGCGCACCTTTGCTTCGAGCATTTGTCCAGCAGCAGAATGAACAGCTGGGACGTACGCGGCAGCATCGTCCTGCACACCCCCGACAAACTGCCGCACAAAATCCAGTTGCCCAGCGAACTGCTCGCTCACCTCAGCACTCAGCTCAATCCGCCAGCCTCCCCGCAGGTACTGGAACGTCTGGCCCGGGAGCTGGATGACAGCTTCAGCAACGACACCCTGTGCCTGGCGTTTCACCACGGATGGACCGAGCGCCTGAGAGAGCAGATCGACACCGGATACGATGACAATCTGCTCGCCTGGCTCAAAGCCAGCCCCTGCCACCAGAACCCTACATCGCTGCTCGAACAGTGGGGGACTCTCGGCCATCCGTGGCACCCGAACTACAAGACCAAACTGGGCTTGAGCGCCGCTCAGGTCATCGCTTTCTCGCCAGAATTCGAAGCGAGTTTTCCGATCGTGCTGTGCGCCCTGCACCGCCAGTACGCACATGTTGAAGCGCTGGCTGGCACCACGGACTACTGGGTTTGGTGGCAAGGTCACTTCCCACAGGCCGCCGAGCAATTGCAACGCCATTTGCAGCAGCTGGGCCTGGACGCAAAGGACTACCTCCCGCTGCCGTCGCACCCATGGCAAGCCCATGAAGAGCTGCCACATTCATTCGCCAACGAGATCGCCGACAACCTGCTGATCGTCACTGACATCGTGGCGTTTACCGGCCACCCGACCATGTCCTTCCGCACGGTCCTGCCGCAGGCCAGTCGCACGGCACCGATGGTCAAACTGCCGGTGGCTTTGCGCCTGACCAGCGTGCAGCGCACCGTGTCGCCGCGCTCGGCCCGGATGGGTCCGCGCATCAGCCAACTGGTATTGGATATCCTCGATCAGGAACCGCAGATTCAGCGCCTGCTGAACATCGTTCCAGAGCGCATCGGCGTGCATTACGCACCACTGCCGGCCGATGACGAACGCTCCCGGCATGCTGGCGTGCTGTATCGCGACAACCCGCTGACCCTGCTGCAAGCAGGCGAGTTGGCGGTGCCGGTCGGCAGCCTGTTCGCCGTCAACGAATTCGAACAACCGTTGCTGCGTGATTGGGTCAGACTGGCTCAAGGCCGGGACGACAGCGAGGCCATGCTGACGTTCTTCGATGATTACCTGTCGATTGCCGTACCAAGTCTGCTGGGCATCTATCTGATGTACGGCGTGGCGTTCGAAGCGCACCAGCAAAACAGTTTCATGGTGATGGGCGCTGACGGGCAGCTGAATCGGCTGCTGTTGCGTGATTTCGGCGACGTTCGTATCGATCGCAAAACCCTGCACGCCAAGGGTCTGGATATCCAGCTGCACGATCCGAAAATGACCCTGTATGACGACGCAGGGTTTGTCCGCGACAAACTCCTGCACACCACCTTCATGTGCCACCTCGGTGAGCTGACGTTGCTTTGTGCCCGCCACTGGAATGTGCCGGAAAATATCCTGTGGGAGCGATTGGCAGCGCGCGTTGCACAGTGCTTCGAGAGCTTGCGCGAGCGCGTTGAACCGGCACGCTGGGAAAGCGAACGCCAGGCCTTGCTGGAACAGGATTGGCCCGCCAAATCGTTCATGCGCATGCGCTTGCTCGACAGTCATGCCGACATCGTCGGACGCCTGAGTAACCCGCTGCGACCCAACACCCATGCTCGCTGACGGTCGCGCCCTGCGACTGCTGATCGTCATCCAGTTTGTCTCCATGGGCGCCATGGAGATGAGCGGCCCGTTCTGGCCCTTGCAGATCCAGCATCTGCTCGGGCCCGAAGGCGCCGGCTACACCGCGCTGTTATCGGCGATGGTCTATGCCGGCCCGATGCTGGCGGCCATGTTGCTGACCCCCCTGTGGGGTCGGCTGGGGGATCGCACCGGGCACAAACCGATGATTGTTCGGGCGTTGCTGGCCCTCGCGCTGTGCCAAGGCTTGGCGGCCATCACTCTCGACCCGTGGCTGCTGGTGGGTATTCGCGTGATGCAAGGCGCGTTGGCCGGTTTTCTCGCGGCCGCGCAAGCCTATGCCTTGGCCTGCTGCGACGGTGCCAGACGGGGTCACACCCTGGCCCGCCTGCAATCGGCAACCGCCGTCGGCTCGTTGATCGGCCCGGTGCTGGGTGGCTGGCTGATGGACGTCTCGGGGTTTGCCTTGCTGTGTTATGGCGCGACGGTGATTTGCCTGCTGTGCGCACTGGGGAGTTTTTTCCTGCCGGCCGACAAGGCGCGAACCGCGAAGAAAAAACCTGTTGAGCCGGTGGCCCTGCCCAAAGGCTGGCTCAGTGGAATCCTGTTGGTGATCGTGTTGATTCAGGCGGCGAAGATGATGCCGCAATCGTTCTACGCCCTATATGTCGCGAACATTCTGCATGCCCCAAGCTGGCTGATCGGTGCCACCTACGCGGCGAGCGCCGCGACCCTGGCCATTTCCGCCCCGCTGTGGGGACGCCTGTTCGACCGCTGGCAGCCGGCCTACACCTTGCGCGTCATCGAAGGCGTGGCCTGGTTATGTGCCCTGACGCTGGCGGCCACGGCATTGGCCAATGAATGGCTGGGCTTTCTCGTCAGCCGACTCGTCTGGGGCATCTGGCAAGGCGCCCTGCTGCCCGTCGCCTATGCCCTGATCGCCAACACCGTTTCCATCACCCAGCAGGGCTTCGCGCTCGGCCTCGGTAACAGTGCGGCAAAGGCTGGTGCTCTGCTCGGTGTCGTCCTTGGCGGTATCGGCATGGGCCTGGTGGGCCTGGCCCACAGTTTCTGGCTGGTGGCACTGACCTACGCCATAGCCGCCATCGGCATCCGCTGGGTGCGGTCGTTCAACGCCACGCCTGACCGCTCGACCTTATCGCCCCACACTTATCACAACTAAAAAAGACCACGTCATGACCCGAACCAAACTCTCCCTGCTGATCCCGCTACTTGGCACCTTCAGCGCCCAGGCCTGGGCCGAGGACACCGAACAGCAGCCCGGCACCTTGAACATGCAAGCCACCGTCGTCTCCGCGACTCGCAGCGAGGCGAGCATTGCTTCGATTCCGGGCTCGGTCCAGATAATCGACGAACAGCAGGTCCGTGAGCAGAGCGGCGCGGGTCGCCGGGTCTCAGACATCCTCGGGCAACTGGTCCCGGGTATTGCGCCATCCAGCGGCGGGATGAGCAACTTCGGCCAGACCCTGCGCGGGCGCAACATGCTGGTGTTGATCGACGGCGTATCGCAGAACGCCACGCGCGACAACTTCCGCCAGCTCAACAGCATCGCCCCGGCCAGCATCGAACGCATCGAAGTGATCTCCGGCGCCAGCAGCATCTACGGTGCCGGTGCTTCAGGCGGCATCATCAACATCATCACCAAGCGCAATCAGGGCCAGGACATTGCCTACAGCAGCAAACTGGGCCTGACCAGCGGTAACAACCTCAACAGAAAAGGCTTCGCCTACGAAGCTTTCCAGAGTGCCACCGGGCGCAAGGACGCGTTGGACTGGTATGTGTCCGCCGACCTGACCCAGCGCAACGACCAGTTCGACGGCAACGGCAACCGCATCCCCCAGGACACCTCCCAGGGCAGCAACATGGACACCGAAACCTATGACCTGCAAGGTCGTTTCGGTTACGAACTGGATGCCGACAAGAAAATCAGCCTGTCGCTGCAGGACTACAAGGACCAGCAGGACACCGGCTACACCAAAGACCCGAAAAACTCGCAGCAAGCGGTGGCCGTCAAAGGGCTGAAACTCGACGACCAACCCTATACCCATAACCAGGCGGTCAATCTCAACTACACCGACAAGGACTTCTACGGTCAGGGCCTGCAACTGGAAAGCTACTGGCGCCGCGCCGATGCACTGTTCTTTCCAGACCTGTCGCGAGGCAGAGCCGGGATCTCCAACAACAACAGTGTGCAGGACGTCTACGGCCTGCGCGCGGCCATCGACACGCCGCTGCCGGCGATCGGAAGCGCCACGGGCAATCTGGTCTGGGGCGCCGACTATGACAATGAGCGCTCCCGTCAACGAGGTGATCAATACACGCTCAATGGCCTGAACTACACCAAGACCGGCACCACCTACGAGCTGGGCCCGGACATCGAAACCACCACCAAATCGCTGTTCGGGCAGATGTCCTGGGACATCGGAGACTGGACCTTGCGTGGCGGAGTGCGCCGTGAATGGATCGAAAGCGACGTCTCCGACAGCATCGCCTACGGTCAGATCGTCCAGACCGGCATACGCGCAACGCTGCCCGGTGACACCCTCAAATACGACGCCACGCTGTACAACCTGGGGGCGGTCTACCACCTGAGTGAAAACCAGGACGTCTTCGCCAATTACAGCCAGGGGTTTTCGCTGCCGGATATCCAGCGCTTCATGCGTGACGTCAGCAGCACCTTCGACATCCAGAGTCTTAACGCCCAGGCCATCAAGGTCGACAGTTACGAGTTGGGCTGGCGTGGCAATTGGGACCAGTGGCAAGCCGACGTCACCGTGTACGAAAACACCTCGGACGTGACCCAGTTCTACGATGCCAATGATCGCGTATTGCGCCTGATCAACCAGAAAGAGCGAGTTCGCGGCATCGAAAACAGCCTGACCTACCGCGCGACCGATCACTGGTCGGTGGGTGGCACTTATGCCTGGGCCAAAGGCGAGACCGAGCAGAACGGCAAATGGATCGATCTGCCGGCCACACGCATCTCACCCGCCAAGACCACACTGTTCGTCGGCTACACCGAAGACGACTACAGCCTGCGCCTGCAAGGCATGCGTTTGGCCAATTACGATGCCGCCGCCAAGGACGACAATGGACGCGACATCGAAGGTTATACGCTGGTGGACCTGCTCGGCTCCGTGCAACTGCCGGTCGGTCGTCTTGAAGGCGGCGTGTACAACCTGACCAATCGCACGTACCAGAACCTGTTCACCCAAGCCAACGCCAGAGCGCCGTACGCCAATGCCGAAGGCCGCACGCTGAGCATGAGTTACTCGGTCGATTGGTAAAAACAGGAGCCGGCTTGCCAGCGATGCGATCTCGCGGCAATCGCCGGCAAGTCGGCTCCAGTGTTACAACCCGCGCAAATCCCGCTCTTCGATCGGCCGGCTCTGGCGCAGGCGCTTGCCGCCCAGCACCACCCAGTCGATCAGTCGGAACAGGCATTCAATGCCGAACGACAGCAGCAACGCGCCGCTCATGCCCCAGATCATCGCTTCCGGCGTCAGCAGGATCTGGTAGCTGTAGCCGTTCCAGGTTTCCTTGCGAATATCCGGGTCGGCCGCCAGCACCACTTGCAGGAAGCGGATGTACCACGGGCCCTGCATGGCCTGGAATTGCTTGTCGAGGGCCAGTTGACGGGTGAGCAAGGCGCTCAGGCTGTCGGCATCGCTGCGAAAGATCGGGTCTTCGCTGGCACGGTAATGGGCCACCAACGCCTGCATATCGCCCTTGAAAAACTGATTGGCAGTGCCCTGAAAACCGCTCAAACCGCTCTGTGCCTCGATCAGATGCGCCTCGACCCGCTTGGCATAGTCACTGATGAACCCAGGCACCTGGACGCCGATCAACAGGCCTGCCGCAAACAACACCAGCCGTAGATAACTGAGCAACATGGGGGGAGAGATCCTTATTCGGTATTGCCCTGGCTGACGCATTCACCGCGTCGCCAGAGGCTCCATTGGCCCGGTTCGTAGCGGGTCCAGGTTTCGTTTTCGGTCAAGGGTTCGGTGGCGATCACCGTAACCACGTCGTTGGGCGTGGTTTCGGCCTGGAAGTCGACGATCACATCGACGTCCTTCAAGCGTGCCGGGCCGAACGGGGCACGGCGAGTGATTTGCGCCAGTTTGGTCGAGCAGTAGCAGAACAGCCAGTCGCCGTCGCTGAGCAAGCAGTTGAACACGCCTTTGCTGCGGTACTCGGCACAAGCGGCCACCAGGTCCGGCAGCAGTTCTTCGATCTCTACCGGCTCAGGGAACGCAGCACGCACCCGGTTGAGCAAATCGCAGAATGCCGCTTCGCTGTCGGTATCGCCGACGGGGCGGTAGAAACTGGCGGTCGGGTTGAAGTCGGCCAACTGGCCATTGTGGGCGAAACACCAGTTGCGCCCCCACAACTCGCGCACAAACGGATGGGTATTGGACAGGCAGACCTTGCCGACATTGGCCTGGCGGATGTGGCCGATCACCACTTCGCTCTTGATCGGATAGCGCTGCACCAGGTTCGCCACTTCCGACTCGCTGCTCGCCGCCGGGTCCTGAAACAGGCGCAGGCCACGGCCTTCATAGAAAGCGATGCCCCAACCGTCACGGTGCGGTCCGGTGCGGCCGCCGCGCTGCATCAGCCCGGTGAAGCTGAACACGATATCGGTCGGGACATTGGCGCTCATGCCCAATAACTCACACATGCTCGGACTCTCGATTCAATGCAGGGGCACAGTTACAGACGCGGCTCGACCCGCAGTCGCTGCGGGTTGCTCGGCACCGGTGGCCGACCGTAACGATCATCGCCGGCACCGCCGAACGGTTGATCGCCTTCAGGCTCGTCGGTGCGCGCCGCAGCCTTGGCCGCCTCCGCCCGCTCCTTGCGAGCCTTGGATGCGCGCTCGATCGGGAAACGGATCGCCACGAGAACCAGGTAAAGGCCGAAGGCAATCATGCTGTACATGAACAGGTCGGAAATCGCCCGCCAGGCGTTGTTGCCGACCTTGAACAGCAGATCCAGCACAGTAATGGCAATGGCCGGGGCGACCTTTTCCTTCACCGGGTCAATGATGGTCGGGCTGAACAGCAACACTGCCATCAGCAGCCGCAGCGGCTCACGCAGCCAACGCCACATCCAGCGGGTGATGCGCATCCACACCAACAGGCAGCCTAAAGCGGCAAAGGCGTAGAGGCCCCAAGCGATCAGATAGTCGTTCTCGGTCATGGTGTCCATGGCAAGGCAGGCAAAGAGGCGCTTATAGTAACGACTTTTCGCACTTCAGGCTGCCCCGCCGTCTGCGATCCCCCAATTTCGTACAACGTTCGAGAGTCCTTCATGCCCCTATCCGCCAACGTTTCCGACGCGCCCATTGCCCACAAGGCCGACGGCGATGACCCGTATGCCTGGCTGCAGGAGCGCGACACCGACGCAGTGCTTGATTACTTGAAAGCTGAAAACCGCTATCAGGAGGCGCAAACCGCCGATCAGGCCGGGCTGCGCGAAATCCTGTTCGAAGAGATCAAGGGGCGGATTCTCGAAACCGATCTGTCGCTGCCCTCGCCCTGGGGCCCGTACCTGTATTACACCCGCACCACGGCCGGCGACGAATACGCCCGTCATTACCGCTGCCCACTTCCGACCGATGGCAGCCTGCACATCGACGAAAGCCAGGAACTCCTGCTGCTCGATCCGAACGTGCTGGCCAAGGGCGGTTTCTTTTCCCTGGGCGCGTTCAGCGTCAGCCCGGACCACCAGCGCCTGGCCTACAGCATCGATTCCAGTGGCGAGGAGGTTTACACGCTGTTCGTGAAGGAGTTGTCCAGCGGCCGCGTCAGCGAACTGGAATTCCAGGACTGCGACGGCAGCATGACCTGGGCCAATGACAGCCTGACGCTGTTCTTCGGTGAACTCGACGACACCCATCGCCCGCACAAACTGTTCCGCTATCGGCTGGACGGCACCGCCGCCGAAGAAGTGTTCCATGAACCGGACGGCCGATTCTTCCTGCATTGCTACCGCTCAAGTTCCGAACGGCAATTGCTGCTGTCGCTGGGCAGCAAGACCACCAGCGAAGTCTGGGTGCTCGACGCCTCGCTGCCCCATCAGGCCTTTACCTGCCTGGCACCACGGGTCGAAGACCATGAGTACGATGTCGACCACGGCAAACTCGATGGCGAGTGGACGTGGTTGATCCGCACCAACCGCGACGGCATCAACTTCGCCCTGTACCAGGCCGCCGACACCGGCGTCGCGCCGACCGAAGCCGACTGGCAGAACCTGATCCCCCACAGCGACGCGGTGATGATCGATGGCATGAGCCTGAACGCCGAGGCCATGACCTTAAGCCTGCGTGAAGGCGGCCTGCCGATCATTGAAGTCCGCCCACAAGGCCTGGCGCCGTATCGCGTGCAATTACCGGACGCGGCCTACAGCCTGCATGTGCAGAACAGCCTGGAATTTGTCAGCGACAGAATCCGTCTGCGCTACGAGGCTTTGAACCGTCCGGCGCAAATCCGTCAACTGATCCTGGCCACCGGCGAGCAGAAAGTCCTCAAGGAAACCCCGGTGCTCGGCCCGTTCGACGCCGACGCGTACGTCAGCCAGCGGCTTTGGGCGACGGCGCCGGACGGTACACAAGTGCCGATCAGCCTGGTGGTCAAACGCGAATTCCTCGGTAAACCGACGCCACTTTATCTGTACGGATATGGCGCTTACGGCGAAAGCCTCGACCCGTGGTTCTCCCACGCCCGCCTGAGCCTGCTGGATCGCGGCATGGCGTTTGCCATCGCGCATGTTCGCGGCGGCGGTGAATTGGGTGAAGCCTGGTATCGCGCCGGCAAGCAGGAACACAAGCACAACACTTTCAGCGACTTCATCGCCTGCGCCGAACACCTGATCGCCAACGGTTTCACCACCTCATCGCAGCTGGCAATCAGTGGCGGCAGCGCCGGTGGCCTGCTGATCGGCGCGGTGCTCAATCAGCGGCCGGAGCTGTTCGGTGCGGCAATAGCCGAAGTGCCGTTCGTCGACGTGCTCAACACCATGCTCGACCCGGAGTTGCCGCTGACCGTCACCGAATACGACGAATGGGGCAACCCGCAAGAGCCAGACGTCTATGATCGGATCAAGGCCTACGCCCCGTATGAAAACGTCACCGCGCAAGCCTATCCGGCAACGCTGGTGATCGCCGGCTACAACGACAGTCGCGTGCAGTACTGGGAAGCGGCCAAGTGGGTGGCGAAATTGCGCGCGACCAAAACCGACACCAATCCCCTGCTGCTCAAGACTGAATTGGGCGCCGGGCATGGCGGGATGAGCGGTCGCTACCAGGGATTACGTGACGTAGCCCTCGAATACGCATTTGTTTTGAAGGTTTTGGGCATTGCCTGAGGAACTTGGCCCGGCGTCCCGGTCTTAACACCAGACGCCGGGCGCGCCTGGAACAGCAACAGACACAAGAAAAAGACCGTGACGACATGTCAGAACCGACCTTACTGAACAAAGAAATTCGCGACTGGCTGATGGACTGCGGCCTGTTCGATCAACTGCTGCCGGCCGACTTCGTGGCGGCTTCAGGTTACTTCAGCATCAGCACCATCGCCGAAGGCGAAGAGATCTTCCATGAGGGCGATGCCGGCAGTTTCATGTGCATCATCCACACCGGCCAGGTTGCGGTGCAGAAGACCAACAGCGAAGGGCAACCGGTGACCATGGCCACCTTGCGCAGCGGTCGGGCGTTCGGCGAAATGGCCGTGCTCGACGGCGAACGGCGCTCAGCCAGTTGTGTGGCCGCGAGCAACTGCCAGTTGCTCAACCTGGGCAAGGACTCCCTGGAAAAGATGCTCAACGAAGCGCCGAAAATCGCCGCCAAGATCATCCGCGCCCTCGCCGTCTCCCTCTCCAAACGCTTGCGCATGGCCGACGGGCAACTGCTCTCGCAGCAGATCTAGACACTATCCGCCCGGCGTTTTGATTTTCGTCGTGCTCGGCTCAAGGCCCGGCAAGGTCTGGTCCTTGGGCGGGTTGGGCATTTCGATCGGCGGCAACAACGGTGGCCCACCGTTGCCGGTCTTGGGCACAGTGGTCGGGGTAATCTGCGGGTACGGCGTCGGCGTAGCAGTGCCGGGCGAACCGGGTATCGGCGTAGGGCCGGTGGGGATGGTTTGCTGCTCCTGGGCCTGCACTGCAGTTATCGAGAGCGCGGCCAAGGCAATGGCCGTTAGAATGATGCGCTTCATCAATGGCTCCGTTGGCCTTGTGGTCTATTGCAGGCTACTCCCAACTGCGCTCGTTTGCCTTCTTCCGCCTGTCATTTTCTCCTCAAGAGAGCCCCATGAAACGTTTCGTTCTGCTCGACACCACCCCCATTCCTGAAAACGGCGGTGCCCTGTGCCTGTTCGAATACGGCGAAGACTTCGTCATCAAGATTCAGGGCGGCGATGGCGGGCAGTTGATGAACACCCGCATGCACGGCTCCGAAGATGCCCTGGCGCAAATCCCCTGCCGCAAGGTCGCCGGCCGGCCGAATTCGCGGGTATTGATCGGCGGCCTGGGCATGGGCTTCACCCTCGCCTCGGCGCTCAAGCATTTGGGTAAGACCGCTGAAGTGGTGGTCGCCGAACTGGTGCCCGGCGTGGTGGAGTGGAACCGTGGGCCGCTGGGGGAAAAAGCCGGCAACCCATTGCTCGACCCGCGTACGGTGATCCGCATGGAAGACGTGGCCAAGGTGCTGCAAGCCGAGCCGCAGGGTTTCGACGCAATCATGCTCGACGTCGACAACGGTCCCGAAGGCCTGACCCAGAAAGCCAATAGCTGGCTGTACTCCGCCGGTGGCCTGAGCGCCTGCGCCAAGGCCCTGCGACCCAAGGGCGTGCTGGCGGTATGGTCGGCCAGCGCTGACCGGCAGTTTTCCGACAAGCTGAAAAAGGCCGGCTTCAAGGCCGAAGAAGTGCAGGTCTTCGCCCACGGCAACAAAGGCACCCGCCACACCATCTGGATTGCCGAGAAGCTCAAGGGCTAGGCTAAACTTCAACACATAACCGTCATTAGTCTTTTACAAAGGTGAACCCATGAGTTCGTCAACGCCTCCAACCAACACCTCAAAGTTGGACCGCATCCTCGCCGACAACCAGCGCGACAAGGAAATGGGTTACCGCGACAAGGCCCTGAAGATGTACCCGCACGTGTGCGGCCGCTGCGCCCGTGAGTTCTCCGGCAAACGCCTGAGCGAACTGACCGTGCACCACCGCGACCACAACCACGACAACAACCCGCAGGACGGCTCGAACTGGGAGCTGTTGTGCCTGTATTGCCATGACAACGAGCATTCGCGTTACACCGATCAGCAGTATTTCGACGAAGGCTCGCTGAGTACGCCAAAGATTGCCAAGGCGACGCATAACCCGTTTGCGGCGTTGGCCGGACTGATGAAGAAAGAAGACTGAAGGTCTGCTGATCGTTCCCACGCTCCGTGGGTACGATCATCTCCAAACTGAACACCCCTCCCCCAATCCCCGTATAATCGCGCTTTTTTCCCGAAGGCACCCCGCTCGTGGCAGACAAACGGTACAGCTGCATTGGTTTGTATAACCCCAAATCACCGGAGAACGTCGGTTCGGTGATGCGCGCCGCCGGTTGCTATGGCGTGGCGTCGGTGTTTTACACCGGCAAGCGCTATGAGCGCGCCGCCGACTTCGTCACCGACACCAAGAAAGTCCACTACGACATTCCGCTGATCGGCATCGATGACCTGAAGAAAATCCTGCCGCTGGGCTGTGTACCGGTCGCGGTAGAACTGGTCGACGGCGCCCGCTCGCTGCCGGAATACACGCACCCGGATCGCGCCCTCTACATCTTCGGCCCCGAAGACGGTTCACTGGATAAAGAGATCCGCGACTGGTGCGAAGACGTGGTCTATATCCCGACCACCGGCTGCATGAACCTGGCGGCCACGGTCAACGTGGTGCTGTACGACCGCATGGCCAAGGGCAACAACACCCGCTCAGGCCCGAAATTCCGCTGAATCACCGCACATCCGATGGAACGAGCCGACCGCCTCGGCAGTCAGCTTAATTATCCATTCTTGAAGCCTGGAGACAGATCATGAGCGACCTCAAACGCGTAGAGCGCATCGAATCCACCCCGTTCCAGACTCAGCCCGCGCAGAACGTCCAGGGTTGGGAGCGCATCGGTTCCCTGGCCGGCGGCGTGGTGATGGTCGGCAAAGGCCTGCGGCGCGGTGGTGTGTTCGGGTTGATTCAAGTGGCCATTGGCGGCGTAGCGATGGCGCGGGGTATTACCGGGCACAGTTCGGCGAAAAGCTTTCTGGAAAAGAGCCGTCAGGACATGGTTAACGCTCGGGCCAGGATTGAGCGTGCCGGGGAAGAGTTGAGTCGGTTGAAGGCCAATGCCGAGGCGGCGACCAAAACCACCACCGTGACCGGGAATGATTCTTTGAAGTCGCCGAAAGCCGGGGTTTGATCCGGAATTTTCGGTGAGGCTCAGGGCCTCTTCGCGGTCTTACTGAAGCAACCCGGTATCAAGCACCTTGGAAGACTCGCCAATAACGCTCTCACTGAGCTGAACGAATTCCTTGGTATCGACACTCTCCAAACGCATCGCCCCACGCAATACATCATCCAGCGAACGCTTGTTGCGGGTCTTCAGGCGAATCTCGCGATCCAGTTCCTGCAGCAACACCACCGCTTTGGCCACCTGCGCCGGGTTGATCTGCTCCCCGCGCAAGGTGGTGACCTTCTGGCTGTCCTTGGCCAACTTGCTCTGCAGGCTCTCATACCGCTCATCACTCATGCCGCCCGCACGGCGCACCAGTTCGATGGCGTAATACTCGGCAAACCCTTCGCTGATCCAGCCGCTGCGCTGGCTGTCGTTGATCCGCCCGAACACCTGAGCCAATTCACGCATCAAGGTACTGGTGCCGCTTTCGCTGACCAGCGGCAGGCGGCTATTGAGATAGATCGATTCCCGCGCGGCCAGGCTGCCACGCCACATCGGGTCATTGGCGCCGACGATCAGCAATTTGCTGGGGTGACGCGGAAAAACTTCCTGCACTTGCGGCCACACGAACGTCAGCAGCGTCAGCACATCCATGCGGCGCATCCCCTGGCCTTGGGGCGAGGCCACGGTGACTTCGGTTTCCCCCAACCGCGTGCGACGGCTGCCGAGGTTACCGGCGAGCATCCAGCCAGTGGGACGGTCGAACAGGCGCGAGACGTTATCGATGCGGAACTTGTTTTTGCCGATCCGCGGCCAGGCGGTTTCGACGCTTTTCCAACCGGTGGGCAATTCGAATTCCAGGCGTGACACCAACTCGATACCGTCCTGCTGATCGAGTTTCGCCGCGGGCACCAGGTCATCGCCACGCATCAGCGCCCACGTTGGCGTCATGCGTGTATCGAAGCTGCCGCTCTTGCGCCCGTGGCTGATGCGCACGCGGTAGGTCAGGCTGGCCTTGTCGGCGGCCGGGCGCCAGACACCACGGACCTGCGTGCCCGGTGTGAGCTGCCATTGGCCGTCGGCCTTGAAATCACTGTAGTGACTGCCGTCGCCCAAGTCGAAATCCAGACTGCGCACTGCCGAGCCTTGGGCCAGGGTCAGGCGCACTTCGGCCTGATCGCTTTGCGGCAACAGGCGCACGTGATAATCCAGATCGACTTTCTTCGCCGCCCACACGGGCGAACTCAGGACCAGCAGCCCGACAGCCAACGCCCGGAGCACTCCCACCGCCATACACACTCCTATTGTGGCGAGCGAGCTTGCTCGCGCCGGGCTGCGTAGCGGCCCAAAATTCTTGTGATCACCGCCGATTTTGTGAGTGCTGCGCACTGGAGCGCCAGCCCGGTCAAGCGGGAGCAAGCACCCTCGCCACAGACTAAATGGCATCGGGAATTAACCCGCGCGAAAAATCAGGTGATCTTCCCAATCGTCTTCGGCCACGCTGCCTTCGGCGAGCATGCGCCCGGACTGGGAAATACGCTCGTGATGCACCGCCTCGCGATCACCACACACCAGGTGATGCCAGAGCGGCAGGTCCTTGCCTTCGCTGACCAGTCGATAACCACAGGTCGGCGGCAACCATTTGAACTCATCGGCCTTGCCCGGCGTGAGCTGGATGCAGTCGGGCACAAAGTCGCGACGGTTGGGGTAATCGGTGCACTGACAGGTTTTGAGGTCCAGCAGTTTGCAGGCGATACGCGTGTAGTAGACGGCGTTGTCGTCTTCATCCTCGAGCTTTTGCAGGCAGCACAGGCCACAGCCGTCGCACAGCGATTCCCATTCCTCTTGATCCAGTTGATCGAGGGTTTTGCGTATCCAGAACGGTTCGACTTTGGCGGCCATGGCTCAAGCATCAACATCAGGTGGTGAAAAGGCCGCCAGTCTAGTGCCAAGGCATCGGCGGGCCAAGCATTGGCGACTGCCGGTACGACGGCACTTGTCAGTTTTTGCGCCACCCAGTAGCTTTGCCAGTCGCAAGGAGCCCTCCCCAAGTGCCATTAACGCTCAACCGCGTTGCATTCAGGTGAACTGCTGGCTCAAAAAAAACTGGCGCTCAGCTCAACTGTACCCGCCGGTTTTTCGACGACCCCCACTTTCAAACGTAAAGGAATCTCTTGATGAGTGCTAATCCACGCGTTGCCGATTACGCCATTCACCCTCAGTTCACCGATCGCTGGTCGCCCCGCGCCTTCACCGGTGAAACCATTCCCGAAGAGACCCTGCTGAGCTTCTTCGAAGCCGCCCGCTGGGCACCATCGGCGTACAACTCGCAGCCTTGGCGGTTTCTCTATGCGCGTCGCGACACGCCGAACTGGGAGCGTTACCTGGGCCTGCTGAACGAGTTCAACCGCAGCTGGGCGCAGCACGCCTCGGCACTGGTGATCGTGATCTCGAAAATCACCTTCGTGGCACCTGGCGCCAGCGAAGAAACCCCGGCGCTGTGGCACACCTTCGACACCGGTTCCGCCTGGGGCCACCTGGCGTTGCAAGCGAGCATCAGCGGCTGGCACACCCACGGCATGGCCGGTTTCGATCAGGAGCTGACCCGCAAGGAGCTGAACATTCCTGAAGGCTACGCGCTGCACGCCGCCGTGGCGATCGGCAAGCTGGGCGACAAGGCGACACTGGCCGAGTACCTGCAAGCACGTGAAGAGCCGAGCCCGCGTCGTCCGCTGAGCGAGTTGGCGGCTGAAGGTAATTTCACCCTGTAAAAACAAAAGGTCGCAGCCTGCGGCAGCTCCCTACAGGTGTTCACAAAGCCCTGTAGGAGCTGCCGCAGGCTGCGACCTTTTCAGCTGCGCCTCAATACCCGCGCGCGAAATCCACTTCCCCACGCAACGCTTCACCCGCCTGATACGCCCGCAGGTTCTCGACAAACAGCTTCACCATCGCCGGTGGCGAGGTCGGTGCCGAGCTGTGGCCGGTCAGCAGCAGGCCCCACGCGGTCCAGAACGGATGACGTTGCGGCAGTGGTTCCTGACGGCAGACGTCGATCACAGCCCCGGCCAGATGCCCTTCCTTCAAGGCTTCCACCAGATCCGCATCGACCACCGCAACGCCGCGTCCGACGTTGATGAACAACCCCGTCGCCTTGAACTGCTTGAACAGGGCAGCGTCATACAGGTCGTGCGTATTGGGGGTATTCGGCAGCAGATTGATCACGTAATCCACCTCACCGACCAGGCGCGGCAAATCGCTCAGCGCGCCGACTTCGACAAAGGGCGCCTGCTCCCGGGCAGTGCTGGCGATGCCGTATAACTCGACGCCAAACGGCAGCAGAAACTGCGCCACTGTCTGACCGATATCACCGGTGCCGACAATCAGCACCTTTCGTCCAGCCAGGCTTTGACCCTGGCGATTGTCCCATTTGCGCTCGACCTGGCTGACCAGCCGCGCCAACACTTCGCGCTCGTGGCCGAGCATGTAAGTCAGCACGTATTCAGCCATGACCTGACCGAAAATCCCTACCGCGCGAGTCAGCCGATAGTGCCGTGGCAAGCCATCGGCCAGCAGCGGCGTGATACCGGCCCAAGTCGACTGCAACCATGCAGGCGTGTGGCCCTGACGCAACAGCGTCGCCAGCAGGTCCGGCTGACCGAGCCAGACCTGGCAGTCGGCGGCCTGACGGGCCAGTTCGGCGGAGTCGCCGCTGGTCAATACTTCCAGATCAGGCGCTACCTGACGCAACAGTTGGGCATACACAGGGTGGTCGTGTTCAGCAATCAGAACGCGCATGTTTCAAACCTTTCAAAAGCAGTGCAGACGACCGCCGACAGAGGATCACTCCATCGTCACGGCCATCGCCAAAATCATTCCAGTGTTTCATAAGGCTCTGAATAGAGCCTGTCTGCCGATTACATCGGGTCGTTGCGGCGCAGCAATTCTTCCGGCAAGTGTTCGATGTATTCATCCTCGGCCGGTGGCATTTGCAGGTGGTAGCCCTGCTTTTCGAGGTTCTCCAGTACTACAGCAATGTCTTCGCGCGACAGCTTGCGCTCGGGGGTCAACACCAGGTCGAAAGCGTGGATGGCTTTGCCGAAAGCCGCCATCAGGGGTTCAGGCACGCGCTCCAGTGCATCGCTTTTGAGCACATAGAGGTACATCCCGCTTTTCTTCGAGCTTCGATAAATCGAGCAAATACGTTTCAAGGCTGTTCTCCGGCGGTGGCCAGGCTGTCGAGCAGCGCCTGGCCCATCAATTCGCGGCGCCAGCCACGCAGCGAATCAGGCAATTGGTAAGGACCATTGGGGAAGCCGCTCTTGAGCAGCGCTTCCAGGGTTTTCTTGCGCAGCATCAGCTCCGGCGCGATGTTCAGGCGCTCGGCTTCGGCCTGGCCGATGGCACGCAGCTGTTTGACCAGCGCGGCGGCTTCCACCGGCAATGGCTCCGGCACCGCTGGCGGCCACTGATCAGGCGACACACTGCCAGAGCGCTTGATCAGATCAAGCAGAAATTCGCCGTCCTGACGCACGGTGCGCGGGTGCATGTCTTCGATTTTCGCCAGTGCGCCGAGGTTGTCCGGTTGGGTGCGTGCCAACGGCCACAGTGAATGTTCACGGATAATGCGGTTGCGCGGCAGATCACGGGCGCGGGCTTCACGCTCGCGCCAGGCGCAGAGTTCACGCAACACGGCGAGCTGGGCGCGGGACAGCTTCCAGGCCAGTTTGGCGTCGCGATAGACCTCGTACGGGTCGACCTCGCGCCGCAGATTGGCGACCAGCTCGGCACCGTCTTCCAGGACCCACGCGTATTTTTCGTCAGAAAGCTTCGGACGCAGCTGTACAAAAACCTCCGCCAGATGCACGGCATCTTCGGCCGCGTAACTGATCTGAGTCTCGGACAGTGGACGTTGCAGCCAGTCGGAACGGGTCTCGCCCTTGGGCAGGTCGATGCCGAGCACGTCCTGCACCAGCCGCGAATAGCCCATGGAGAAACCCAGGTTCAGGTAAGCAGCGGCCAGTTGGGTGTCGAACAGCGGCGCCGGCAGACTGCCGGTCAGGCGCAGCAGGACTTCGAGGTCTTCGCTGCACGCATGCACGACCTTGACCACGGCCGGGTTTTCCAGCAACGCGGCCAGGGGCTGCCAGTTGTCGATGGTCAGTGGGTCAATCAGGTAAGCACGTACGCCATCGCCGATCTGCAGCAGACCTGCGATCGGGTAAAAGGTGTCGACCCGCATGAATTCGGTGTCGAGGGCAACGAATGGCAGCTGCTGCCACTCGGTGCAAAATTGACCGAGGCTATCGTTGTCGCGAATCCAGTGAATATCGATGGCCACACGGCTCTCCCTTGAAGAATGGCGCGCAGTATATATCGCCCCCGGCGATTTCCGCGCATCCACTGAACAAGAGCTTTAGCGAAAATACCTGCCGGACAGCAAGAATTGTCTGAAAGGCTAGCTGTCCTTACGCAACACGTAGACCCGCATCTGCGTGCAACCCGGTACCAAGTCCTGATGACTGAGCAAGCAGAAACCCGCTTGCCTGAACTCGGCCTCAAGCTCGGCCTTGCTGGCCTGTGGCTGGGCCTGTGCGCCCTCCACGTCCGAACGCTCGAGCTTGAAACGCCCATCAACCCGCACCGCCACAATCACGGTATCGCGACTGACCCGGTGGAACTCGCCCAGCATGGACAATCGATGCTCGGGACAGGCGATGCGTTGAAACAGTTGCAGGCAAAAAATGCAGTCAACCGCATTCGCCGACAAGCCGATGGTGAAGGCAGAACTCTGAAAGGTCTTGATCCGTTTCAGCAGGTTCTGCGGATGGTGGGTGCTGGCGTGATCGAGCATGTCCTGAGACGGATCGGTCGCGAGAATCACCCGGTTCGCATGCTCGGCCAGAACTGGCCAGAAACGCCCGACCCCGCAGGCCACATCAAGAATCAATCCCGGTTCGCCAGCGACCTGAAGCGCGTTACGCACCAATTGCTCTTCGCGCCAGAACGTCAAACGCCCCGCCAGGCCGCGCGGTCGCGGCTGTTTACAGACGCGGGCGTGTTCCTGATCGTAGCGCCGGGCGAACTCAAGCTCGAAGGCGGATGGGGGCTGCGCGGACATGTGTAATGGCTCTTGTTGGATGTTCCAGGCGCCGCAGATTAGCGGTCGTTACGTGAAAAAAAGCTCGAGTCGCTCATTTTTTGGCCAGCACACCGTCGCCCATTGCGCCGCGGCATCCGGCGAACATATCCAGACCCGGGTTGTAGACCGTGCTGTTGACCTCCAGCAGACCGAGCATCGAATGGAACAGGTTGTCCTGGCTCAAGGGTTTTTCACGATTCAGTTGCAGGCAATGGGTGTCCACCGAGAACGACTTTTGATAGCTGTCGGAGAACCACGCCAGCATCGCTACATGTTTCTGTTGTTCCGGTGCGAGCATGTAAGGCGTGCCATGCAGGAACAGGTTGTATTCGCCCAGCGACTCGCCGTGGTCCGACAGATACAGCATCGCGGTATCGACTTTGCCCTGGTTGCTGCGCAACAGATCGATCAGGGTCGACAGCACGTGGTCGGTATACACCAGCGTATTGTCGTAGCCATTGACGATGCTTTCGCGACTGCAATTGTTCAGCGCATTGCTTTCACACACAGGTGTGAAGTGTTCGTATTCTTTCGGGTAGCGCTTGAAGTATTCCGGACCGTGACTGCCCATTTGGTGCAGGACCAGCACGGTGTCTTTATTCAGCGTGTCGATGAAGTGCTGCATGCCTTGCAGGAGAATTTCATCGCGGCACTCGCTGTTGGCGCACAGCACAGGGTCTTTCAGGTCACTCACGTCATCGACAGTGACCCGATCGCAGGTGCCTTTGCAGCCCGACTGGTTATCGCGCCAGATGACCTCGAGACCTGCACGCTTGAGCACGTCCAGCAGGCCTTCCTGGTTCTTCGCCTTGCTGGCGTCGTAATCCTTGCGACCCATGTTGGAGAACATGCAGGGCACCGACACCGCCGTTTCCGTCCCGCACGAATGCACATCGGTGAAGGCAATCAGGCCGGATTCCTTACTCAGTTTCGGCGTGGTGTCTCGGTCATAACCCAGGATGCCGAAGTTCTCGGCCCGGGCACTTTCGCCCACCACCAGTACCGTCAGGGATTTACGGTCGTGGGCCTGCCAGGCCGGTTTTTTCTGGGCATCTTCACCCAGTTTGGCGAAAGGTTGCCGTGCAGACACCACTTGCTCACGCAGATAACCGAACGAGGCACCGATGTAGTTGCTCGGCACCACCATCAGACGCAATTCATGGTGATTGCGAAACAACGACGACAGGCCTTGATAATTGACCAATGCGACACCGCCAATCACCGCAACCGACGCGACACTCACCAGCACTTTACTTAATAACTCACGGTGCCAGCGACGATAATTAACCGGGATTTTCCACAACAACCACGACGGCAAGACGCCGAGCAGCACGATATAAACAAACAGTTTTAGCGAGAGTAAGTCGCGTACTTCCGTGGCATTGGTTTCGGCGAAGTTACGCAACATACCGGCGTCGATCAGCACGCCATATTGGCTCATGAAGTACGCCACACCGGCACTGATCAGAAAGATCAGCGTCAACACGGGTTTCATCACGGGTCGGAATGCCAGCAAGGTCAGCACAATGTTGAAGGCCGCCAGGATCATCAGCCCGAACGCGACACGCATGACGATGCCTTGACCGTCTGCTGCGGTGATATCGAAGAGGTGTTGCCAGAGAACTAAATTGAACCCTGCCAATAGAAAGGCACTGGAAACCAACGTCACCCATTCGGGGCGCACGGCTTTGAACTTCAACATGTGATCAGCTGTTCCTGAAAAGATGTGCCCGCGGCAAATGTGAAAATTTCATTGACCGAGACGCCACAAATCTTAATCAGTCAACCATCAATATTTCGTGAAAAAGAAGCCAACGAATAGTTGGCTTCTGGTATTAGGCCAAAACTTCCAAGACTGGCGACCCGTTTCAAGCCTGATGCAGATACCAGCGCCAGTCCTGCTCACCGACTTCGCCCATGAATTGCCGGTATTCGGCTCGTTTCACTGCCAGATAGACACCTAGAAACTCACTGCCGAATGCTTCCCCGGCCCAATTCGAGCCTTCCAGCGCTCGCAACGTGGTCAACCAGTCGGTCGGCAACAATTGCGCGGCCTGGGCGTAACCGTTGCCCTCCACCGGCGCCCCGGGGTCAAGTTGCTCGCGGATGCCGCGATGAATACCGGCCAGGATCGCCGCCGCCGCCAGATACGGGTTGGCGTCGGCACCACAAATACGGTGCTCGATATGCCGGGAGAATGCCGGCCCGCCGGGCACTCGCAAACTCACGGTGCGGTTGTCCACGCCCCAGGTAGCCGCCAGAGGGGCGTAGCTGTTGGTCTGGAAACGGCGGTACGAGTTGGCGTTCGGACAGAACAACAGCAATGCATCGAGCAATGTGGCGAGCATTCCGCCGACCGCGTGTTTGAGCAGCGGCGTGCCGTCCGGGGCCTCGCTGGCGAACAGGTTATTGCCGTCCTTGTCCGCCAGGCTGACATGCATGTGCATGCCGGTGCCGGCCAGGTCATCGAACGGCTTGGCCATGAAACAAGCCGTCATCCCGTGCTTGTGCGCCACGCCCTTGACCAGCCGCTTGTAGCGCACGGCTTCGTCCATCGCCTGCAAAGCGTCGGTGCGGTGTTCGAGGGTGATTTCCACTTGCCCCGGCGCGTATTCGGAAATCGCCGTGCGCGCCGGAATGCCCTGGAGCTTGCAGGCGCTGTAGAGGTCGGCCAGAAATGGCTCGATCTGTTCCAGTTCACGCAAGCCGTAGACCTGAGTCCCGCGTGGCCGCCCGCCATCGACATCCCGCGCCGGTTGCGGCCGACCGTTGCCGTCGCGCTGCTGATCCAGCAGATAGAACTCCAGCTCCGCCGCCATCACCGGGTAATAACCGTCGGCCTGCAAGCCTTCGATGACCTTGGCCAGCAGGTGCCGTGGGTCGGCGATGGTCGCGGGCATGCCCTCTTGCGGATGCATGCTGACCTGCACCGCCGCCGTGGGAATCAATCGCCACGGCATGCGCTGCAAACTGCCGCTGACGGGATAAGCGCGGCAATCGATATCACCGACGTCCCAGACCAGACCGGAGTTTTCCACGTCATCGCCATTGATGGTCAGTCCCAGGATGGTACTCGGTAGTGGCCGACCGCTTTCATACACCGCCAGCAACTCATCGCGATGCAGCAATTTGCCTCGTGGCACACCGTTGTTGTCGAGGATGAACAGCTCGAACATCTCGATATCCGGGTTCTGCTCAAGAAAGGTCAGGGCTTGCTCTTTGGTAGCGAAGGATGTCTTGGCACAGCTCATGGGAATTCTCGTCTATCCGCGTCAGGCAAACGCACAGGCGCCGCCGGTTTGATCCCGGCGCATGGCGCGGGACCTGTCAGAACAATCAGCGGGAGATGCAGGAATCCGGCGGGCGCGCGTGACGGCAGTGCCACAGCGCCCAGAAGGCCAGTTCGGAAGGGAGTGCGACTGGACAACCGTCCATAGGGAAGACCGCGATAAACAGATGAGCAGCAGCGTCACACGGGCGGTTAAGCCGTTAAATCGGGATTTGAAGAACCTTGGGTGTGGATTGGCTAAACAATCGATTATTCGCTAAAGGGGATTAGCCGAGCGGTACAGTTATTTAATTTCTAAATACTGCTCCAGACTTTCTGATTTGCCGCCTCCAGGGCTCGCGCGCCTAATCGGCTCCTTGTTCCTGAAGGTCCGATTATGGAAAACGTTCGCGCAACCTCCCGCCCTGCCCTCTGGCTGATGTTCAGCATCATTCTTGTCGCCCTGAATCTGCGTCCGTCCATGGCCGCTGTCGGCCCGTTGCTGTCAGCCATTCGCGGTGATATCCCGCTGAGTTTCAGCCTGGCCTCGCTGTTGACCATGCTGCCAGTCATGGCCATGGGACTGGCAATGTTCTTTGGTATCGGTATCAGTCAGCGCTTGGGCGAGCAGCGCACCGTCGTGCTGTCGCTGCTGATCATCGGCCTGGCCACGGTGTCGCGGTTATTCCTTGATTCGGCGGCGGAACTGATCCTGAGCGCCGTGCTGGCCGGCGTCGGCATTGCGCTGATTCAGGCGCTGATGCCGGCCCTGATCAAGTCCCGTTTCAGCGACAACGTTTCCGTGTGCATGGGTCTCTACGTGACGTCGATCATGGCCGGCGCGGCAATTGCGGCGTCATTCGCGCCGTTGGTGATGACCCGCACCGGCAGTTGGCGAGTGGGGTTGGCGATCTGGGCGGCACTGGCGCTGGCGGCGTTGCTGTTCTGGTGCGTTCAACGCACGGGAATGCCGACATTGGGGGAAAAGTCGTCCCGCAAAGAATCCTTTTTCCGCAGTTCCCGTGCCTGGTTACTCGCAATCTTCTTCGGCCTGGGCACGGCGTCCTACACCTGTGTCCTGGCCTGGCTGGCACCGTACTACGTGGAAAAAGGCTGGAGCGAACAACAGGCCGGCTTGTTACTGGGCTTTTTGACGGCCATGGAAGTGTTGTCGGGGCTACTGACGCCCGCCATCGCCAACCGCAGCCGTGACCGGCGCCTGGTGCTGGTGGTGTTACTGGCACTGATCATGGCCGGTTTTTGCGGTCTGATTCTGAGCCCGCAACACCTGAGCCTGCTGTGGCCGTGCCTGCTGGGACTGGGCATCGGCGGGCTGTTCCCGATGAGCCTGATCGTGTCGCTGGATCATCTGGACAATCCCCAACGCGCGGGTGGGTTGACCGCCTTCGTGCAAGGCATCGGTTACCTGATCGCCGGCCTCTCGCCGCTGATCGCCGGGATGATTCGCGATCAACTGGGCAGTTTCGAATGGGCCTGGTGGTCACTGATGGGCGTCATGGCACTGATGATTCTGATGGTTCTGCGCTTCGATCCGCGGCATTACGCCAAACACATTCATTAACCCGGAACCCCCACCATGAAACGCACAGGTTTTGCTGCCGCTCACGTTGGCATGTTGCTCTGGGCACTATTGATTGCCGTCTCGTTTTCCGCGGCAGCCCAGGTCAGCCAGGCCATCGACCCGATTCTGCTGACCGGGTTGCGCTTGTTGTGTTGCGCCCTGGTGTTTTTACCCCTGCTGCTGTTCAAGGGCGATACCGCCATGACCGCCCGCGGCCTGCTCGGTCATGCCGTGCTCGGCATGCTGCTGGCGCTGTACTTCGGCTCGTTGTTCGAAGCACTGCGTTACACTTCGGCGGTGAACACCGGGACGATGTTCACTCTGGTGCCGTTGCTGACACTGCTGTTCGAAGCCATCCTGACACCCGACAGCCGCCTGAAACAGCGCGTGTTGCCCATGCTGGTTGCCGCGGCCGGCGCCATGCTGCTGGTATTGAAAGGCGCAGGCCCCGGCGAACTGCCGTCGCTGTACGCGGTATCGGTGTATGCGGTCGGTTGCCTGGCAATGGCGCTCTACTCGCCCCTGAGTCAACGGCTCAAGGCCAACAGCCTCAAGGGGCGCGGCCCGGTGGGCATGACTTTCTGGAACATGCTGTTCGGCGCACTGTTTCTATTGGCGTTTTGTGGATTCAGCGGCGGCTGGCGTTCGGCGTCGTTGCTGAGCGCGAGCGATCTCTGGTGGTTGATCTACCTGGCCCTGTTTGCCACCCTGGCGACTTTCTGGCTGCTGCATCGAGCCATTGGCGTGATCGCCCCTTCCTCAGTCATTTCCTACATCTACCTGAGCACCCTGTTCATCACACTGTTCCACTGGTTGTGGTTACGCCAGTCGCCACGCGCCCTGGAAATCATCGGCGCGTTGCTGGTGGGCGTCGGCATGTTGGCGCTGTTAATATCCAGCCGCGATGCGATGCCTGCACAGCAATCAGCGCTGAAGGCCTCTGGCCATGTTTCGGGCGATTGAATTCACAGGTCGTGTTCATAACACTATCTGTCCCACAACTGACCATGAAACATCCTACAAGGCATTCTCTTGGTACTATCGTTCCGCTAAGATCATTCGCACACGTTTGCGCACGGTCAGCGCAAGGAGCACAGCGAGACAGAACGGATGCTGAACAGTAACTTGCTTAGAAAGCTCGATATGCAAGACCTCATGGTGTTTGTTGCCGTGTATGAGCAAAGCAGCGTCACCGGTGTGTCGGAGGCACTTTGCGTCAGCCAGTCCACCGTGAGTTACTGCCTGAAAAAACTGCGCACCAGTTTCGAAGACGAGTTATTCATCAATACCCGCACGGGTATGCGCCCCACCTACAAAGCCAGCACCATGTATGCCCATGTGCTGAAGATTCTCGAAAGCATCAACCTGTGTCACGCCGGGACACCAACGTTCGATCCGACCTTGCAACCAGTCACCTTCAATATCTGTGCGCCGGAGTACTTCGAGCAACTGATCCTGCCGCGCCTGTTGAAGAGCTTCGATTTCGCCGACCTGCCGGTGATGGTCAACATGCACAAGTTCGAAACCGACATCCCGGCCGAAGAACTGCGCGACGGCAGCCTCGACCTGGTGGTCTGTTTCGGCCCGAACTTTCATCGAAGCCACACCGACTTCAACTCCAGACGACTACTGGAGGACGATCTGGTCTGCGTCTTCGACAAACGCGCCACGCCGCTGGAGCCGCGCTTGAGCCTGCAAGCGTTCACTGAACGTCGGCATGTGTTCCCGACGCCCTGGACGTCCACCACCAACATGGTTGACGGCTGGCTGGCTCAACAGGCCCACAAACGCCAGATTGTCGCGCGCTCCAACAGCTACAGCGCGGCACTGAAGATGATCACCGGCACCGACTTCATCCTGACCTTGCCCCGGCGCATCCAGCAATTGCTGGCCAATGAGGCGATCTTCAATCACTGCGAAGCGCCCAATGGTTTACCGGGCTTCACCCTGGACATGCAGTGGAGTCAAAGCGTCGACCAGGACAGCGCCAACACCTGGCTGCGCGAGCAAGTGATCAAGGCCTGCGCCGAGCAGGAAATGGCCTGAAACTCAGAGGCCGATGGCAGTCTTGGTGTAGGACTCTCGATCGATGTCGATGATTTCCACACAGAGTTGAACCTCAACCCCGACCGGCCATTCGCACACATCCTGCACCACGGCCAGCAGGCTTTCGGACAACTGCTTCTTGATCTGCGGCGAGCGACCGCTCAACAGCGCCAGCTTTACATGCACGAACGCCCGCTCGCCCGGTGCAGTGCCCACCCTGAAAGTCTCGACCTTCACCGCACGGGCCTTGATGTCGAACTCTTCAAACTGCCCGGAAGCGACCAGTGCGTTGTTGAGTCTCATCAACGCCACATCGGCATTCAGTTCAGACAGGTTGGCGGTGTATTCCATGTGCAGGTGGGGCATGACGGGGTTCCTGAGGATTGGCAGAAAGGTCGTAGATATAACACCGCCCTGCTCACTCTGTCAGCGGAAGGATCGGACGTTCACTCATGAACGCCTCCAGGCGCGAGCGCAGCCAGCGTTCAGCCGGGTCGCTGTCGACATGGCTGAGCCAGACCATGGACAGGTCCAGGGTCGGCGTCTTGAACGGAAACGGCTCTTTGAACAGTTGGCCTGACGCGGCCATCGCCTCCGCCGTGTAATCCGGCAGGCTGGCGATCAGGTCGGTGCCGGCGAGCAAGGCCGGCAATGAACTGTATTGCGGGACGGAGAGCACGACGTGGCGCGTACGGCCAATCTCCGCCAGCCATTCATCGGCGTAGCCACTGACATTGGCGGTGTGGGACACCAGCACGTGCGGCCGCGCGCAATATTCATCGAGGGTCAACGGCGTGTCCGACGCATCTGCACGCAAGATGCTGGGCTGGATATGTCGCAACAACTTGCGTTTGGCGTTGGCCGGCAGGCCGCGGGTCTGGCTGATACCAACGGTGATATCGCCAGACGCCAGCAAGTCGGGAATGCGCCAGTAGTCGACATGCTGGACCACGAACACCACCTTCGGCGCCTCCTGGCGCAAGGCGCGCAGCAACGGTGGCAACAGGCCGAACTCGACATCGTCCGACAGCCCGATGCGAAACGTCATGGTGCTGCTGAGCGGATCGAAATCGTGGGTCAGGCTCAAGGCCACCGACAGCGAATCCAGTGCCGGCGACAAGTGCTGAATAATCTCCTCGGCCCGCGCTGTCGGCTCCATGCGATGGCCGACCCGAATGAACAGCGGATCGTTGAACATCGTCCGCAAGCGGTTCAGCGCCGCACTGATGGTCGGCTGACCGAGGAACAGCTTCTCCGCCACCCGCGTGACGTTGCGTTCGAGCATCAATGTCTCGAACACCACCATCAGGTTGATGTCGGCCTTGCGTAGTTCGTTGCGATTCATCCGTTGCACCCCGGTCCCCAAGACTGGGTGACAGTTTAGGGAGGTGTCGCGATCGGCGTCTATGCAGGTTGGCAAACGACCCGATCCATAAAATCCGGGGGCACTCGCCACTCAGGAGCGCCCGACTGAAACGAAGCTGCTCTGATTGAGCAGCTTCACCGCCTGGAACCTATATCTCCTTGACCGGTGTCTGCTCTTGAGTCCCTTTGATCAAATCGATGGCATGTACGCAATCAGACTTGTTGACGTAAGCCTCCCCACTGGCAATCGTTTCATGATTCCCCGCTCGCAAACGCCAGCGCCATTGGCCCTTGCCGGTCTGTGAGGTGCCACGGGTTTGCCTGTAAATCTCAAAGTACATTGATCGCTCCTTGCGATGGCTGATTACGACAGATCAGAGACCTGCGAAACCAGAGTAGATGAGGAATTTTTGCGGCAACGTCTTTCAATGTCAGGGGATATTTCGAAGGAAAAACCTTGATTGTCGAAACGATCAATGAATACGGGGGACGGTAATCAGAACGACTTGGTGGAGTTACTTTTCCTGTGGACGGACATATCTTTCTTACGCTGTTGTGCTGATTTTTCCGACACCAAAAACTCGGGGGAAAGCAGGACGAATGCGAAAATAGCCCGACGAAAAAAACTGCGTAAACGAAAAAACCCCGTAGATTTTCATCTACGGGGCTTTCTATGTATGGCGGAGAGATGGAGACTCACCTAAACGACATCCCCCTCCAACAAACGCCGTGCTTTAGCACCACCCAAAAAACAGCAAGATTTATTTTCTCAGCCCGAAAACCGAACGCAATTGAAGTACATCGAAAAAATTGGCGCTGGCCAAGAAATGATCAGAAGCAGAATGACTGACGTCTACCTATTTAGGTCTCGCCACCCATTGCCACTTTTGATCCCGGCTTTACAGGCTAGCAGTAGCCGGTTCCCGTCTGACTCCATGGCACCACTACTTAATAGAGTCCCAATCAGTGCAACTGCTGCCGCTATACCCGCCTTCATGATAGTTTTCTTGGTGTTGTGAAAAGCGGTCTCGGATCGCACAGCCGCTGTTGTCCATTCACTTCAATTTGCATGCTTGTGTGAATTTATCCGTTTCTCGTGTAGATCCACCTACGGACACGGTCCCAGACCATTTAGAGTCAAACTCTTCCGACTGGAGCCCAAGTTGGATCACTGACTTCGCCTCACGAAGATCAGCTAAAACCTTGAGGATTTCCTCTTTCTCACGAGTGACGTACTGGGTGTATTGGTTATTGCGTTTCGCGCTCTCTACTGTGAAGCGATGGATCTCACCCTTGTCTACTTTGATGAGAAGTTTCCACTCTGAGCTGGTCCGCCCATCAGCCCATTTTTCTTCTTGCAAGAGTGCGAGGGAGAGGCCATCCGAATCGCAGTCGAATGCAACCGCTTGGCTCGGACTGATGTTGCCGAGAAGCATTGCTTTCTTGTCGCCTGAGAAGATGTCGTCCTGAATGGTTGTATCCCATTGAGCGCTGGCAGTAGATGAAATGGCAATACCGATAAGTACAACCGTTGCCGCTATCCCTGCTTTCATGTCGATATCCTTAGGAAAGATTGGCTGATCTTAGCTGCTCTCTGGGCACCTTGCCATCACATCACTCGTTCACCCTAGGCTCAAAAGCGGATGGCTAATGCACCTTAACGATGTCCACATATCAATTGGGTTTTCTTGTTAGCTGATATCACCTAGGCTTTCCAACTGATCAACAGCTGAAATTACAAGCCAAGGAGAAGATGGCATGACGGTAGATAAAGCCTGCCCGGTAGTGCTACGGAGAAGTGAAACGCTAGAAATTTTGGCTTTTGAGCATCCGCTGGCAGGTCTGCAATTGGTCAAAGGTAGCGTGGAATCCGGAGAGTCAACTGAAGTGGCCTCTGCACGAGAGCTGGTCGAAGAAGCCGGGATTCAAGGCAAGGTGATACGAGATTTGGGTACGTTGCGCTCGCATATAACAGGACACATGTGGGCATTCCATGAGTGTCATGTTGCGCAAGACCTGCCTGATACCTGGGTTCATCATACTGAAGATGATGGAGGACATGAGTTCATTTTTTTTTGGCATCCATTAATGAGTGAGCCCTCAGAAGCGTGGCATCAGATTTACAAAGATGCGTTGGGATTTATAAGACTTAGTCTCGCTAAAGCGCCAATGGAGAATTGACACTCAATTGCCACCTGTACGGCACGCCCATTTATGCAGCAGCAGTTCGGTAATCTCACTAGCCTGCTGCGTCGGCATAATCATTAAGGCGCGTCACCACCTCTACGCTAGCAGCTTAGCTGTTAGCCGTCACCTGACGCGCTCATAGTCAAGAGTCCATCTCGCCCAACTACTTACTATCACGAGGTTTGGTGCCGTATTTTCCAGTGTACGGGTTCACATTCCCTTTCGTACTGTAGTTATTATTCCTAGTGGTATCTGGATTTGTAGCGTGGGAAGGTCCGACATACGTTCCGTTACTTCGCGTATACCCACTGATGGTATGATCAGAATGACTTCCGTAAGAATAACTAGACTTGTACGAAGAATGCCCGCCGTAACTGCTACCACGAGCATAAGCATCCCCTGAAAGCGCTACTGCCGCCACCACAGCCGCCAAAAACAATGCCTTTCTCATACAACCTCCCGTTTCAGATCAATGAGAGCTCAACGATGCTGTCATCAAGTCACTCATTCCTCTTCGTCGTCATCCGATGAGGCCACTCCGCTGCCGTCTTCAACGTACGACTGACAACCTTCGTTGAATGACTGAGAAGGCGTGCTGCATGAGTTCTCGTCATCAATATCATTCTGCTCTGCCCAGTTATACCCAGCCTGATGCCCTGAGCAGTCACCCTGGCATTGATAGCCATCGAATGTGGCTGCGTAAGCCATCGCGCTGCCCAACAACAGCATTACCAGCGCGATGAATGCTCTCATTGGTGAGACTCCATCGGTAATGCTTGCGAGCATGATTCTCTCCAATTGAAAGCGCCACTTCGTGGTTACACAAACTGTAGCTCACTTTCTCTAGCGAGTTGCTGGGATTGGTGGAATGCCCGGAGTATCACGTCGCTCGCGGCGACTTCGCACTGCTTCATTCCGCTGCGTGATGACTGCGACTTGTTTGATGTCATCGCACGACGTATGGATGCGGAGCCCTCCTCCCCAAGCGAGCAGAAGGGCACTTAAACGCGCGATCCATGAAATGTGCGGTGAGCGCTTAGAGAGAGCCGAAAAGTCTTCCGGCTGCTTATGAGACGGGCAAACCACCCGTAATCCACAACTAGCTTATGCGATCTTAAATGCGCCCAATCCTCTGATGCTGACCCGTTTAGGATCATGTTTGGGCCTTCTATTTTATCGGCGATGTAACCGAGCCAACCAACCTTCGCTCTTGCCCTAAAAATGCCCTAAACCAAAAAACCAGAAACGAAAAAGCCCCGTAGATTTTCATCTACGGGGCTTTTCTATGTATGGCGGAGAGATAGGGATTCGAACCCTAGGTACCGGTGAAGGTACAACGGATTTCGAATCCGTCCCATTCGGCCACTCTGGCATCTCTCCAACGGCGCGCATCATAACAGCACAATCGCCGGAAGCGAACCCCCTTTAGCGATTTTTTTCCGTGCTATCAGATGCTTGCGTCGATTAAAGCGGTACGCCCAGACGGTTGGCGACTTCTTCGTAGGCTTCGATGACATCACCGAGGCCCTGACGGAAGCGGTCCTTGTCCATTTTCTTCTTAGTGGCCTTGTCCCACAGACGGCAGCCGTCCGGGCTGAATTCGTCGCCCAGAACGATGGAGCCGTCGGAGAACACGCCAAATTCGAGTTTGAAGTCGACCAGCAGCAGGCCGGCGTCGTCGAACAGTTTGCTCAGTACTTCGTTGACCTTGAGCGACAGTTCTTTCATGCGAACCAGTTGCTCGGCGGTGCCCCAACCGAATGCCACGACGTGGGATTCGTTGATGAACGGGTCGCCCTTGGCGTCGTCCTTCAGGAACAGTTCGAAGGTGTAAGGGTTGAGCTTCATACCCTCTTCAACACCCAGGCGCTTGACCAGGCTGCCGGCGGCGTAGTTACGCACGACGCACTCGACCGGAATCATGTCGAGTTTTTTCACCAGGCATTCGTTGTCACCCAGCAGTTTGTCGAATTGAGTCGGCACGCCGGCTGCTTCGAGTTTCTGCATGATGAAAGCGTTGAACTTGTTGTTCACCATGCCTTTGCGGTCGAGCTGCTCGATACGCTTGCCGTCGAACGCCGAGGTGTCGTTGCGAAACAGCAGGATCAAGCGGTCAGCGTCGTCGGTCTTGTAAACCGATTTGGCTTTGCCGCGGTAGAGTTCTTCACGTTTTTCCATGATGGGCTCCGCTTGCTAAGTAGGTGGGCTAGGCGATGTATCGCCAGTCGAGCCCTGAATCTTGATCGGCCAGTTGCAGCCAGTCCGGGTCGCACCCGAGGGTGTCGACAAAACATTGCCGGGCCAGCTGCGGCAGGTTGTTCTTGCTGCTCAGATGGGCCAGGACCAGGTGTTGCAGGCCTTGCCAGCCCAACTCGGCCACCAGGAATGCCGCCTGATGGTTGTTCAAATGTCCCAATTCACCGCCCACCCGCTGCTTGAGAAAGTACGGGTAGTGACCGCGAGCCAGCATGTCACGGCAATGGTTGGCCTCGATCATCAACGCATCGAGGTCCCGATAGCCGTCCAGCACCTTGTTGCAGTATGAGCCCAGGTCGGTCAACAGGCCGAAACGCCGCTGACCGTCGCTGAAAACATACTGCGTCGGCTCCTGTGCATCATGGGCCACGGCAATGACGCCGATGCTCAGAGGGCCGATTTGCAGTTGCTCGCCGCCAGCCAGAAGGCCTGCGGGTTCAATCGGTTTGCGCATCCCGCGCAGGGTCCCGCGACTGAGGTAGACAGGCAGATTGTAACGCCGAGACAGTAAACCCACGCCATGCACGTGATCGGCATGTTCGTGGGTCACAAGTATCGCGCTCAACTGCGCAGGGTTCACCCCAAGGCGCAGCAGGCGTTTTTCGGTTTCCCGCAAGGAGAAACCACAATCCACCAGCACATACGTGTCATCGCTGGCTACCAGCGTGCCGTTCCCTTGGCTACCGCTGCCGAGAACGGCAAAACGCATGCGATCAGCCCAGGTTGTCCTGAATCACGGTCAACACTTTGCGCGCCACGTCTGCTGGCGCCACGGTGTTGATGTTTTTCTCGACGGTGACTTGTACGTTCTCGCCGACCTTGCTCAGGCGAACCTGATAACGCTCGGCGCGGGCTTCAACTTCTTCCTTGTTCGGCTTGCTGCCGAACAGGCTGCCGAAGAAACCTGGCTGCTCATCCTTCTTCTCGGCCTTTTCGGCGAGGTTGATGTAGTACAGGCCCAGGCTGCGGTTGATGTCTTCAACACGCCATTCGCCCTGTTCCAGCGCACGACCGACGCTCGACCAGGCACGATCCAGGTCGGTACCGACGTTGAGCACCGGGTTGCCGCTGCCATCCTCGGTCAGGCTGACACGGCTTGGCGTATCGAAATCACGCGAGGCCAGCATGGAGACCGAACCGCCCTTCTCCGAAGTGCGGCTCATGCTCGCGAGCATGTCGTCGACCAATGCTGCGTCCAGGCCGGTGTTGACCGAACGATTGGTGAAATCGACGTTGGCGGTGCTGCCGGCAGGACGCTCGGCGCTGACCACATAGACTTCACTGGTGTTGCGCTGCACGCCTGGCTCGATACGCACCCGTACGCGGGTTTCGCTGTCGGCGCCGACACCGGCCGCGCTCAGGCGCTTGGCCATGGCTGCGGACAGTTCGTCGGAATGTTGCCAGGTGGTAGTGAACTCACCGGTTTGCGGGCGCTGTTCGTCCAGACGGAAACCGTTGTCCTGGAAGAACTGCACGGCCACTGGCCAGACTTCGGCCGGTGGGTTCTGAGCCATGATCCAACGCGAATCGCCGCTCTTCTGCAAGGAGTAGGCGCTGATATCAGCCGCCGCCGACAGCGGCTGCGGACGAGGCACGACATATTCGCCCTTGGCTGTATCGTCGGCCACATTGCGCGGGATCGGCAACAGTGGATCCAGACGCTTGGAGGTGCTGACGTTCGGTGGCAGTTGCATCGGTGCAGTCTGTTGCGCTTCCAGGTAATCGCTACCACGGTCACGGAAGTAACCTTCCGGGCCCCAGATCCATCCGCAGCCACTGGTGCTGGAGATAATCAAGGCAAGTGCGGAAAGTCCGGCCATTCGCTTCATGCGTAGTACTTCCTCAATTAAACCAGGACGCCGGACTGGCGCATGGCCTGCCGCAGCGGTTCGTGACAGGCAGCACTGAGCCAGGTGAGCGGCAGACGGATACCGTCCGGCATCAGGCCCATTTCATGCAGCGCCCATTTCACGGGGATAGGGTTGGATTCGATAAACAGGGTTTTATTGAGTGGCATCAGCTTTTCGTGGATCGCCCGGGCTTTGACGGCATCACCGGCCATCGCAGCGGCGCACAGCTCGCTCATGGCGCGCGGCGCAACGTTGGCGGTCACCGAAATGTTGCCCTTGCCACCGAGCAGCATCAGCTCGACCGCGGTCGCATCGTCACCGGAATAGACCAGGAAGTCGCTGCTCACGCCGGCCAGGATGTCCTTGGCGCGCTGCAGGTCGCCCGTGGCTTCCTTGATGCCGATGATGTTCTTCACGGTCGACAGGCGGATTACCGTCTCGGCCTGCATGTCGCACGCGGTACGACCCGGCACATTGTAAAGAATCTGCGGGATATCGACCGCTTCGGCGATGGCGCGGAAGTGCAGGTACAGGCCTTCTTGCGTCGGCTTGTTGTAATAAGGGGTTACCAGCAGGCACGCATCGGCGCCAGCGTTCTTCGCGTTGGTCGTCAGTTCGATCGCTTCACGCGTCGAATTGGCGCCCGTACCGGCGATCACCGGAATACGCCCTGCAACCTGGGCAACCACGCGACGAATCACTTCGATGTGCTCGTTCACGTCAAGCGTGGCCGACTCACCCGTAGTGCCGACCGCCACGATGGCGTTGGTGCCCTCTTGCAGGTGGAAGTCCACCAGTTTGCTCAGGCTGTCCCAGTCGAGACGACCCTGTGCATCCATGGGTGTGACCAGTGCCACCATACTGCCCGCAATCATGCAACCGCTCCTGCCGGAAAAAGAGAGCGGTAATGGTACTGGCGCCAAGATGCTTGTACAAGCGAAGTACTGCGCTGCCGCCATTCCCCTTGGCGCTGCTTTTCGCTACCCTTCAGACTTTGATCGGTACTGATAAGCTCGTACGCCGGTTTCCAGCCTCCATTTTCGGCATCACAAGCCCCGATCCAGCGTTGCCACCCCCCGCTCTTGCCATACTGGAGCACGTTGCAACCTTCGGCTGGGGGTTTGTGAATTCGCATCCGCAGGCTCGTCCCGGCAAAAAAGCCCATAAACAGTATCGACCGCTCATCGCTTTAGGAATGCTGCATGTCCACCCCCACAGTTCGCGAACAATTCCTTGTCATCAGTGCCCTCGGCGCCAACCCCATGGAGCTGACTAACGTCCTGTGCCGCGCCAGCCATGAAAACCGCTGCGCCGTGGTCACCTCTCGCCTGACGCGTCATGGCGAATGCAGCGCGCTGATCCTTGAGATCTCCGGCAGCTGGGACGCCCTGGCGCGCCTCGAAGGCAGTCTGCCAGTACTGGCCAAACGACACGCTTTCACTGTCAACGTGGTGCGCAGCGCAGCCCTGGAGAACCGCCCCCAGGCCCTGCCGTACGTCGCCTACGTCAGCTCGGCCTACCGCCCGGACATCATCAACGAGCTGTGCCAGTTCTTCATGGACCACAACGTCGAGCTGGAGAATCTGACCTGCGACACCTATCAGGCTCCGCAGACCGGCGGCACCATGCTCAACGCCACGTTTACCGTGACCTTGCCGGCCGGCACCCAGATCAGCTGGCTGCGCGACCAGTTCCTGGATTTCGCCGACGCCATGAACCTGGACGCACTGATTGAACCGTGGCGCCCACAAAACCCAATGTAAGGAAGCTTTCATGGCCGTAGCCATCGACCAACCGGTTGCCGACTTCGAAGCACCCGCCACCAGCGGGCAGACCGTCAGCCTCGCGGCCCTCAAAGGCAAGCAAGTGGTGATTTACTTCTACCCGAAGGACAGCACGCCGGGCTGCACCACCGAAGGCCAGGGTTTTCGCGACCAGTACGCGGCGTTCAAGGCGGCCAACACCGAGGTGTTCGGCCTATCTCGCGACAGCCTGAAGTCTCACGAAAACTTCAAGTGCAAGCAGGAGTTCCCCTTCGAGCTGATCAGCGACAAGGACGAAGCCATCTGTCAGCTGTTCGACGTGATCAAGCTTAAAAAGCTCTACGGCAAGGAATATATGGGTGTTGATCGCAGCACGTTCCTGATCGACAAGGATGGCGTGCTGCGTCAGGAATGGCGCGGCGTGAAGGTGCCGGGGCATGTGGATGCGGTTTTGGCGGCTGCTCAGGCACTGAACAAGGCCTGATTTTTTTTGGCGTCTATTCGGACGCCTTCGCGGGCAAGCCCGCCCCCATAGGGATGGCATGAACCCTGTGGGAGCGGGCTTGCCCGCGAAGAGGCCCTGAAATCGACGATCAAAGCAGCGGCGACACCTCCGGCTCCTTGCGCGGCCAGGCATCCAGCACGGCTTTGAACAACGTCGCCAGGGGAATCGCAAAGAACACGCCCCAAAAGCCCCACAACCCGCCAAACAGCAGCACCGCGCAGATGATCGCCACCGGGTGCAGGTTGACCGCCTCCGAGAACAGCAGCGGCACCAGCACGTTACCGTCCAGCGTCTGGATGATCCCGTAGACCGCCATCAAATAGATGAACTGATCGCTCCACCCCCATTGGAACAGCGCAATCAGCAGCACCGGCACGGTCACCACCACCGCCCCGACATAGGGCACCACTACCGACACACCCACCAACAACGCCAGCAGCGCCGCATAGTTGAGCCCCAGCGCCACGAAAGCGATGTAGGTCACGCCCCCACAAATGAAGATTTCGATGACCTTGCCACGAATGTAATTGGCAATCTGCCGGTTCATTTCCTGGGCGACTCGAGTGATCAGCGCTCGCTCCCGCGGCAGGTAACCACGCACCCACTGGCCGATCATCTCCCGGTCCTTGAGGAAGAAGAACACCAGGATCGGCACCAGCACCAGGTAGATCATGATGTTCACCAGCAGCGGCAAGCTCGACAACGAGAACGTCAGCGCCCACTGGCCGAATTTGCCGATCTCGCCCCGCGCCACTTCGATTGCCTGTAGCACTTGCTCATCCGACACCAGATGCGGATAACGCTCGGGCAGCAGCAATAGCAGTGATTGCCACTTGGCGAGCATGCCGGGCAATTCGTTGAACAGCGTGATCAACTGATGCCAAAGCAATGGCACCACGACGAGGATGAATACCAGCAGCCCCCCCATGAACAACGCGAAGACCAGCCCCACCGCCGCGGCCCCCGGCAGACGCAGGCGCTCGAGGATCACCACCAACCCCTGCATCAGATACGCCAGCACCATCCCGGCCAGCACTGGCGCAAGCATTCCACCCAGGGTGAGTACGGCGGTAAATGCCAGAAACAGCAGCACCGCCAGCACCACGGCCTCTTCATCCGAGAAATAGCGCTGAATCCAGTCGCGTAACACTTTGAACATCAATAATCCTTAGGAACGAACGCCGCAGGTTTCAGGCTTTTTTCAACCAATAGCGGTAAACGCCCGCCTCATCTTCTTCACGAAGCAGCGTATGACCGGCCAATCGGGCAAAGGTGCGAAAATCGCGCTGAGAGCCCGCATCGGTGGCAATCACCTTGAGCACCGCCCCGCTGGCCAGTCGGTTGAGTTCCATCTTGGCCTTGAGCAACGGCAGCGGACAATTCAGACCGCTGGCGTCCAGCTCGGCGTCGTGGGTTACAGCGTCAGTCATCGAATCACTCCGGGGCAGGGGTTGAGTCGCTTAGAATATCTGGTCCCAAGCGTAGTGTCCGGCTACAGTAACGTCTTTGTCGACTAAGGCTTTGTGCATGACTTTTTTGCGCCCTACCCTGCTGACGCTCGCTTGCCTGCTCGCCTCACCGGGCTTCGCCGACGACTTGCCGTCACTCGGTGACGCCAGTTCTGCCATCGTCTCGCCGCAACAGGAATACCAACTGGGCCGTGCGTGGCTGGCGATGCTGCGCAGCCAGGTGTCGCAACTCAACGATCCGCAACTCAAGGATTACGTCGAGTCCAGCGTCTACCGGCTTGTGGAGACCAGCCAGGTCAATGACCGGCGCCTGGAGTTCATCCTGATCAACAGCCCACAGCTCAACGCTTTCGCCGCGCCGGGTGGGATCGTCGGCGTCAACGGGGGCTTGTTCCTCAACGCCCAGACCGAAGGCGAATATGCCTCGGTCCTGGCCCACGAACTGGCCCACTTGTCGCAGCGTCACTTCGCCCGTGGTGTCGAAGCCTCGCAACGCATGCAAGTTCCTATGATGGCTGCATTGCTGGCCGGGATCGTGATTGCCGCTGCCGGCGCAGGCGATGCCGGGATCGCAACCATTGCCGGCACCCAGGCGGCGGCGATGCAGGAACAACGACGGTTCTCGCGCCAGAACGAACAGGAAGCCGACCGTATCGGCATCATGAATCTGGAGAAGGCCGGTTACGATCCGCGCTCGATGCCGACCATGTTCGAACGGCTGATGCGCCAGTACCGCTACGATGCCAAGCCGCCGGAATTCCTGCTGACTCACCCGGTGACCGAATCGCGTATCGCCGACACCCGCAACCGTGCCGAACAGGCCAAACCGGGCGGTATCGAAGACAGCATGCGTTATCAGCTGATTCGTGCACGCGTGCAGCTGATCTATGAAGAAACCCCAGGCTTGGGTGCCAAGCGCTTCCGCGCCCAACTCGATGAAAACCCGAAAAACGACGTCGCGCGCTATGGCCTGGCAATCGCCCAGATCAAGGGCGGCCAGCTGAATGAAGCTCGCGAGAACCTCAAGCAGCTGCTGACCAAGTCGCCGAACGAGATCATCTACAACCTGGCGCAGGTCGATCTGGACATCACCAATAATCGTCTGCCCGATGCTCAGTCACGGGTTGACCGGATGCTGACTCAGTATCCGGGCAACTACCCACTGAATCAGGTGCGTGTCGATCTGCTGCTCAAGCAGAATCGAGCAGCCGATGCGGAAAAAGCGCTGGAGAACCTGCTCAAGACCCGCCCCGAAGATCCGGACGTCTGGTACCTGGTGGCCGAGACTCGCGGCCTGTCGGGCAACATCATCGGCCTGCATCAAGCTCGTGCAGAGTACTTCGCACTGATCGGCGATTATCGCCAGGCGATCCAGCAACTGGACTTCGCCAAACGCAAGGCGGGCAGCAACTTCCCGCTGTCATCGCGGATCGACGCACGGCAACGCGAGCTGATGGAGCAGGAACGCATGGTCAAGGACATGATGGGCTGACCGCTTCGAGGTCAAAATTCAGGTACAAAAAAACCGCCTCTTTCGAGGCGGTTTTTTATTCAGCCGACAACCGGTTTATTCAGCCAGTTTGAAGGTGATGAAGCTGGCGCGCCCCTGGCGCAGAACCCGCATCGACACCGAGCGGTTCTTCGGCAACGCCTTGGCGATCTCGGTGAACTCCTTGGTGGAGCCGATCGCCTGGTTGTTCAGGTGAGTGATCACATCACCAGGCTGCAAGCCGATCAGGGCAGCAGGACCGTCCTGCACGTCCTTGATTACCACACCACCTTTAAGGTCGTAGGCTTTCTTCTGCTCATCGGTCAATTCGGCCACGGAAACACCCAGGCGATTGCTGCTGCGCTCCGCGCCAGATTTAGGCTGGGCGTCCAGCTCTTTGCCTTCTTCAGGGATAGCGCCGACGGTCAGCTCGACATTCTTGCGTTTGCCTTCGCGGATCACCTCAAGATTGGCTTTCGAGCCGGCCTTCAGCGCCCCCACCAAGTGCGGCAGATCGGCGGACATGACGATCGGTTGACCGTTCATGCTCAGGATCACGTCGCCCACTTGCAGGCCACCCTTGGCAGCCGGACCGTCATCCTGGATCTGAGCCACCAGCGCACCGGCCGGTTTCTCAAGACCGAACGACTCGGCCAGATCTTTGCTCACTTCCTGGATCACCACACCCAACCAGCCACGGCTGACTTTACCGCCGCTTTTCAGCTGATTGGAAACGTCCATCGCCACATCGATAGGGATCGCGAACGACACGCCCATGAAGCCGCCGGAACGGGTGTAGATCTGCGAGTTGATGCCGACCACTTCACCGGCCAGGTTGAACAGCGGACCACCGGAGTTACCCGGGTTGATCGGCACGTCGGTCTGGATGAACGGCACATAGTTTTCGTTCGGCAGGCTGCGACCGATGGCACTGACGATGCCTTGGGTCACTGTGTGATCAAAGCCGAACGGCGAGCCGATGGCCACGACCCACTGACCGGCTTTCAGGTCCTGCGATTTGCCGAGCTTCAGAACCGGCAGGTTCTTGCCTTCGATTTTCAGCAAGGCGACGTCGGAACGCGGATCGGTACCGATCAGCTTGGCTTTCAACTCACTGCGATCGGCGAGGCGCACGAGAATCTCGTCGGCATCGGCGATCACATGGTTGTTTGTCAGGATGTAGCCGTCAGGCGAAATGATGAAACCCGATCCCAGGGACTGCGCTTCGCGCTGGCGATCGCCACGAGGTGAGCGTGGCTGCTGCGGCATACCACGCTCAAAGAACTCGCGCAGCATCGGCGGCAAGCCTTCAAGATCAGGCATTTGCTCGCTGGACACTTTGCGTTCCGGCAACTTCTGGGTAGTACTGATATTCACCACCGCGGGCGAGGCCTGCTCGACCAGTTGCGTGAAGTCAGGCAAGTCGGCCGCTTGCGCAGTGACCGCCTGACCGAGCACCAGCACGGTGGCAAAAATGGAGAGATAAGACTTCAAGCGTGGTATCGACATACGGCTCCCGTTACGACGAGCATGGTTAAGCGATATGGAGCAAGGAACACCGGAAACGATACGCCGGTATTTTTGTTCCGGGAACAACAAACAAGGCCAGAGCCGAGGGGCTCTGACCTATAAAAAATTTTCGGGATATTTGCAAATGAAAATGCTCGGCAAAACATTTCGAGGCCTCAACGACGGGGCAGCCATTGCCAACCTCCCGCACCCTACAGCCCCGATTGATGAGCATGACTGATCAGCTCACTGCTTGTTGGTAGCCGCGGCATCGTTGCGCATGGACAGCGCAATCCGTTCGGCGGTACCAATCGGTATTTCACCGACCACGGTCACCATTATTTCGCCTTGCGGAGTGGTCAAGCGACGGGACACAGCGACTGTTGGCCCCAGCTGGGTACGGGTGTCGGTGACTGTTGCCCCATTCAATGGCTCAAGGAACACCGAGAATCGGGCCAGACCGTCGTCGAACATCAGACTGTTGACCTGGACTTTGGTATCCGGATCCTTGTGAGAGTTACTGCTGGTCAGTTCGAAACCTGGCGGCAACCAGTCAGAATGCCAGACCTGCGCAGTCTTGACGGCGGACGCCTTGTCACTGTCCAGGTTAATGGGCTTGCACTCGGAACCTGCCTGCAAATCGCTGTCGGAAGGCACCTCGGCAGTATCCAGCCGGGTGAACTGGAACCGTTCCAGCAGTTGCCCTTTGTCATTGAGCAACAATGACTTCAACGGCAAGCCTGTTTCCTTGTCCAGATGCAGTTCAAAACCATAGCGGTGCTGATCGCGAGGTGTCAACGAGACGATCACCGCCGAACGCCCGGCCACGCGCGACTTGCCGATGACGGCAAGGTCATACCAATTCTTTAGCTTTTGTGGATCGAGTGCACGAGCAGCGGAGTTGGGTGAGTCCCCCAGCCCTGCCATCAGGGTGCCGCTGACGCATTGAGTATGCCCATCAATGCGCACGACTTCCTGGGCCGAACCGTCGAGCTGAAGTAAACGCTCTTGGACTTTGCCATCCTGGACGCGATGCCAGATGTTATGGGTAGAAAAACTACCGTTACGCTCGTAGACGAAAGTACCGTGAAAGCTCTGCGTTTGCTCCGCCTGTCCCAGACGCTTCAGCCAGTCCTGGGCTTCATCGGCATGGGCTGGAACAATAAACCAGCCACTGAGCAGAAGCGTAAGTAGAGGTATGGCGCGCATGATCCTCCTTAACGGTTTTCCAGGCTTGCTGCACGAGCGTAAGGCAGAGCGCTCTCAGTACCTTTCAGTGCAGCCTGTTGAGCATGTTGGCGCAAGTAACCTGGCAGACGCTGATCGTGCCAGCCTGGCTGACCTTGCAATACACCGTTGGCCATAGGGCCAGTGGCGTCCGAACTCTCATTGTAGCCTGCCAATACAGCGGGACCCTTGACCTGAGGAGTGGTCAGACTTGGCTGATTAGAATGCTGAGCCAGTTCGACACCTGCGATCTCGTCCTGGTTGTACAGACGTACACCTGCCAGCACGGCAATGGTCACCGAAGCAGCGACTGCCAGACGACCCAGGCTGCGCCATGGACCACGAGAGGCTTTTGCCGGTACGGCTTCGTCAGCCAGCGCAGCAGAAACTGCCGCAGCGATGTCCAGACGAGGGAGCAGCAGGTCCTTGTGCATGACTGCCCGAGCGATCTGGTAACGAGCCCAGGTTTCGCGGGTTTCAACATCGTCGAAGGCATTCAACACCCGACGCAATTCCAGTTCGTCCGCTTCGTTATCCATCACTGCGGACAGCGATTCCTGCAGGGCTTCACGACTCATGGCGTTCCTCTCTTGGCTGTCGCCGCTGTCTCAGTTTTCCTGCAACAACGGCTGCAGGGCTTTATCGATGGCCTCCCGGGCGCGGAAGATCCGGGAGCGCACGGTACCCACCGGACACTGCATGACGCTGGCAATGTCCTCGTAACTCAGACCATCGAATTCACGTAAAGTTAAAGCCGTACGCAAATCTTCTGGCAGTTGCTGAATGGTTCGATGGACGGTGCCTTCGATCTCATCCCGCAGCAATGCACGTTCTGGCGACTCGAGATCCTTGAGGCCATGATCGCCATCGTAGAACTCTGCATCCTCGGAACTGACATCGCTATCCGGCGGCCGACGGCCGCGTGAAACCAGATAGTTTTTCGCCGTGTTGATGGCGATACGGTAAAGCCACGTATAAAACGCGCTATCTCCGCGAAAATTACCAAGTGCACGGTATGCCTTGATAAAGGCTTCCTGTGCGACATCCTGGGCTTCATGGGTGTCGTGCACGAAACGCACGATCAACCCGAGAATTTTGTGCTGGTATTTCAGCACTAGCAGATCGAAAGCTCGCTTGTCGCCGCGTTGAACGCGCTCGACCAGCTGCTGATCCTCTTCCTGGGTTAGCATGAACACTCCTCGATAAGCTCGAAGGAGGCTTGCATTACTGAACGACCAGACTTGCAAACATAGACTCGGGCTTTTCGCAAAAGTTCTCCCCCTCCAAGCAAGTTTCCTGCGGGCTCTGATTTGGCACGCACGAAAAGCGCAGCGCGGGAAACCCAGGCTGCGCGAATAATCTTGTCATCGGATTCGTCAGCAGGGACCTAACCGCAAGTCCCGCACCGAAACCGACACTGTCCCTTGTTCCAGGCAACCGTCTATTGATCTTGAGCCTTTGGCAAAAGTTCCATATTTATAGCCGCCTGAAACCAACATTGTGCAACCGTGAAACGAAAAAGACTGTTAAATCCACGATACAGTCGCCTTGTCGCCAACACAGTCAAAAAAACTTCCGACGAAGAGTCCAGTCTTTTCCGTCACAGTAGTTTCACAATGCCATGTGGGCCCGGCTATTGTGCCGCTCCCCCCCTCTATATACTAGTGGGCTGTGTGGCTGTCCTGACTCGCCGATCCAGCTGTCTTGCGCCACCCCCGACCCGGGTCGCTTTGAGCGGAATCCTGAAATGAGCCAACAGTTTCAACACGATGTTCTGGTAATTGGCAGCGGTGCTGCCGGCTTGAGTCTTGCGCTGACCTTGCCCGGTCATTTGCGCATCGCCGTATTGAGCAAAGGCGACCTCGCCAATGGCTCGACCTTCTGGGCCCAGGGCGGTGTCGCCGCCGTCCTGGATGACACCGATACTGTCGAGTCCCACGTCGACGATACCCTCAACGCCGGGGGTGGCCTGTGCCATGAAGACGCCGTGCGCTTTACCGTCGAGCACAGCAGAGAAGCGATTCAATGGCTGATCGACCAAGGCGTACCCTTTACCCGTGACGAACAGTCCGGCACCGAAGACGGCGGTTTCGAGTTTCACCTGACCCGCGAAGGCGGTCACAGCCATCGACGCATCATCCACGCCGCCGATGCGACAGGTGCGGCGATCTTCAGAACCCTGCTCGACCAGGCCATACAGCGGCCCAACATCGAGCTGCTGGAACAGCGGGTCGCAATCGATCTGATCACCGAAAAGCGCCTGGGCCTTGAAGGCGACCGCTGCCTCGGTGCCTACGTCCTCAACCGCAGCACGGGTGAAGTCGACACTTACGGTGCGCGCTTCGTGATCCTTGCGTCGGGCGGCGCGGCGAAGGTCTACCTCTATACCAGCAACCCTGATGGCGCCTGCGGTGATGGCATCGCCATGGCCTGGCGTTCGGGCTGCCGGGTGGCGAACCTGGAGTTCAACCAGTTCCACCCGACCTGCCTTTATCACCCGCAAGCCAAGAGTTTCCTGATAACCGAAGCCCTGCGCGGCGAAGGCGGACACTTGAAGCTGCCTAACGGCGAACGCTTCATGCAGCGCTTCGATCCACGGGCCGAACTGGCACCACGGGACATCGTCGCCCGCGCCATCGACCATGAGATGAAGCGCCTGGGTATCGACTGCGTTTACCTGGACATCAGCCACAAGCCTGAAGACTTCATCAAGACGCACTTCCCGACGGTCTATGAACGCTGCCTGGAATTCTCGATCGACATCACCAAACAACCGATTCCGGTGGTGCCGGCGGCGCACTACACCTGCGGCGGCGTGATGGTCGATCAGCGGGGCCGCACCGACGTGCCGGGCCTGTATGCGATTGGTGAAACCAGCTTCACCGGCCTGCATGGCGCCAACCGCATGGCCAGCAACTCGCTGCTGGAATGTTTCGTTTATGCCCGTTCGGCGGCGACGGACATTCTTGAGCAGTTGCCAGAGGTGTCGATTCCGACCGCCCTGCCCGTCTGGGATGCCAGCCAGGTCACCGACTCCGACGAAGACGTGATCATCGCGCACAACTGGGACGAACTGCGGCGATTCATGTGGGACTATGTGGGCATCGTGCGCACCAACAAGCGCCTGCAACGAGCCCAGCACCGAGTGCAGTTATTGCTGGACGAAATCGACGAGTTCTACAGCAACTATAAAGTGAGCCGAGACCTGATCGAGTTGAGGAACCTGGCTCAGGTAGCAGACCTGATGATCCGGTCGGCCATGGAACGCAAGGAAAGTCGCGGCCTGCATTACACCCTCGACTACCCGAACCTGCTGCCGGTCGCCCTGGACACTATTCTGGTGCCGCCCACCTACGCCGACTGAACTTGAGCCGAACCCGCAGGCGTCGGTGCACATCCGCCGCCTGCGAATCCCGCGGCACGCATATCGCCCTGACACCTCGCTCGCCCCGCAGGCGAAAGCGCAGCACCACAACCAACGGCAGCGCCAGGCTGTCCGGCCGTAGCTGTACGGGTTGCCAACCTTGCGCCTGACTCCACAACTGCCAGCCATCGGCATCGCGACGCAAGCCGCGAAAAGCCTGTGGGTGTGTCAGCAGAATCTGTCGCGGCAATACCCACATGCTGTGAGCCACGCACAACGCTACGCCGAGCAGGTTGGCCCAGAGCGGTATCGAGAGAAGAAACAGCGAACCCAACGCGAACAGCTGGGCGAGAAGATAGGCCGCCAGCAACTGCCGTGAGGCATGCCAGCGGCATTCGAACGCGTTACTTGGGCTGGACACGATCCAGGATCATGCGAACCATGCGCTGCAGCTCCGGATCTTCCGATTCGGCGCGTTCCATGAACCAGCCGAACATGTCCTGATCCTCGCACTCCAGCAGGCGGACATACAGCGCGCGATCTACCTCGTTCAGATTCGCGTAAACCTCTTTCACGAACGGCACCAGAAGCACGTCAAGTTCCAGCATGCCGCGACGGCTGTGCCAAAAGAGGCGGTTCAGTTCAACGTTATCGACCATGGAGCGCTCCTCAAATAGGCCGCAAGTATACAGCCCCGAGGCGAGCCGAACAGTCGGCTTTGGTCGGCACTGACGATCCTTTGTGAACTACCCATTTCAAGGGCGCCCCCTTATGATGTCCCTCAGACTCTTTACCCTGCGATGACCCATGGCCGATTCTGCTTTTTTCTGCACCCTGTCTCACGAAGGCGTTCTCGCGGTACGCGGCTCGGATGCCAGCAAATTCCTGCAAGGCCAATTGACTTGCAACCTCAATTACCTGAGCGAAACCCAGGCCAGCCTTGGCGCGCGTTGCACGCAGAAAGGCCGGATGCAGTCGAGTTTCCGCATTCTGCTGGAAGGCGACGGTGTGCTCATGGCGATGGCCAGCGAGCTGCTGGAGCCGCAATTGGCGGACCTGAAAAAGTACGCGGTGTTCTCCAAATCGAAACTGACCGACGAAAGTGCCGGCTGGGTTCGTTTTGGCCTTGAGCATGGCGATGCGGCACTGGCCAGCCTGGGCCTGGCGCTACCGGTCGACACCGACAGCGTCGTGCGTAATGACGGCCTGATCGCCCTTCGCGTCTCGCCTGAGCGCGCTGAACTCTGGGTGAACGCCGATCAAGCCGACACCATCAAGGGCAAGCTGTCCGCCCTGCTGGCCGAAGGCGAACTGAATCAATGGCTGCTGGGCCAGATCCGCGCTGGGATCGGCCAGGTCATGCCCAGCACCCGCGAGCTGTTCATCCCGCAGATGCTCAATCTGCAAGCCGTCGGCGGCGTGAGCTTCAAGAAGGGTTGCTACACTGGCCAGGAAATCGTTGCGCGCATGCAATACCTGGGCAAACTCAAGCGTCGTCTGTATCGCTTGCAACTGGAAGGTAGTGAACTGCCTGAACCCGGCACGCCACTGTTCTCCCCGACTCACGGCAGTTCGATTGGTGAAGTGGTGATCGCTGCTCGCACCGAGCAAAACATTGAACTCCTGGCCGTGCTGCAAGCCGAAGCTGCAGAAGATGGCAACCTGCACCTTGGCGCACTCGAAGGTCCGGGCCTGCATTTGCTCGACCTGCCTTACCAACTGGATCGTGATCGCGAAATCCAGCGTTAACAGCAGCACTTGTCGCAATACCCTAGAGAAAAGAAATGAGTGAGCTGGCGGATAAGGTCCAACAGGATTTGGTTGAGGCCATCGATAATGATGACCTGGTTCTGCCAACATTACCGGAAGTGGCCCTGCAGATTCGCAAGGCCGCCGAAGACCCGGAAATCAGTGTCAGTACCCTGAGCAAAGTGATCGGCCGTGACACCGCGCTGTCGGCGCGACTGATCAAAGTGGTCAATAGCCCGTTGCTGCGCGCGACCCAGGAAGTGACTGACTTGCACACGGCCATCACCCGGCTGGGCGTCAATTACAGCAGCAACCTGGCCATCGGCCTGGTGATGGAACAGATTTTCAATGCCCGTTCCGAAGTGGTGGAACAGAAAATGCGCGAGGTCTGGCGCAAAAGCCTGGAAATCGCCGGCGTCAGCTATGCGTTGTGCCGCAGCTACACACAACTCAAGCCTGATCAAGCGGCGCTCGGCGGGCTGGTGCATCAGATTGGCGTGCTGCCGATCCTGACCTACGCCGAAGATCACTATGAATTGCTGTCGGACCCGGTCAGCCTCAACCATGTGATCGAACGCATCCATCCGCTGCTCGGCGATAAATTGCTCAGGGTCTGGGATTTTCCGGAAATGCTGGTGCAATTGCCGGGGCTGTATCTGGATTTCAAGCGGCAATCGGCGCGGGTCGACTATGTCGATCTGGTGCAAGTGGCCAGCCTGTATTGCCACAAGGACACCGACCATCCCCTGGCCCGTATCGACCCGTTCAGTGTGCCAGCCTTCAAGAAGCTGGGAATCGATCCGGAGAACGAAGCAATGTGCAAGGATCTGGAAGAGTCGCGGTCGATGTTTTACTGATTTCTGTGGCGAGGGAGCTTGCTCCCTCACCACAACAAGCCTCTCTCCACAGGTGTGAGTGTGTTCACTCCCCCGCAATAAAACTTACCCGCACTTTCAGCCCCGCCAACTCGCCATCGTGCAGGCTGATCTGCGCCAGATGGGCGCGGCAGATCTCGCCGACAATCGCCAGCCCCAATCCCGATCCCGCCACCTGCTGGTTGCGCCGGTAAAAACGCTCGAACACCCGCTCCCGCTCTTCAAGGGGAATTCCCGGACCATCGTCCTCGACCTCCAGCACCGCCGGCGCCGTGACCCGCAGAATCACATTGCCGCCCGGTGGCGTGTGGGCCAGTGCGTTGTCCACCAGATTGCTCAACAGCTCGTTCAGCAGCGTCGGCTCACCACGCATCCACACCGGCTCGTCAGCTTCCAGCGCCAGTGCCACGCCACGTGCATGGGCCAGCGGCGCCATGGCCATGCCCAGTTCACGGGCCAATTGACTGAGATCGAGCAACTGCGCACCGCCCTCGGCGATGGCCCGGGCGCCATTCTCGACCCGTGCCAGCGAGAGCAATTGATTGGCCAGATGGGTCAGGCGATCCGTGCTCTGGGCGGCGGCTTCCAGGGTACTGCGCCAGGTTTCGGGTTCGTTCGAGCGCAAGCCCAGTTCGAGGCGAGCCTTGAGCGCCGCCAGCGGCGTGCGCAGTTCATGGGCGGCATCGGCGATGAATTGCGCCTGGCGCTCGAACTGCCCGCGCAACCGCTCGGTAAAGTGATTGAGCGCACGCACCAGCGGCCCCAGCTCGTGCTGCACTTCCACCAGTGGCAAGGGGCGCAAGTCATCGGGTTGACGCTCTTCCACCGCGGTACGCAAGCGCTCCAGTGGACGCAGCGCCGCACTGACCGCAAACCACACCAGCAACAACGCACCGATCGCCAGCATGCCCAGCCGCAACAAGGTGTCGGCCATCAGGCTGCGCGCCATGCGGACCCGCGCCTCATCGGTTTCCGCCACGCGGATCTCCGCCATGCCGTTCATGTTCGGTTCGCTGACCGCTTTGAGCAGGCTGACCACCCGCACGTTCTGCCCTTGATAGGTAGCATTGTAGAAACGCGCCAGCGCCGGATAGTCATCAGTGCGCGGCGTTCCCGGTGGTGGTGGCGGCAGGTTTTCGTAGCCCGAAATCAGCTTCTGATTGATGTCGTTGACCAGGTAAAAAATCCGCCCGGCGCTGTCGTAGGCGAACGTGTCGAGGGCCACGTAAGGCACGTTGGCGCTGAGGCTGCCGTCGCGCTGGGACAGGCCGGCGGCGATGGTCCGCGCCGAGGCCAGCAAGGTCCGGTCATACGCGGTGTCGGCGGCTTCGCGACCGTTCCAGTACGCACTCAAACCACTGGCGAGCATCAACACCACCAGCAGCAGCGCGAGGTTCCACAGCAACCGCCAACGCAGGCTGCTGAGCTTATGCATCGCGGCTTTCCAGCAAATAGCCAAGGCCACGGAAGGTCACGATGGCCACCGGTTGGCCGTCGAGTTTTTTGCGCAAGCGGTGGACGTAGATCTCGATGGCATCGGGACTGGCCTCCTCATCCAGGCCGAAGACCTGAGCCGCCAATTGCTCCTTGCTCATCACCCGGCCGGGACGGGCGATCAGGGCTTCGAGCACTGCCTGCTCGCGGGAGGTCAGGGTCAGCAATTCTTCGCCGAGGGTGAAGCGCCGGGTGTCCAGATCGTAAGCCAGCACGCCACAGCGCTGCTGGCGTTCACCGCCGAGCACACTGCGGCGCAGCAAGGCTTTGACCCGGGCTTCGAGTTCGGTCAGTTCGAAAGGTTTGGCCAGATAATCGTCAGCCCCCAGGTTCAGGCCATGGACCCGATCCTTGACGTCGCTGCGGGCGGTCAACATCAGCACCGGCAGGTTCTTGCCCCGGGCCCGCAAGCGCGCCAGCACTTCGAAACCGTCCATGCGCGGCAGGCCGACATCGAGGATCGCCATGGCGTATTCCTCGCTGCTCAAGGCCAGGTCGGCCGCCACACCGTCGTGCAGCACATCCACGGTCAGCCCGGTGCTCTTGAGCGCCTGGGCGACACTTTCGGCAAGCTGCAGATGGTCTTCGACGAGCAGAACACGCATGGATCTTTACCTCATTCAGGGATGGTCGACGCCATTCTTTGGCGCGGAGTTTACAGCCGCATCCGTCGCTGTGAAGCCCGAAAACCGTGAAAGTCAGCTGAAAGGTTAGCGAAAGGTTGGCCGGTTAGAGTCCCGCTACGGACAGCTTTCACTGCCGTAGTCAGAGCACATAGCGATACGAAAAACGCCCCGAAGCGTTTTCGCCAATAAGAATAATAAACGGAGTATGTCACCATGCTGTCCATGCAGCTTCAGGCTCGCCCGCCTGTTCGTTTTTCCCGCCTCAACCACACCGCCCTTGTCAGCGCCGCCGCCCTCGTCGGCTTTTCGCCGTTGAGCCAGGCTGCCTTCTTCGAAGACAGTAAGGCAACCTTCGAAACCCGCAACATGTATTTCAACCGCGACTTTCGCGATGGCACCAGCGCCCAGCAATCCAAGCGGGACGAATGGGCCCAGGGGTTCATGCTCAATCTGCAATCGGGTTACACCGACGGCACCGTGGGGTTTGGTGTCGATGCGCTGGGCATGCTGGGGGTAAAACTCGATTCGAGTCCGGACCGCACCGGTACCGGCCTGCTGCCAACCCATGACGACGGGCGCGCGGCGAACGAGTATTCCAAGCTCGGCCTGACCGGCAAAGTGAAGATCTCCGCCACGGAACTGAAAATCGGCAGCCTGATTCCGGAACTGCCGATCCTCAAGCCCAACGACGGCCGCATTCTGCCGCAGACCTTTGAAGGCGGGATGCTGACCTCCAAAGAGATCAAGAACCTGACCTTCACCGGCGGGCGTCTGGAGAAAGCCAAGGACCGCGACAGCACCGACTTCGAAGACATCGCCCTCAACAACAAGAACAGCCGCTTCGCCGGCACCGTGGCAGGCAAGCATTTTGACTTTGGCGGCGTGGACTACAAGTTCACCGACAAGATCACCGGCAGCTACCACTTCGCTCAACTCGATGAAGTCTACAACCAGCACTTCCTCGGTGTTGTCGCTTCGCAACCGTTCGGCCCCGGCACTTTCGGTACCGACCTGCGGTTTGCCATCAGTGACGATGAGGGCGCGGCCCGTGGCGGCAAGATCGACAACAAATCCCTGAACGGGCTGGTGAGCTACGCCTTGAGCGGGCATAAACTCAGCGCCGGCTATCAGCGCATGTCCGGTGACAGCGCCTTCCCCTACGTCGATGGCAGCGATCCGTACCTGGTCAACTTCGTGCAGATCAATGACTTTGCCGGCGCCGAAGAACACTCCTGGCAGGCACGTTACGACTATGATTTCGCCAAACTCGGCGTTCCCGGCCTGAGCTTCATGAGCCGTTACGTGAGCGGCGACAACATCAAGCTCAAGAACGGTGATGAAGGCAAAGAGTGGGAACGCAACACCGAGATCAAATACGTCGTACAAAGCGGCGCCCTCAAGGACGTTGCCGTACGCCTGCGTAATGCCACCTACCGTTCCAACTACTCCGCTCGCGATGCCGATGAAGTGCGTCTGCTGGTGAGCTATAGCGTTGCCCTTTGGTAATTCAGTACGTCCATAACAAAAACTCTTAAGGAGACTTGAATGAACCTGTCACTGCGTAAAGTTGCTCTGGCCACCGGCATCATGCTGTTCGCCGGCCAATTGCTGGCCGAACCCAAACGCCCGGAATGCATCGCCCCAGCCTCGCCGGGCGGTGGTTTCGACCTCACCTGCAAACTGGCGCAAAGCGCGCTGGTCAACGAAAAACTGCTGACCAAACCGATGCGCGTGACCTACATGCCCGGCGGTGTCGGCGCGGTGGCGTACAACGCTGTGGTCGCTCAGCGCCCGGCCGATGCCGGTACGCTGGTGGCCTGGTCCAGCGGTTCGTTGCTGAACCTGGCGCAAGGCAAATTCGGGCGTTTCGATGAAAGCGCCGTGCGCTGGCTAGCGGCCGTTGGCACCAGTTATGGCGCCATTGCGGTGAAAAGCGATTCGCCCTACAAGACCCTGGACGATCTGGTCAAAGCCCTGAAGAAAGACCCAAGCTCGGTGGTGATCGGTTCCGGCGGCACCGTCGGCAGCCAGGACTGGATGCAAACCGCCCTGATCGCCAAGGCAGCCGGGATCAACCCGCGCGACCTGCGTTACGTCGCCCTCGAAGGCGGCGGTGAAATCGCCACCGCCCTGCTCGGCGGCCACATCCAGGTTGGCAGCACCGACATCTCCGACTCCATGCCACACATCCTGAGCGGTGACATGCGTCTGCTGGCGGTGTTCTCCGAGAAGCGTCTGGACGAGCCGGAAATGAAAGACATTCCGACCGCTAAAGAGCAAGGCTACAACATCGTCTGGCCGGTGGTTCGCGGCTTCTACCTCGGGCCAAAAGTCAGCGACGAAGACTACGCCTGGTGGAAAAACGCCTTCGACAAACTGCTGGCCTCCGAGGATTTCGCCAAGCTGCGCGATCAGCGTGAACTGTTCCCGTTCGCCATGACCGGCCCGGAGCTCGACACCTACGTGAAGAAGCAGGTCGCGGACTACAAAGTGCTGGCCAAAGAGTTCGGCCTGATCCAGTGATCGCCTCTGTCTAGCGGCTGCGGCCCCGGTTCTCGGGGTCGTGGCCCAGGAGTTCCCCATGCTCATACAACGCATTTTTGCTTCGGTGCTGTTGCTGGCCTGTGTCGGCCTGGCGCTGATGGCGTGGCCGTATCAAGCGGCTTTTTCCTACGAACCGGTCGGGCCTCGCGCCTTTCCCCTGCTGATGCTCGGCCTGATGGGCCTGGCCTTGCTGTACATGGTATTTCGGCCGGCGCCGATCGTGCACAGCGATGACGACCCGAAACTGGACCGCGAAACCCTGATCAAGATCGGCATCTGCGTGGCGCTGTTGCTGGTGTTCGCCGGGGCCTTCGAACCTCTTGGCTTCATCGTCGCCAGCATTCTGATCGGGGTCCCGATGGCACGCCTGTATGGCGGCCGCTGGCTGCCCAGCGCGGTGATCATCAGCCTGATGGCCATCGGTCTTTATCTGCTGTTCGACAAGTTGATGGACGTGCCACTGCCGTTGGGCGTGCTCGACGTTCTGGAGAACTGATATGGATACTCTTGGCTATTTGGGTCAGGGCTTCGGCGTTGCGCTGAGCCCGTACAACCTGGTGACCGCACTGTGCGGCACCTTGATCGGGACCGTCGTCGGGCTGCTGCCGGGGCTGGGGCCGATCAACGGCGTGGCGTTGCTGATTCCGATCGCGTTCGCCCTCGGCCTGCCACCGGAGTCGGCGTTGATCCTGCTGGCGGCGGTGTACCTGGGTTGCGAATACGGCGGACGGATCAGCTCCATCCTGCTGAACATTCCGGGCGAAGCCTCCACCGTCATGACCACCCTCGACGGTTACCCGATGGCCCGCAAGGGTCTGGCCGGTGTAGCGCTGTCGCTGTCGGCGTGGAGTTCGTTCATCGGTGCCTTCATCGCGACTTGTGGCATGGTGCTGTTCGCCCCGTTGCTGGCGAAATGGGCGATTGCCTTCGGGCCGGCGGAGTATTTCGTACTGATGGTGTTTGCGATTGTCTGTCTCGGCGGCATGGCCGGCGACCGACCGCTCAAGACCTTCATTGCAGCGCTGATCGGTCTGTTTCTGTCGAGCGTCGGCATCGATGCCAACAGCGGCGTATACCGCTTCACCGGGGATAACATTCATCTGACAGACGGCATTCAGTTCGTCGTGCTGGTATTGGGCCTGTTCTCCATCAGCGAAATCCTCTTGCTGCTGGAAAAAACCCACCGTGGCCAGGAAGCGGTGAAAGCCACCGGGCGCATGATGTTCAACTTCAAGGAAGCTTCGGCGGTGTTCGTGGTGAACGTCCGTTGCGGTTTGCTGGGCTTCATCATGGGCGTGTTGCCGGGTGCCGGCGCGACGCTGGCCAGCGCGGTGGCCTACATGACCGAGAAACGTATCGCCGGTGCCAAGGGCACTTTCGGCCAAGGCGACATGCGTGGCCTCGCGGCTCCGGAAACCGCCATCGGTGGCGCAGCCTGCGGTGCCCTGGTGCCGATGCTGACCCTCGGTGTTCCGGGCTCGGGGACCACGGCGGTGATGATCGGCGCACTGTCGCTGTACAACATCACCCCGGGCCCGCTGTTATTCCAGCAGCAGCCAGACATCGTCTGGGGCCTGATCGCGTCGTTGTTCGTCGCCAACGTGATGCTGGTGATCCTCAACATCCCGATGATCCGCATCTTCACCCGCATCCTCGCCGTGCCGAACTGGGCACTGGTGCCGGTGATCGCGATCATCACCGGGATCGGCGTCTACGCCGTACACGCCACCACCTTCGACCTGTTCCTGATGATCGGCATCGGCATCTTCGGCTACATCCTGCGCAAGCTGGACTTCCCGTTGTCGCCGGTACTGCTGGGCTTCATCCTCGGTGGTCTGATGGAACAGAACCTGCGTCGCGCGCTGTCGATTTCCAACGGTGCACTGGAAATCCTCTGGTCGAGCCCGATCACGTTCGGTTGCTGGGTGCTGACTGCCATCATGTTGCTGATGCCGCTGCTGCGCATCTGGCGCAAACGTTCGGTCGCCCGGCGCGCTATCGCCGATGCCTGATCGAACACCCTTCAAAGCCTGGTGGGGTACACCGCTGGTCGGTCTGCTGGGCGGTTACCTCGCCAGCCAGATCGGCTGGCCTCTACCGTGGATGGTCGGCTCGTTACTGGCGATCATCCTCGTGCGCTGCCTGACACCCTGGCAACTGGCGGAAATCCCTGGCGGGCGCAAGTGCGGCCAGTGGGTTGTCGGCATCGGCATCGGCCTGCACTTCACCCCGGTGGTGATGGAGCAGGTGCTGAGCCACTTCGGTCTGATCTTCTTCGGTGCGTTGGTCACCAGCCTGTCCGCGGTGGTCGGGGTCTGGTTGATGCGGCGTACCGGCGAAGATCGCGCCACGGCGTTCTTTTCCAGCATGCCCGGTGGCTCCGGGGAGATGGTCAACCTCGGCGCCCGCAATGGCGCGGTGCTCAGCCGTGTCGCGGCGGGACAAAGCTTGCGGGTGCTGGTGGTGGTGCTGTGTGTGCCGGCGGCGTTCAAGTATCTGTTGGGCGACGGTGCGCCGGCCTTGCATGCAGCGACCGTCAACTGGTGGTGGCTGGCCCTTCTGTTCCCGGCGGGCGCCCTGGCCGCCTGGATCTGGGAGCGCCTGCGGCAACCCAACCCCTGGCTGTTCGGGCCGTTGCTGGTGAGTGCGGCAGTGAGCATTGGTTGGGACCTGCACATCGGCTTGCCCAACGGCGGCAGTCAGATCGGCCAGTGGCTGATCGGCAGCGGGTTGGGCTGCCACTTCAATCGACAGTTCTTCCGACGGGCACCGTCCTTCATGGGCCGGACCCTGATCGGCACGGTCTTGACCATGTTGATCGCCACGCTGGCGGCGCTGGGTTTGAGTGTATTGACCCATCTGGATCTGCGTTCGCTGACGCTGGGCATGATGCCCGGCGGGATTGCCGAGATGAGTTTGACGGCTGAGACCCTGCAATTGTCAGTGCCGCTGGTGACGGCGATGCAGGTGATGCGGCTGTTGTTCGTGTTGTTTTTGGCAGAGCCGTTGTTCAGGTATTGGAACCGGGAGCCGGATTCCGTCTGATATGAGCCCCCTCGCCACACTCTTCACACTCTTCACACCGGCGGCAACCGCCACTCGATCGGCGTCTCGCCATTCTGTTCCAGAAACTTGTTCGCCCGACTGAAATGCCCGCACCCGAGGAAGCCGCGATAAGCCGACAGTGGTGACGGGTGGACCGACGTCAATACCAAATGCTTGGTGGCGTCGATGAGTTTCTGCTTGCTCTGGGCATGCGCGCCCCACAGCAAAAACACCAGATGCGGCTGGTGCTCGCTGACCACTTCGATAATCCGGTCGGTAAAGTGCTGCCAGCCCTTGCCCGCGTGGGCGTTGGCATTCGCCCGCTCCACGGTCATGGTGGTATTGAGCATCAGCACGCCCTGCTCCGCCCAACTCTGCAGGTAGCCATGGTTGGGGATGTCGATGTTCAGGTCGCGTTTCAACTCTTTATAGATGTTCACCAGCGACGGCGGCGCCGGTACACCCGGTTGCACCGAGAAGCACAGCCCATGGGCCTGACCCGGGCCGTGGTATGGATCCTGCCCGAGGATGACCACCTTGACCTTGTCCAGCGGCGTGGAGTTGAGCGCGTTGAAAATCAACGGTCCCGGCGGATAGATCTCCTTGCCCGCCGCGCGCTCCTGTTGCAGGAATGTGCGCAACTCTGCCATGTAAGGCTGGTCGAATTCGGCACGCAGGGCCTCCTTCCAGCTCGGTTCGAGTTTGATACGGTCGTCAGCAGTCATGGTTACATCCGGCAAAAACAATGGGGCGAACCCTAGGAAAGCCCATCACGCTTGTCAATTGATCTGACGCAGATCCGGCATTTTCCTATAGAGCGATCATACTGAACGCTCAAATTCCCGATCGAGGTCATGATGAATCTGCACTTCGAAGAACTCACCGGCACCGACGGCGCACGCATCGGCATCGCCAGCCTGGATGCCGAAAAGTCCCTCAACGCCCTCTCCTTGCCGATGATCAACGCCTTGCGCGATCAACTGGACGCCTGGGCCAAGGAACCACAGATCGTTTGTGTACTGCTGCGCGGCAATGGCGACAAGGCCTTTTGCGCCGGCGGTGAAGTGCGCAGTCTGGTGGAAGCGTGTCGCGCCCATCCCGGGGAAGTACCGCCCCTGGCTGCGCACTTCTTCGCGGCAGAATATCGCCTCGACTTCAAGTTGCACACCTACCCGAAACCGTTGATCTGCTGGGGTCATGGTTACGTGTTGGGTGGCGGCATGGGGCTGCTGCAAGGGGCGGGCATTCGGGTTGTCACGCCGAGCAGCCGACTGGCGATGCCGGAGATCAGTATCGGTTTGTACCCGGACGTCGGCGCCAGCTGGTTTCTGTCGCGGCTGCCCGGCAAGCTCGGGTTGTTTCTCGGCTTGACCGGCGCCCGGATGAACGGTCGCGATGCAATCGATCTGGACCTCGCGGACCGCTTTTTGCTCGATCAACAACAGCCGGAGCTGATCGAAGGTTTGCTGCAATTGAACTGGCAGGAACAGACCGCCATGCAGCTCAACAGTCTGCTCAAGGCCTTGCAACAAGAAGCGCTCGTAAAAATGCCCGAAGCGCAGTGGCTGCCGCGACGCCAGCAGATCGACGAGTTGCTGGATGTCAGCGACGTTCGTTGTGCCTGGAAGGCCATCAGTGCGCTACGCGTTCATAAAGACCCGCTGCTCAGTCGTGCGGCCTGCACCATGATTGAAGGCTCGCCCCTGACCGCTCATCTGGTGTGGCAACAGATCGCCCGCGCCCGGCACCTGTCGCTGGCTCAAGTCTTTCAGATGGAATACACCATGAGCCTCAATTGCTGCCGTCATCCGGAATTCAGCGAGGGCGTGCGCGCGCGGTTGATCGACAAGGACCAGAAACCTCACTGGCACTGGCCGGATATCAACACGGTGCCGGAGGCGGCGGTGGAAGCGCATTTTCACAAGGTCTGGGAAGGTCGGCATCCGTTGGCCGATCTGTCGGAATACTGAAATCCGGGCACAAAAAAGCGGCGCTTCATGCGCCGCTTTCTATTGAGGAGTTAGCGACGGCCGCCTCGACCATCGTTATCGCCATGATCGCCTCTTCCGCCATGGTGATCCCGTCCACTGTGGCCCCGGGAATCGTCGTTCCAGTTGCCGCGACTACGACCATCCCAACCGTCGCGACGACCATCCCAACCACCGCGGTCATGACGGTCCCATCCGCGACTCTGGTTGCCGCGGTAGTCGTAATAGCGCGGTGCCGGTTGATAAACCCGCGGCTGGTAGTAATAACGTGGCGATGGCTGGTAATACCGTGCAGGCGGCGAGTAATACCTGCGCGGAGCTGTGTAGTAACCACCATCGGAGTAATACGGCGCTGGGGACGTGTAGACATCCGAGCGGTAGTAGCTGTCGCCATCGGAATAGGGCACGCACGCACCAAGAAACAATCCCGATAGAACGATCAGCAGAATATGGCGGAGCTGTTTTCGACAGAGCATGGCGGCCTCCTGGACCGCGAGTGAGCCACACCAGCGACGCTGGCAGGCGACAGTCAATTGTTCGGCGACTGTCGAAAGATAAGACAGTGAAATCGGGATCTGGTGCGTTTCTGTAACACGCCGATACAAGTAGCCGATGAAAGGTTTTTCATCCTGCGCAAAAGAAAACGGCGCCTGCGTAAGCCGCAGGCGCCGTTGTGCTCATGAGCCGTTTAGCGATGCCCGCGATCGTGATCACCATGGTAATAGCGAGGCCCACTGAAATAGTAGTAACGATAACCCCCGTAAAAGCGTGGGCCACCGTAGTAGTAAGGTGAGTAGTAATAGCCGGGGTAGTAATAAGGTGCCGGATAAACATCGGCGCCCCCTACATAGTAGTAACACCCGGACAGACCCAAACCAAAAAACACACTGAGCAGTATTTGGCGGAGCTTTTTCTGACAGAACATGGAGGCCTCCTGAAAGACCTGCAACGGCAGTCGAGTCACACCTGTTTTGACTTTAAAACAGGCACCGAGTGCCTGATCGCATCGACCTTCAGATCAGCGGCTAGCTGTCCTTCTACGGTGCATACCCATGCGCTGCGCACCATGACAAGGCAAAGCGCCCTCCCCTGTTTGTCTCGCCCTCCCTTCCATGCCCCCAGCCAGAGCGCTCAAGTCAACTTGGCACGGCTCTCGCTTAACCAAAGACGTGCAGGAGTCATCACAGGTTCGCGGCACCACAATTTGCAATGGCTGACTAGGGTTCCGGCTCGCAATCGCGAGTGACTGGTCCGAGAGTTGGCGACCTCCAGTTGAGGTTACACGGCGGGACAAAAGCCCGGGAGACAAGCCACCGTTCGCGGTGCCGCTGCCTTCCTGTCCGCCCTTGATCAACTGGAGAACCATCCCATGTCCCGACTTCGTTTACCCGCCCTGCTCGCCGCTGCTTTTGCAGCCCTCGTGAGCGTCTCGTCCCACGCCGCACAGAAAGACCATTTCAGCGTCTGCTGGACGATTTATGCCGGCTGGATGCCCTGGGAATATGCCGGCAGCCAAGGCATCGTCGACAAATGGGCGAAAAAGTACGGCATCAAGATTGATGTGGTGCAGCTCAACGACTACGTCGAATCCATCAACCAATACACCGCCGGCCAGTTCGACGGCTGCACCATGACCAACATGGACGCGCTGACCATTCCGGCTGCCGGTGGCGTCGACAGTACGGCGCTGATCGTCAGCGACTTCTCCAACGGCAACGACGGCATCGTGCTCAAAGGCGAAGGCAAGAAAGTCGCTGACCTCAAAGGCATGGACGTCAATCTGGTGGAGCTGTCCGTGTCCCACTATCTATTGGCCCGTGCTCTGGATTCGGTAGACCTCACCGAGAAGGACCTGAAAGTGGTCAACACCTCCGACGCCGACATCTCCGCCGCCTTCAACACCGAGCAGGTCAACGCTGTCACCACCTGGAACCCGATGCTCTCGGACATCAAGGCCAAGCCTGCGGTGACTGAAGTGTTCAATTCCAGCCAGATCCCCGGCGAAATCATGGACATGATGGTGGTCAACAGCGCCACCCTCAAAGACAACCCGGCCCTGGGCAAAGCCCTGACCGGCGCCTGGTTCGAAGTGGTCGCGTTGATGAACGCGAAAAACGCCACCAGCCAGGCCGCCCTCGAACACATGGCCAAAGCTTCGGGCACCGACCTGGCCGGTTTCCAGGCGCAACTAGACACCACCAAACTGTTCGCCACGCCCAAAGAAGCCCTGGCGTTCTCCACCAGCAAGCAACTGCCCGACACCATGCGCAAGGTCGCCGAGTTCTCGTTCCAGCACGGCTTGCTGGGTGAAGGCGCCAAGGACACCAGCGCCATCGGCATGGCCTTCGCCAATGGCGTGACCAGCGGCGATAAAGGCAACCTCAAGCTGCGCTTCGACCCGACTTACGTGCAGATGGCCGCCGACGCCAAGCTGTAAGACAGGAGGAGCTGGCCATGCGCCTGATCAATCGCCACCCGGATCGCCCGAGTCGCCTGCTGTTGGTGATCCTGCCGTTCGCCCTGGTGCTGTTCGCCTACTTCATGGGCTCGGCCGAACGGCTGATGGACAACCCCAACGACAAACTGCTGCCCAGTGCCGTGCAGATGACCGACGCGGTGAAACGCCTGGCCTTCACCGCCGACGCCCGCACTGGTGAATACCTGCTCTGGCAAGACACCGCCTCCAGCGTGCGGCGGTTGGCCATCGGCCTCGGCATCAGTGCGCTGGCCGGGCTGTGCCTGGGCATCGCCGCCGGTACGCTGCCGCTGTTTGGTGCGCCGTTGTCGCCCGTGCTGACGGTGCTGTCGATGGTGCCGCCGCTGGCGATCCTGCCGATTCTGTTCATCGTGTTCGGGTTGGGGGAGTTGTCGAAAGTGATGCTGATCGTGATCGGCATCACCCCATGCCTGGCCCGTGATCTGGAACAGCGCGCCCGGGAAATTCCGCTGGAATTGCTGATCAAGGCGCAGACCCTCGGTGCTTCAACCTGGACTCTGATGCTGCGCGTGGTGCTGCCGCAATTGCTGCCGCGCCTGCTGATCTCGTTGCGACTGATGCTCGGCTCGGCGTGGTTGTTTTTGATCGCCGCCGAAGCCATCGCCTCCACGGACGGTTTGGGTTACCGGATCTTCCTGGTGCGCCGCTACTTGGCGATGGACGTGATTCTGCCCTACGTGGCGTGGATCACCCTGCTCGCCTGGCTGATGGACTGGGGCCTCAAGCACCTGACCCAACGGGCCTTTCCCTGGCACCAAGGTGCCTCCAAATGAGTTATGAAGAGGCGCGGGCATGAGCTTCATCACAGTGAAAAACGTCTGGCAGCAATACGCCGATCAGGTGGTGCTTGAAGGGCTGAACCTGAGCGTCAACGAAGGTGAGTTCTGCACCTTGGTCGGCGCGTCGGGTTGCGGCAAATCGACCTTCCTGCGGCTATTGCTCGGCCAGGAACGCGCCAGTCGTGGCGAGATTCTGTTGGACGGTCAGGCATTGGCTGGCGAACCGGATTCGAGCCGTGGCGTGGTGTTCCAGCGCTATTCGGTGTTCCCGCACCTGACCGTGCTGGACAACGTCGCCCTCGGCCTCGAACTGCCGCGCTCGCCATTACTGGGGCGGTTGTTCGGCAGCACTAAGCAAGAGGCACGCGATCACGCCTCGGTCTTGCTGCACAAAGTCGGCCTTGGCCATTCACTGGACAAGTACCCGGCGCAGCTCTCAGGTGGTATGCAGCAACGACTGGCGATTGCCCAGGCGCTGATCATGAAACCCCGCGTGTTGCTCCTCGACGAACCGTTCGGCGCCCTCGATCCGGGCATCCGCAAAGACATGCACAGCCTGCTGCTGGAGCTGTGGCGCGAGACGCAACTGACGGTGTTCATGGTCACCCACGACCTGTCCGAAGGTTTCAGTCTCGGCACCCGCTTGCTGGTGTTCGACAAGGTCCGTGTCGACCCGCACGCCCCCGGCGCCTATGGCGCACGCATCACCTACGACATCCCTTTGAACAGCGACCGCCGCGCCAACCGCGCCGCCGTCGACGCCCTGCCAGCTCAGTTGGCAGGCACGCTTCGTATCGCTTAGAGGAATCTGCACATGACTGATTCGACCCAACTGTTCCCGCCGTTCGCCGAAGAAATGCTCCCCGGCGGCGGCCATCGTTCATTCGTCCTCAGACGCGGCCAATTGCTGCGCCTGACCGACCTGCGCGGCGGTGCCAACGTCAGCCTGACGTTGCTCAACGCCAACGAAAAAACCGAACGCCTGAATCTGCCCGACAGCCTCAAATGCCAACACACCGCCAAGCTCACCACCGGCCATTGCCTGTACTCGGACATGGGCCGCGTGCTGGCGGCCATCACCGCCGACACCTGTGGCTGGAGCGACAGCCTCGGCGGCGTGCTCTGCGCTGAAGAAGTCGCACAAAAATATGGCCAGGGCCGCTATCAAGAGCTGCGCAACGGTTTCTTCCGCAACGGCACCGACAACTTGTTGGTGGAGCTGGGCAAGTGGGGACTGGGCCTGTCCGACCTGCTGATGACGCTCAATCTATTCAGCCGTGTGAACGTCGATGAGGCCGGCCGTTTCCACTTCGTCGAAGGCAATTCCAAGGCCGGTGATTACATCGAGTTGTACGCGCCGATGGACACCCTGGTGGTACTCACCGCGTTGCAACACCCGATGGATCCGTCGCCGGAATACGCACCGAAACCGCTGAAGCTGAGCTGGATGAACGCCGATGCCAGCGTCGCCGAACACTGCCGCACCTCGCGCCCGGAAAACGAGCGCGGCTTCATCAACACCGACCGTCTGTTCGCCTGAGGATCGCTGCCATGTCACTCGCTATCGCCACCGCTCACAAGCAACCAGAAACAGCGGTCTACCGCGCCACCATCCCGGCCGGCGAACCCTGGTTGATGGAGGTCAAGGCCGGCCAGACCCTGCGTATCCTCGACCTGGAAGGCAATCAGGCGGTCGACACTTTGTTCTACAGCCTTGCCAATCCCAAGGAACGCTATGACGTGCAACGCACGTTGCGTCGGCAGAACAGCGTCTACCTGAGCACCGGCAGCGTGCTCTATTCCAACCTCGGCAAACCAATGCTGACCATCGTCGAAGACACCTGCGGGCGTCACGACACCCTCGGCGGTGCCTGCGCGCAAGAGAGCAACACCGTGCGTTACGCCCTGGAAAAACGCTACATGCACAGCTGCCGCGACAACTACCTGCGCGCCTGCGCCCACGACGGGCGCCTGGGCAAGGGCGACATCGGGCCGAACATCAATTTTTTCATGAATGTGCCGGTGACGGCCGATGGCGGGCTGACGTTTGAAGACGGGATTTCAGCGCCCGACAAATACGTCGACCTGCGCGCCGAGATGGACGTGATCGTGCTGATCTCCAACTGCCCGCAACTGAACAACCCGTGCAACGCCTACAACCCCACGCCTGCGGAGCTTTTGGTATGGAACTGAAACTTGCGCGTTTGCGGCGGTGGTTGTTTGCCCTGTGTCAGGCCCGCTCCGGCCAGTGCCTCAAACAACGCTGATCCCTGTGGCGAGGGAGCTTGCTCCCGCTGGGTCGCGAAGCGGCCCCAAACCCTGCTATCGCGCTATGTCTGACGGACCACAGCAGCAGGTTTTGCGACTGCTGCGCAGCCGAGCGGGAGCAAGCTCCCTCGCCACAAAAAAGCGTGAATTTTGTTCATCCGGGACGGCCCGGGTGCATCTCGAAAAACTGCGGGACGGCCCGCATCCCAGGTCGAGGCTGATGCGCTATCGCCTCCAGGGGTTATGCCATGTTCGAAAAAGTCCTCATCGCCAACCGTGGCGCCATTGCCTGCCGCATCCTGCGGACCCTGCGAGAGTTGCAGGTCAAGGGCGTCGCCGTTTACTCCGAAGCCGACGCCGCCAGCCTGCATATCCTGCAAGCCGATGAAGCTCACAGCCTGGGTGAAGGCGCCGCGGTCGGCACTTACCTTGCCGTGGACAAAATCCTCGCCATCGCCAAATCCACCGGCGCTACGGCGATCCATCCCGGCTACGGATTCCTCTCGGAAAACGCCGCGTTCGCCGAGGCCTGCGAAGCAGCCGATATCGCCTTCATCGGCCCCACGCCTGAGCAACTGCGCGTGTTTGGCCTCAAACACACCGCCCGCGCCCTGGCCAAACAACACGGCGTGCCGATGCTCGAAGGCACCGAACTGCTCGACAGCCTTGACGCGGCATTGATCGCCGGCGAACAGGTCGGCTACCCGGTGATGCTCAAAAGCACCGCCGGCGGTGGCGGCATCGGTATGCGCGTGTGCCGCAGCGCCGCCGAATTGGGCGAATCCTTCGAAGCGGTCAAACGCCTCGGGCAGAACAACTTCAGCGACGCCGGTGTGTTCATCGAAAAGTACATCCAGCGCGCGCGACATCTGGAAGTGCAGGTGTTCGGCGACGGCCAGGGCGAGGTGATTGCCCTCGGCGTGCGCGACTGTTCGGTGCAGCGGCGCAACCAGAAAGTCCTTGAAGAAACCCCGGCACCCAACCTGCCCGACGGCATGGCCGAAGCGCTCTGCCTTGCCGCGATCAAACTCGCCAAGGCAGTGAATTACCGCAGCGCCGGCACCGTGGAGTTCGTCTTCGACAGTGACGCCCAGCGTTTCTATTTTCTTGAAGTGAACACCCGTTTGCAGGTGGAGCACGGTGTCACCGAGCAAGTGTGGGGCGTGGATCTGGTGCGCTGGATGGTGGAACTGGCGGCCGGAGATTTACCGCCATTGAACGCATTGAGCCAAGGCTTGAAAGCCAACGGCCACGCGATCCAGGCAAGGCTCTACGCCGAAGATCCGGGGCGCGATTTTCAACCGAGCCCCGGTCTGCTGACGGCGGTAAGTTTCCCCGTCGCCGATGGCAAACACCTGCGCATCGACACGTGGGTCGAGGCCGGTTGCGAGATCCCTCCGTACTTCGACCCGATGATCGCCAAGCTCATTCGCTGGGCGCCGACTCGCGAAGAGGCTCGCGCTGATCTGCTCCAAACCTTGGGCGACAGCCTGCTGTACGGCGTGGAAACCAACCGCGATTACCTGCGACAGATTCTGCTCGATGTGCCCTTTGCCAGCGGCCAGCCATGGACCCGTTGTCTGGAAGCGCTGGTCTACCAGGCCAACACCTTCGAGGTGATCAGCGCCGGCACCCAGACCAGCGTTCAGGACTATCCGGGGCGTCTTGGTTACTGGGCGGTGGGCGTGCCGCCGTCGGGGCCGATGGACAGTCGTGCATTGCGTTTGGGTAATCTTTTACTGGGTAACGATGAAGGCGCAGCGGCCCTGGAAATCACCATGAGCGGGCCGATGCTGCGCTTCAATTGTGATGCGGTTGTGGCGGTGACCGGTGCGCAGATTCCATTGACGCTGAACGGCGAAGCGGCACCGATGAACACCGCGCTGCTGATTCCGGCCGGGGCCACAGTACATCTCGGCACAATCGCCGGTGCAGGCGCTCGCAGCTATCTGTGCCTGCGCGGCGGCCTGCAAGTACCGGATTACCTGGGCAGCAAAAGTACCTTCACCCTCGGTCAGTTCGGTGGCCATGGCGGTCGTGCGTTGCGTGCCGGGGACGTGTTGCATGTGCCAGCCTTGATCGACCGTAGCGCGGGTGTTCAATTGCCTGATGAGCAGGTCACCGAGTTGCCGGCCGTGCGGCAAATTCGGGTGATCTACGGCCCCCATGGCGCGCCGGAATACTTCACCGAACACTACATCGGCACCTTCTTCGCCACTCAATGGGAAGTGCATTTCAACTCCAGCCGCACCGGTGTGCGGCTGATCGGGCCGAAGCCGGAATGGGTACGGGCCGACGGTGGCGAAGCCGGGTTGCATCCCTCGAATATTCACGACAATCCGTACGCCATTGGCGCGGTGGATTTCACCGGTGATATGCCGGTGATCCTCGGTCCCGATGGTCCGAGCCTCGGTGGGTTCGTCTGCCCGGTGACGGTGATCGAAGCGGATCTTTGGCAGCTCGGGCAGCTCAAGGCTGGAGACAAGGTGCAGTTCCAACCAGTCGATCTCGAGACCGCCCGTAACCTCGCCTTGAAATGGGATTCCTGTGGGAGCTGGCTTGCCTGCGATGAGGCCCGATCAGACACCGCATCAACTTCATCGCAGGCAAGCCAGCTCCCACAGGGGGTTGTGTCGCCTGTGATGCTGGATATCGGCCAGGGAGATACACGGTTGGTCGCCCGGTTGTCGGGGGATACTCACCTGTTACTGGAAATCGGCGCACCGGAACTGGACCTGGTACTGCGCTTCCGCGCCCACGCGCTGATGCAGGCATTGGAAAGCAAACAGCTGCACGGGGTGATCGACCTGACGCCGGGCATCCGTTCGCTGCAGGTGCATTACCAACCGGAGCAACTGCCGCTTGCCGATCTGCTGGGCATCGTCGCCGGTGAGTGGGACGCCGTGTGCGCCGCCAAAGACTTGCAGGTTCCCTCACGCATCGTGCACCTGCCGCTGTCGTGGGATGACCCCGCTTGCCAGTTGGCCATCGAGAAATACATGACCACCGTGCGCAAGGACGCCCCATGGTGCCCGAGCAACCTGGAGTTCATCCGCCGCATCAACGATCTGCCGAACCTCGACGAAGTGCAGCGCACGGTGTTCGACGCCAGCTATCTGGTGATGGGGTTGGGCGATGTCTACCTCGGCGCTCCGGTCGCCACCCCGCTCGACCCACGGCATCGTCTGGTCACCACCAAATACAACCCGGCCCGCACCTGGACCGCTGAAAACTCGGTGGGCATCGGTGGCGCCTATATGTGCGTATACGGCATGGAAGGCCCCGGTGGTTATCAATTCGTCGGCCGGACCTTGCAGATGTGGAATCGCTACCGCGAGGTCGCCGCGTTCGATGGCAAACCGTGGCTGTTGCGGTTCTTCGATCAAATCCGCTTCTACCCGGTAAGCGCCGATGAACTGCTGCGCATTCGACGGGACTTTCCGCTCGGGCGCTTCGCTCTGAACATCGAGCACAGTCAGTTGAACCTGGCGGATTACCAGGCGTTTCTGGCGAAGGAAGCCAACAGCATTGCGGCGTTTCGAGATCAGCAAAAAGGTGCGTTCAACGCCGAGCGCGAGCGCTGGATCGCCAGCGGTCAGGCGCATTTCGACAGTGAAGAACCGACGCCGCAAGTGACCGAAGAGGCGCTGTTGGCCGACGGTCAGCAGAGCATCGACAGCCACATCGCCGGCAACCTCTGGCAGGTTCAGGTGGAGGTCGGCAGCCAAGTGGTCGCCGGTGATGTGCTGGTGATTCTGGAGTCGATGAAGATGGAAATCCCGCTGCTCGCGCCCATGGCCGGTGTGGTACGCGAGATTCGTGTGCAACCGGGTTCGCCAGTGCGCGCCGGACAGCGCGTCGTGGTGCTGGAACTCGACTGAAGCCATTTCAACAAGGATCTGAACCATGAACATTAATCTGCAACTCGACGCCCTGCGCAACGCTTACCGTGATGGCCACATCACGCCTCGGCAATTGCTGCCGAGCCTGCGGGAAAAAGCCGCGGCGCTGAACCCGGACTATCACTTGTTCATCCATTTACTCAGCGCCGAGGAACTGGAACCGTACCTCGCCGCCCTCGATGGTCGTGACCCAGACAGCCTGCCGCTGTACGGCGTGCCGTTCGCGATCAAGGACAATATCGATCTGGCGGGCATTCCGACCACGGCGGCGTGCCCGGCGTTTGCCTACGTGCCGGAGCGTTCGGCGACCATCGTCGAGCAACTGCTGGCGCTGGGTGCAATCCCGCTGGGCAAGACCAATCTCGACCAGTTCGCCACCGGCCTCAACGGCAGCCGCTCGCCGTATGGCGCTTGCCCGAACAGCGTGTTGCCGGAATATCCGTCGGGCGGTTCCAGCGCCGGCTCTTCACTGGCGGTGGCGCTCGGCGTGGCGAGTTTTGCCCTGGGCACCGACACCGCAGGTTCCGGGCGCGTACCGGCGGCGCTGAACAATCTGGTCGGTTTGAAAGCCACCAAAGGGCTGATCTCAACGGCCGGGGTGGTTCCGGCCTGTCGCACGCTCGATTGCGTCACGACCTTTACGGCCACAGCCCGGGAAGCCAGTCAATTGTTGGCACTGACCGCTCATCTCGACCCACGGGATGAATACAGCCGCAGCAATCCGCTGTGGAATGACGGCTCGGCCTTCGGCGCGCCGCGCGTGTTTCGTTTCGGTGTGCCCCGTGCGCAGGACCTGGCGTTCTTCGGCTGCCCTGAAGGCCCGTTGTTGTTTGGCGACGCCATCGACCAGCTTAAAGCCCTGGGCGGTGAAGCGGTCGAACTGGATTTGTCGCCCTTCCTGGAAGCGGCGCGGTTGCTCTACGAAGGGCCATGGGTGGCCGAGCGTTACAGCCTGGCCGGCAAATTGATGGAGCAAAATCCTCAAGCCGTGTTGCCAGTGATTCGTGCCGTGCTGGCCAAGGCCCCGGCGGTGACCGGCGTGCAAACCTTCCGCGCCCACTACCGACTGCAAGCCTTGAAGGCGCTGTGCGACAGAGTATTGGAGGGCCTCGACTGCGTGCTGACGCCAACCATTGGCCGTCCGGTGACATTGGCGGAACTTGCCGCCGAACCGGTACTGCGCAACTCGGAACTGGGCTACTACACCAACTTCATGAACCTGCTCGATTACGCTGCCGTCGCCGTGCCCAGCGGATTGATGGGCAATGGTTTGCCATGGGGCGTGACCTTGTTTGGTCGCGCGTTTACCGATCAGTATCTGTTGAGCGTGGCAGATGCCCTGCAACGTCAGCAGGGCCTGGCGTCACCCGCACCGGCCGCCATCGCGCGCAATGACCGGGCACGACTGGTGGTCTGCGGCGCGCACCTGGAGGGGCTGGCGCTGAACTGGCAACTCAAACAGCGTGGAGCGCGGCTGGTAGAAACAACTCAGAGTTCTCCCGACTATCAGCTGTATGCCTTGGCCGGCGGCCCACCGTATCGCCCCGGCATGGTCCGCGTTAAAGAGGGCGGCGTGGCGATTGCGGTGGAAGTCTGGGAATTGCCGAGCAGTGAGCTGGGGTCGTTCCTCACCGGGATTCCCGCTCCACTGGGATTGGGCAAGGTGCAACTGGCGGATGGGCGTTGGGAGAGCGGGTTTATCTGTGAGCCGTATGGGTTGGACGGGGCGGTGGAAATCAGTCATTTGGGCGGGTGGCGGGCGTATTTGAAAAGCCTGGGTTGATCGCCTGATCACCGGCAAGGCTCCTTCAGGAATGTGCGAGCGTTAGCTTGCACATGGCAGCTTGCGGGACGATCATGCGCAGCTCGGGCCAAGCAAACCGGCCATTACCAAATGACCCTTTCATGAATAAGCCAGACCTCTGCCCGGCCTGTGGCGCTTCCAACGACTGCAGCCTGGCCGACCCACGAACCGTCGATCGTGCCTGCTGGTGCTACGGCGTCAGCATCGACCCGGCGGTGTTCGAAACGCTGCCGGCCGAGCTGCGTGACAAGTCCTGCCTGTGCCCGGCCTGCGCCCGGGTCGAGGCGCAGTTGCAAGCAGCCGCCTGGCCGATCACGTAACATACGCAGCCCTTTTCCCACCGATCCCTGGCCATGCGCGTTGACCGTTTCCTCAGCAACCTGCCCCGCTTCAACCGCAAGCAGGTACGCCTGTTGCTGGTGGAAAAGCGCGTCAGGGTCGACGGAACTATCGTCAGCGACCCTCACGCCGAGGTTCTCGAGTTCAGCCGCGTGGAAGTCGACGACGAAGTGCTGCAGGTCGGTAAACCGGCCCGCTACTTCATGCTGCACAAACCGCCCGGCTGCGTCAGTGCGACCCGCGACCCGCAACACCCGACGGTGCTCGACCTGATCCATGAAGCGGACAAGGATGACCTGCACATCGCCGGTCGCCTGGACTTCAACACCACCGGCCTGATGCTGATCACCAACGACGGCACCTGGTCGCGACGCCTGACCCAGCCACAGACCAAACTGCCCAAGGTGTACTACGTCGAGACGGAGCAGGAGATCACTGCCGACTACGCGATCACGTTCGCCAAAGGCCTGTACTTCGCCTTCGAAGACCTCACAACCCAGCCTGCCGAACTGGTCTTGCTCGGGGCAAAATCGGCGCGCCTGAGCATCGTCGAGGGCCGTTATCATCAGGTAAAACGGATGTTCGGCCACTTCGACAACAAGGTATTGCGCCTGCACCGCGAACGCATGGGGCCGCTGCTGCTCGACGACGCGCTGAAGCCCGGCGAATACCGGCCGTTGAGCGTCGAAGAGATCCGATTGATCTAAGCCGACGACCGCTCAGCAGAAGTTGTCGAACATTTTTCGAAAGATACTTGCGCGATGACGTGACCCCTGCTTGAATCAGGACGTCGGCGCGAAATGTGACCGACGAGTCACCAAAACTACTCTAAGAAACTTTTTGCCGGCAGAGAACCCTCAGGTTCCGCCTTCCCCCGGCAAACTGCCCGCTTATAACAATACCCGTCGACCGGCGTGCAATGGATCGACATGGGCCTTCAAAAATTCCAGGCGTATGCCTACCTGTCACAAAGCTCGTGCAATCTGATTTGCGCGCATACCCGCTTGCCAGGAGTCTTATGTCATGAGGCCAGAAATCGCTGTGCTGGATATACAGGGTCAGTATCGGGTTTACACGGAGTTCTATCGCGCAGACGCCGCAGAAAAGACCATCATTCTGGTCAACGGCTCGATGTCCACGACTGCGTCGTTTGCCCAAACCGTGAAAAACCTTTATCCGCAGTTCAATGTGGTGTGCTACGACCAGCCCTACGCGGGCAAGTCCAAGGCTCACAACCTGCATGAGAAAATGCTGACCAAGGAAATCGAAGGGCAGATCCTCCTGGAGCTGATCGACCACTTCGCCGCCGAACACGTGCTGTCGTTCTCCTTTGGTGGCGCCGCCACGCTCGTCGCCCTAGCCCACCGGCCACGGCGCATCGAAAAGGCTGTGATCAGCTCGTTCTCGCCGGTGGTCAACGAGCACATGCTCGACTACCTTCAGCGCGGTGTCGATTACCTCGGCAACCGGGACGGTGACCGCGTCGGCCATCTGGTGAACAGCACCATCGGCAAACACCTGCCTTCGCTGTTCAAGCGCTTCAACCACCGTCACGTCAGTTCGTTGGCCGAACACGAATACGGGCAGATGCACTTCCACATCAGCGACGTGCTCAACAGCGACCGCAACTGCTACCTGAACGCGGCAAAGAAAATCAATGTGCCAGTGCTGTTCATGAACGGCGAATGGGACGAGTACACCGCCCCCGCCGATGCCAGGCTGTTCGCCGGCCATGTGCAACACAGCACCTTCAGCACCCTTCAGGCCACCGGCCACTTCCTCGACATGGAACACAAAACCGCTTGCCAAGACAGCCGTAACGCACTGCTGGGCTTCCTGAAACCGACGCAACTCGAAAGCCGACCGCGTTACCAGTACGTCCAGGACCACCATGCATTTGCAATCTGAAACAGAGTCATCGCGAGCAAGTCCCGCCCTACTGTGTTGAACGTACTCCCGTAGGCGCGAGGCTTGCCCGCGAATGACCGCCAAGCGGTCCCTGTTTGTGTTTCACCCGACGCTAAAGCCATCGCGCATAAAGAAAAACTTCAAATCCGCGCTCACATCTGGTACAAAGTCAGCCGCTCTAAGCGGGTGTCGTATAATGGCATTACTCCAGCTTCCCAAGCTGATAACGAGGGTTCGATTCCCTTCACCCGCTCCAATCAGATTTCAGTCTCACGTCGTTTCTTGACGGGGGATGCAAGTAAAGAAAAAACCGGCCTTGATGGCCGGTTTTTTTGTGCCTGGGATTTGGGGGCCCTCCAGTCCTTGACACCTCCGGCCCCGCATACTAGCGAATGCTATACTTCCTACGGATTGCATGAAGTGTGCAACGTTCCCCACGGGCGCAGATACCGACTGCAAATCTCAGTTTACGGCTGCGGGACAGAGGAGGCCTACGGCCAACACGAGATGGGAGGTGTGGCATGAACCGACACTATTACATCAGTGACAATCTCGACGATCTCGAAGCCCTTGAAACCGAACTGGAAGCCAACGGCATCAATACCGAACAAATTCATGTGCTCAGCGAACAAGTGGCTGATGTTGAAGAACATCATCTCCACGAGGTCAACTCGTTGATGAAACAGGATGTTGTTCACTCTGGCGAGATTGGTGCAGTGGTTGGTGTGCCACTCGCAGCGCTGATCCTTGGCGGTGCCTATTGGCTGGGCTGGACCGAAACCGCCGCAGGCTGGGTACCTTTTATCTTCCTTGCCATTGTTATATTTGGCTTCTGCATCTGGGAAGGCGGCTTTTTTGGTATTCAGGTACCTAACGCGCACTTCCGCAACTTTAAACAGATGGTGGAAGACGGCAAACATATCTTCTTCGTGGATGTTGATCCGAATCAGGAGCCGGTATTGGATCGGGTCATTGAACATCATCCAAAACTGAAGATCGCCGGCACGGGTACGGCATCCCCTCACTGGACAGTCGCCTGGCTGCACAAATGGCATCAGTTCAAGCGAACGATATAACGCCATTTATTGCGGGTTGACCCCGGAGGCTCAAAGCCCTCCGTAAGCTGTTTATTGACCGAAGAAGATGACCCGGCTGAGGAAAACATAATCCGCCTCGGTGGCCATCAACCCGACGAGCACCAGCAAACACAACGGTGGCACCAATATGGCGTAGACCATGGCCAACCGTTCCCAGGCCATGTGCATGAAGATGGAGACAATTAAACCTGCCTTCAACAACATGAAAGTGATAATCAGGGCCCACCGAAGGTAGCCATGGAAGTGAAAATAATCGACCAGATACGACATCGTGCTGAGGACGAATAACAGCCCCCAGATTTTGAGGTACAAACTGATCGGATGTTGTTGACCCTGAGCATGCGCCATCACCCGCGCTCCTCTACCATAAATAGAAGAAAGCAAAAATAAACACCCACACCAAGTCCACGAAGTGCCAGTAAAGCCCGGCTATTTCGACGTTCTGATAATTTCCGGAGCGCTCATAATCTCCTCGCATGACTTTCATCGCCACAATGCTGAGATAGATGGCGCCGATTGACACATGCAGTCCGTGAAAACCGGTAATCATGAAGAAGCTGGCCCCAAATTGCGCCGCGCCCATGGGGTTCCCCCAGGGACGCACGCCTTCGGCGATAAGCTTGCTCCATTCAAATGCCTGCATGCTGACGAAGGTCACGCCCAAGGCAGCGGTCGCCAGCATCAGGGCTGTGGTTTTCGCGCGATCACGGCGATAGGCGAAGTTAACAGCCATGGCCATGGTGCCGCTGCTGCTGATCAGCACAAAGGTCATGATGGCAATCAGAATAAGCGGGATTTCTCTACCGCCAATCGTCAATGCGAACACTTCACTGGGGTTCGGCCAAGGGGCGGTGATGGTCATGCGGACCGACATGTAGCCGGTTAAAAAACAGGTGAATATAAACGTGTCGCTAAGCAGGAATATCCACATCATCGCCTTGCCCCAGGGGACCTGCCTGAAAGCCTCCCTATCCGAGGCCCAGTCGCTGGCGATGCCCTGCCATCCCGGGGCAGGCGGCGGGCTTGGTGGATTGGATGAACTTGACTCGGCCGGTGCTAATGGGTGCGATGCCATGGCTTTTCACCTCAGGCCGCAGAATCTGGCGATGGCTTCATAGGTTTGCGGCGTGCTGGTCAGCAGCGCGAAGAGCACGAACCAAAGACCCAATAAGTAGTGCCAATAGGTGGTACAGAGCTCTACGCTGACGCGCAGTTGCGGCAACGGCACGTGACGCAGGAATTTAACGACGGTTATGCCCCAGGCAATCAACCCGCCCAGCAGGTGAAGGCCATGCACACCGGTCAACAGGTAGAAGAAACTGTTGGCCGGATTGCTGGCGACAAAGTAGCCCCAGGCGACAAACTGCTGCCAGACCCAGACTTGTCCCGTCAGAAAGGCAATTGCAAATACCCCCCCCACGACAAAACCCATGACCGTTGCGTCCAGTCGAGCCTGTCGGGCGGCCATGCGCGACCACTGCAGTGCGATGCAACTCAGTACCAGAAAAGCCGAATTCACCCACAACGGCCATGGGTTGGCTAAAGGCGCCAAGGGGTCTGTCAGGGGTAGCCAGTCGGCCATTTGTGAGCGGGCAATGAAGGCGAGCAGGAAGAGAAAGAATAACGAACTCACCACAGCCAGAAACAAGCGCAGGCCTACCCTTGCGGTTCGGCTTCTATCGGCGTCGACCTGAATACCTTCAGGATCGCGATTCCAACTGCCGCCGGGGTCAGCGTCGTCGGCGTTTCTCAATAGCAGTCTGTTCATGTTTTAACGTCCGCTATCTTGGTTCCGGCACTGAGTTGCCGCATTTGCTCCAGCTCCTCGGCAGAGACCGTTTGCGGCACGAAATCCTGCTCTATCCCCGGCACGCTGTAGTCATAGGCCCAGCGATGCACCACCGGCAGTTTCGCTCCCCAGTTACCGTGTACCGGTGGGGTGTTCGGTGTTTGCCATTCCAGGCTGGCCGCGCCCCAGGGATTACTGCCTGCGGGCTTACCTTTAAATACACTCCAGGCCATGTTGAACACGAACAGCAACTGGGAAACGCCGACGGTCAATGCGACCACCGTAATGAAGGCATTCAACTCTTGCGCCGACTGCGGGATGAACGCGTAGTTTTCATAGGCGTAGTAACGGCGCGGCATACCCTGGAAACCCAAGTAGTGCATGGGGAAGAAAATGGCGTAGGTACCCAGGAAGGTAATCCAGAAATGCAGCTTGCCCAGGGTGTCGTTAAACATGCGCCCGGTGACTTTTGGAAACCAATGATAGATGCCGCCGAACACCACCAGTACCGGTGCGACCCCCATGACCATATGGAAATGGGCGACGACGAAATAGGTGTCCGAGAGCGGAATGTCCACAATCACATTGCCGAGAAACAACCCGGTCAGACCGCCCACCAGGAAGGTGACGATAAAGGCCAGGGCAAACAGCATCGGCACGGTCAGATGAATGTCGCCCCGCCACAGGGTCAACACCCAGTTATAGACTTTCAGTGCAGTCGGCACTGCGATGATCAAGGTGGTGACGGCGAAGAAAAAGCCAAAGTACGGGTTCATCCCGCTGACATACATATGGTGCGCCCAGACCACAAAGCTGAGCACGCCAATCGCAATAATCGCCCACACCATCATTCGGTAGCCGAAGATATTTTTACGCGCATGGGTGCTGATCAAGTCGGAGACCAGGCCAAATGCAGGAAGAGCCACGATGTAGACTTCCGGGTGGCCGAAGAACCAGAACAGGTGCTGGAATAATATCGGGCTGCCGCCCTGATGATTGAGCTGCTGCCCCAGCGAGATGATCGCCGGCATAAAGAAGCTGGTACCCAATAGTTTGTCGAACAGCATCATGACCGCGCTGACAAACAACGCAGGGAAGGCCAGCAAGGCCATGATCGAGGCCATGAAGATTCCCCATACGGAGAGCGGCATGCGGAACAATGTCATGCCGTGCGTGCGTGCCTGCAATACCGTGGTGACGTAGTTCAGCCCGCCCATGGTGGCGGCGACAATAAAAATCGCCAGTGAGATGAGCATCAGGACAATGCCCCACTCGACCCCCGGTGTCCCCTTGGTGATGGACTGCGGCGGATAGAGCGTCCAGCCCGAACCGGTGGGACCGCCCGGCACAAAGAAACCGGCGAGCAATACCAGTACCGCCACCAGGTAGAACCAGTAGCTCAGCATGTTGACGTAGGGGAAGACCATGTCGCGGGCGCCCACCATCAGTGGGATCAGATAGTTACCGAAGCCACCCAGAAACAGGGCCGTCAGCAAATAAATGACCATGATCATGCCGTGCATGGTCATCGCCTGATAGTAAGTATTGGCGTCCATGAACGCCAAACTGCCGGGGAAGCCTATCTGTAAGCGCATCAAGTCGGACAACACCACGGCGATAAGCCCCACGAACAGAGCCGTCAAGGAGTATTGAATGGCTATGACCTTGTGGTCCTGACTCCAGATGTATTTGGTCAGGAAACTTTTAGGCTCGTGCAGTGCTTCTGTTTCGGCTTGCTCCGCATAGGCCATCACGTCATCCTCCTGTCGAAGTTTCGGTGTACTGCTGGCTGCTTACGGCTATTTCCCTGGCTGCGCCTTGCTCGTATCAGCGTCGGCATTCGCTTTGGATTTGATAAAAGCGATCAGTGCATTCAACTCCTTATCGCTGGGAGCAAAGACCGGCATGACGGGTGCATATCCCTTGACGATTTTGGCAGCGGGATTAAGAACCGAGTCTTTTATATAGCCCTCATCGACCTTGATGCTCGTACCGTCGGCAAGGGTTTCGGTCTTGCCGTACAGACCCTGCCAGCTGGGACCGATGCCCTTGCTGCCATCGACACTGTGGCAGGCCAGGCAGCCGAGCGATTCAGCCAACTGCTGTCCCTGCGCCGCCAGGTCCTCACCTGGGCCCGGCGCTTGGCCGGCAGCAGATTCGTCGCCTTGTCGCGCAGCACCCAGTGATTTGATCAGGGCGATGAGTGCACCCAGTTCATCGTCATTGAGAGTATAGGTCACCATGACCGGCGGGTAGCCTTGTACCAGGCGGGCCTTCGGATCGAGGATCGACTCTTTCAGGTAAGCCTCATCGACCTGCACACTGCTGCCATCGGCAAGCTGTTCAGTGCGGCCATACAAGCCCTTCCATCCCGGGCCGAGACTGGCACTGCCATCCTGGCTATGGCAGGCCCCGCAACCGTATTTTTCGACCAACTGGCGGCCTTTTTCCAGCACGCTGTCCTGACTGGGCTTGGCAGCCGCGGCTAATGTCTGTGCAAACGTCGGTTGGCTTTTCAGCCATTGATCGAAGGCGCCCTGCTCTTCCACGATCATCTGGCCGCGCATGTTGTAATGACCGACACCACAATATTCAGCGCAAAGAATTTCATACTTTCCGGTTTTGGTCGGAGTAAACCAAAAGTACGACACCATCCCCGGCACCATGTCCATCTTGCTGCGGATTTGCGGAACATAGAAATCGTGCAGCACATCTTTGGATCGCAGTAAAACTTTCACCGGCTTATCGAGCGGAAGACGAACTTCATTGCTTTTTATCAGTACATCGTCCTGCCCGGCAGGATCATTGGGATCAAGGCCGAGGGGGTTGGTGGAATCAACAAATTTGATATCTGACTTACCCAACTTCCCGTCTTGGCCAGGGAAGCGAAAGGCCCACTGCCACTGCTGGGCGATCACTTCAAGTTCATAGGCATTTTTCGGTACCCGGATAAAATCATCGTAAACAACCAGGCCTGGCGCCAGCATGGCGACAATACCTACCGAAGTAACGATAATTAACCATAGTTCCAGTTTTTTACTTTCTGGTTGGTAGTGCGCCCTGGATCCCTCCTTGTGACGATAACGCATCACCGCCACCGCCATAAAAACCGTGATGGCGATGAAGAATATTCCGCTAATGATCAGGGTGATAAACAGGGTGGTGTCTATGGATCCCCAGTTGGAAGCTGCCGGTGTTGCATGCCAAGGCGCGAGTATATGGAAGAGTACTGATGCAATAACGATTAGTATCAAGATAATTGCTATTGCCATGTTCTCTTCATCCTGTTCCTGTTGCTCATTGGTTATGCCAAAGCATCGCCACTGACGTCCAAGCAGGGCAGACAACTGCCACCCATCCCGGTGGCAAAGTCAGTAAGAAGTATAGAGCCATCGGGCTGTACCGTGAGGCGGGCAAGCGAGGCCCGGTTGCCAGCTATACTCAATTTCAGATTACGGACGGCAGGGATCGGCCAGAAGCGGCCCAAAAGACGAACCCTGCCTGTGCGTAGCAGTCAGATAAGTGATGGTATTGAGAACAACAGCCACAAAATCCAGCAGTCCACGACGGAGGTTTCGTCATGAGTGCCCTGACGATCGAAGGCTGGTGCAAGCCCAGCCCCGACCAGAAGTCCATCCCGATCGGTGAGATCCATTTTGACGTCGATGACCCCCTTCATCTGCGTCTGGAGCAAGCTGAAGAACGTCTACAAGAGACCCATGAGCCCGAAGCCATGGTCGATGTCGACATGAGCACAATGGATTTGGTCTTGCCAGAGGGATATGGCCCCTTGTCCGACTGCCAGATGCGCGTCTATCTGCATTACGAGCGCGGTCAGTTCCATTTGGTCGGGCATCGAGCGAGCGATGGAAGCTTGATCTACACCAATGCGGTTTTGATTGATCAGTTGCTTTAAAAACGCCGCATGATGCGCGGGAACGCAAAAAACCGGTCCGCAGCGGCCGGTTTTTTATGCCTGAAATTTGAGCATTCCTGGCGCTTCGGCGCTGCGGCAAAACCCTGCAATACAGAAAACGGGGTCTACCCAAACCATCGCGACATGCCCTCCTAGACTCGTTTCAGGCCGCTCTTCCATCCGTATCCAGGGTGTATTGGTGGTTATAGTGTTGATTAGCGATTTTCAGTAGGTATAGTAACCATAAGCACACCACAGGGAGGTGATGTGAATAGCCGGTTTTTGATAAGCCAAATCGTTGCGGACGGCTGGTATCTGGTACGAATCAGGGGGAGTCATCACCACTTCAAGCATCCGACCAAGCCTGGACTGGTGACGGTTCCTCACCCGAAAAAGGACCTGCTCAAGAAAACGGCCATTAGTATTTTGCAACAGGCGCTGCTCTGACGAACCGATGGACTGCGCCCTCGGAGGATAACGAACATGCTTTACCCCATCGCGATTTCCATGGGTGATGACGAACACGCCTGGGGCGTAGAAGTTCCGGATATTCCGGGTTGCTTCTCCGCCGGTGAAGATCTGGATGACGCCATGGCCATGGCTCGCGAAGCCATCGAAGGTCATTTCGAGATTCTGGCCGAAGACGGATCACCGATTCCGCCCGCCAACAAAGTGACCCTGCATGCGGCCAATCCACAGTACGCAGGGTGCACGTGGGCCGTGGTGGATATCGATATCACCAAATACCTGGGCAAGGCGCAGAAACTCAACATCACCCTGCCCGGCTATCTGCTCAACCGCATCGATGAGTACGTATTGCACCATCCGGAAGAGAAAAGTCGCTCCGGATTTCTGGCCTCGGCGGCGCTCAAGGTCTTGCAGCAAAGTTGATAGCCTGAAAATCGGATCAATCAAGGGGACGAATGTGTCCCCTTTGATTCGTCAGCGCGTTGCCACCATGAACAACCGCGGAAACGGCAGCAGCACCGAACCATCGCTCAGCGCCGGATAGGCCTGCTCGATTGCCGCCTGATACTGCTTGAGATAGTGTGCCCGTTCCACGTCATCCAATGGTTCGAGAAAAGGCCGCAAACCGGAGCCCTTGAACCACTCGAGCACACCCGATGCGCCGTCCGCGAGCGGATGATAGTAAGTGGTGCGCCATACATCGACGCGAGTGCAGTGGCCACGCAGCATTGAGTAGTAGCCGCTTGCACCCTCCATTTCCGTTCGCAGGCCGGCAGCCCTTGCCAGCTTGTCAGCCCAAGGGCCGTTCGCTGCGACCTCGCGCATCAACCGGTGCGACGGTTCGTTGAGGTTATCGGGCATCTGGATCGCCAGGCTACCGCCGGGCGTGAGCCTGTTTACCAGCGACGGCAGCAGCCTGGTGTGATCCGGCACCCACTGCAGCACCGCATTGGCGAAAATCACATCGAACGGGCCGGTCTCGTTCCAGGTATCAATGTCAGCGGTGTCAAAACGTACCTGAGGCAGGCGCTTGCGGGCGGCCTCGATCATATCGGTCGAACTGTCCAACCCACGCACCGCGGCATCGGGAAAACGCTGCACCAGCAACTCGGTCGAATTGCCGGGGCCGCAACCGATGTCGATGGCCGAACGGACGTCCACCGCTGGGATGGCGGCCAGCAAGTCACGCGCCGGGCGCGTGCGCTCATCTTCGAAAGCTACGTATTGTTTGGCGGACCAACTCATATCGCTCTCCTGTCGGGTGCATTGTTGTCGCCAGGGGCAGACAACCGGTTGGCTACGATACATCGTCCGCGTCAGTTAACCCACGCCCCCACCCGCCAATGCCAGCCATCGTTACGTTGCTCCCAGTGCGGATGCACATAACGATACCCCGGTCGCTCCGGGACCCAATGGCCATGAACCGCGACATAACGCCCGCCTTCCCAACGCCAGTACCCCCTGGACCAGAGGTAACCCGGTCGCCCCGCGGGCTCTACCTCGACAACGCGTTCCGGCGGCGGCTGCGGTGCGATGACCTCAACATATTCACGCTCCACCGGACGCCGGTCATGAACGACCCGTTCCTGCACACAACCCGCAGCGGTAACCACCACTGCCAGCAACACCATGTAACGTAACAACATGCCGCCTCCTCTGGCTTGAAAGCCAAGTTGAGTGAACCAGCAAAAAAACGCCCCCTTTTCCACCATGCTCCTGCCTGGCTCACTGCTTTTTTAACAGGTCTTGTCTGTCTATTGCCTGAACCCGGATCACTTGATGACGGAAAACACAGGGGATCTGGATAAGCCTTTTTTATCGCCAAATCGTTGGAAGCCATAACCGAAATGACCGTTCGTCGACCGACCAGCAAAGCAGTTTTGACAGTATAAAAATGGCATCTATAGTCCTATCGCGGCCTGTTGGAAGGAACCCAACCCGTCATTTCAAGGCAAGGAGCAAGGCCAGCTCGTCCCCCGAGATCGAGTGGGTTCCCCAGTAGTGTGTTCGCAACGGCCACAAGGCAAGCAAGCGTTGTCGTGCCTGGTAAGTAGCCAGACAATCACTATTGTTAAAAGGAGCTTCACTATGTCTCGAGTCACGGATGTACTTGTTTCCATCGACACTGAAACCATTCTGAAAAACTACCCGAACATTAGCAAAAACCCTGCTGCGCCGACGATGATCGACGTCAATCATGTGTACATGGTGACCAATCAGAACAACGTGGTGAGTGGCCAGGCCGGTGGCGAGCTCAACTTGAAAGCCCAGGTAGGCGACTTGATTCGCTGGCGTGAAACCAGCCTGTCGCAGAGCTTCGAGACTGCAGTGGTTTTCTACAAGTTCATCGGTAACGCCGGCAACGAGTTGATCTCCACCCCCACGCCACGCAAGGCTACCGCCTGCGTCGCCGTTCCGAATACCAGCAACCCGTCGGTGCCCAGCTGCCAGAAAGTCGATAACTATTACTGGTCTTCGGAAACCCTTGCGTGCGGCAGCGTGACCTATCACTTCAACTTCCTGATCGTGGATCGCAACTGCCAGATTGTCGGCTGCTGCTCGTGGGATCCGTTCATTACCATCCGTAATTGACGATGGCCTGGCCCCTCGGCAACGAGGGGTCACCCCGTCCGTTGCCGCCTCGGCTGGAACAGGATGTCTTGCTTGAAACCGAAGCGGTTACCGTTTTGCGTCAACATCATGAAAGGAATCCATGATGACTTCCGAACCGATTACCCCCCCTTCAGCGAGTACCCTGACCGCCAATAGCGTGCTGCTGGTCGTCGATGCCGAATCGCTGCTTTCGCGCTATGCGCAACCCAGCCTTGACCCGCAAAAGCCGACCGTGATTGAAGATGGTTTCATCTTCGGCATCAGCGCTACACCAAAAACGAAAAATGTTAAAAATGACAGCAAAATTACACTGACCACCCACAACGGAAAAGTCTTTCATATTCGCGGCAGGACCGTCAGTTTGCTGGCCGAACACAGCGTGGTATTCCACAACATCACGGTGGACGATACCGGGATCCTTTCTCCGCCCAAGCTGATCGTCCACGGCGAGCAGACCGTCCCCGCGCCCGACCCCGCCAACCCGAACCAGCCGGGCAGCCACAAGGCCGATGATCATTATTGGGAGTGCTCGCAACTGAGCACGGGCGTGGCAACTTGCGAACTGAGCTTCATGCTGATCAACCAGCGCTGCGAAGCGCTCGGGTATTTCAGGTGGAAGACTGAGGTGACGCTGTCGGCGTGAATAAAGATTATCGAGTAGGAGGCGGCTTCACAGCCGTCGTCCTCTCACACCACCGTAGGTACGGAAACGAGCAAATCCAGGCACTTACAGTGGCAAGGTATTGCAGTGCTTGATCTCCTTGAGCGAAAAACCGGTGTACATTTCCTTGATATTGCCGAGCGTACGTATGCGATGCATGGCGACTTCATGGAATGCCTCCATGTCTTTGACGACTACCTGCAGGAGGTAGTCGTATTTCCCCGACACTTTGTGACAGGCAATAATGTTGGGCAGCGCCAGAACGCCCGCTTCGAAATGTTCCATGGCTTGCTCGGAGTGACTATCGAGGGTGACGCTGATGAAAGCGAAAAGTCCCAGCCCTATGGTCTTCGGGTTCAAGTGCGCGTGATACCCGACAATCACCTCCTCTTCCAGGCGCTTCAGGCGCTTCCAGCAGGCTGGCGCTGACAGGCAAACACGAGCGGCGATCTCGGCGTTCGTCAGGCGACCATTCATTTGCAGAATTTCCAGAATTGAACGATCAACCTTATCCATTTCCGCCATGTGTTCTCTCCCTTTAACAATGCGTACGCGGTAGGGCGATTGGCCCCATCCCGCAGGTCCTTGATCAAGCATCCATTTCCAGAAACTACAAATATTAGAAAGAAAATTACATAAAGAGCACGTTTTGGATAATTAACGACTGAAAAAAAATCAAATACAGAGCCGTTTCGAAAGCTAATTTTCGAGGCGCTGAAATACAATTTCTTGTCGTTTCCGACACCCAAGCCACTGGCTCTGACAATAAAAATAAGTAACAACGGAGGCAATATTGAGCATTTTCAGAACAAAAGACCTGGACGCAATGATTGCTGCTGCCCGAGCGCCTGCCGGGTTGAAAAAAGTGCTGGGGCCGATGGATTTGGTCCTGATTGGTATCGGTGCAATCGTGGGGACGGGCATCTTTGTATTGACCGGAACCGGCGCATTGACTGCGGGACCAGCCCTCACGGTTTCATTCCTGTTAGCAGCGTTGGCCTGTGCATTTGCAGCGCTCTGTTATGCCGAGTTCGCCTCATCTGTACCGGTAGCAGGCTCGATTTACACCTACAGCTACGCGACGCTGGGAGAGTTGGTGGCCTGGATGATCGGCTGGGATCTGATGCTCGAATACGGACTGGCCAGTTCGGCGGTGTCTGTTGGGTGGTCGGGTTACTTCCAGTCCCTGCTGAGCGGATTCGGGCTGAATCTTCCGGTTGTGCTTACGGCGGCTCCAGGCTCTTTGCCTGGCGTGGAAACCTGGTTCAACCTACCCGCGCTGGTGATTATGCTGGCGATTACCTGGATGCTTTCTATAGGCATCAAGGAATCCGCGCGCGTAAACAACGTGATGGTGATCATCAAAATCGCCGTGGTGCTGCTCTTCATCGCCGTTGGTGTGAGACATGTTCAGCCGGCTAACTGGCAACCTTTCTCTCCCTTCGGCGTCAATGGCATTTTGAGTGCTTCGGCCTTGGTTTTTTTTGCTTTTATTGGTTTCGATGCGGTTTCCTCTGCCGCCGAAGAAGTGAAAAAACCGGCGCGTGACCTCCCCATCGGTATTATCGGTTCCTTGGCCGTTTGTGCGGTGTTATACGTTGCCGTTTCAATGATCATGACCGGCATCGTGCCCTATGCCCAATTCCTTGGCGTTGATCATCCGGTTTCATTGGCGTTGCAACATGCCGGTGAAAGCTGGGTTGCCGGGTTCGTTGATTTAGGCGCAATCGTTGGCATGACGACTGTCATTCTGGTGATGGCTTACGGTCAAACCAGGATCATCTACGCGATGTCGCGCGACGGACTGCTTCCCCAGCGCCTTTCCAGGGTTCATACACGATTCGGCACCCCATTTTTCGCCACCTGGATGGTCGGAATAGTCTTCGGGCTGATCTCGGCACTGATTCCGCTGAACGTCCTCGCCGAGCTGATCAACATCGGTACGTTGGCCGCATTCAGTCTGATCTCGGTGGCAGTGATCGTCTTGCGCAAGACCCGACCCGATCTTCCTCGCGCATTCAGATGCCCCGGCGTGCCCATTGTTCCATTGCTCGCCATCGCGTTCTGCGTAACCTTGATGACCTTCCTCAAGCAGACGACCTGGCTGGCATTTGGGGCGTGGTTGGCAATTGGACTGGTGATCTACTTCGCCTATGCGAGACGCCGCTCGTTATTGCATTAATCCAGCATTTCGTCAGGTCTCTTTGGAGTGTCAATCAACCTCCAATAGTTTTCAGGTGCGAAACTGCATGCCAGTTGCGCACCTGATTGCATTCGCCAGTCAACCCTCACTTCATTTGTCCTGTTTTTAGCCCCAGGAGAGCAGTGGCGCGCATTTGCAGTGGCACGCGAACTCTATTTATTCAGTTACCCCATTTAGCTCATGACTTAGGCCCGCCACGGTGGAAGAGCCCCTTCGAAAAGTGAAAAGGCTCGATGCAGGAAACCGTTGAAGCGAGCGGCATCACGCCGCAGCCCTGCCTGCTGACCACCAATCAGGCACAGATGGGCCACCTGAGCAATCACTTCTGCTTGGCCTGGCATATGGACCAAGCGGCGGCACGTGCGTATCGCGAAGTCCAGTCGTCTTGTATCAACACGCTGCTGAAACTCGCCTACCAACGGATCATGCAGCGACCAGGCTCGGATGGAAATTTCCCGCCCAGGTTGTTTCTCAGCGGCAATACTCAAGTAGCGTTTCAAGGTTTCGCCCGCGCTACGACCCTGCGCCGCATAAGCGAGCATGCGCTCCGTGTAGTCTTCTTCCCAAGCGGCCAGCAAGGTGCGGACAAAGTCTTCGCGATTGCGGAAATGGTGATAGAACGATCCGCGGGTCACATTCAATCGGCGCGATAGACTCTCGGCCGAAACGCCGATATGCCCTATTTGGTCGAGGGCCTCAAAACCAGCCGCGATCCAATGGTTACGAGTTAGTTTTCTCACCCGTTATTTCGCTCCATGTTTAGCGCCATACAGACTGTGTATGGTGCGCAACCGATTGATACGCTGCGAACACCAGCAAAGATGGCCGTTGCGTTTTGCACGCCAGCACTTTTCATGGAGCTCGCCTTGAAGAAAATCGTTCTGGTTGCTTTCGACCAATTCACTGATATCGACCTATTCCTGATGTGGGACATCTTAGGCCGCAACACCGAGGACTGGCACGTCCGAATATTGGGTTCCAGCTCTATCGTGAGATCGGCGCACGGCCTGCCTGTTTCGGTGCACGGTCCGCTTTCCGAGGCCAATAGCGCCGACGCGGTATTGTTCGTCAGTGGCAAGGAAGGGATACCCGCTGCACTTGCCGCCCCAGATTTCCTGCCGTCGTTTGAACTTGACTCCAGACGCCAGCGAATCGGCTCAATATGCGCCGGAGCTTTCATTCTCGAACGGCTTGGGCTGCTCAGCGGCCAAGCAACTACACACCCGGATGCACGATCGAGCTTGCAAGCTCTGGGACTTGAGTCCATGGACCAGCCTCTTGTATGCCAGGGGAACGTTGCAACCGCTGGCGGATGCCTTTCGGCGCTCTATCTGGTGGGATGGTTGGTTGAATCCTGGTTCGATGTCGACAAACGCCGTGCGACGTTGCTCCCTGTTCTGCCAGCTGGGCAGCAAGAGCTCTATGATGCCTTGATCGGGTTCAGCATCCGACAAGCACTTACAGGGCGACAAGGAGCGTTATACGACAAACCATCGCAACAAGAAACGCGACATGGCATGTCGTCTAATTGGTAGTTAGAACTCAGGAGAGATCCCCGATGCCCCGAGAATTTGAGCTCATTATGTCCGTGCCAGTCCCATCGAGGTCCGGCATCACCCACCTTTACAAGTCAATGAACCTGGCGGACGCTTTTGCGATTCGGCTCCCTGCGGGCACATCCAGCAATCCAGATTTGCTAGCTCGATTCATCCTTTCCCACCAGCCATCCTGGATCGGATGGCTCATGAAAGTCCGAGACACTATCGTTGCCTGTTTTGGTCTCAAAACCACCAAACATCTGGCATCACTTGCTAATCGGATTGGAATCTTCAAGGTCTACAGCACGAACCAGACTGAAATCGTGTTGGGAGAGGACGACAAACACCTCGACTTCCGGATATCGATCCTATGTTCTGGAGAGGCAGAGCCAGAAGGCAGTCGCCAACTCGTTTTTTCAACCGTGGTCCAGTGCCACAACCGTCTAGGCCGGGCCTACATCTTCGTTATTGCCCCATTTCACCGCTTGGTTGTTAAGGCCAGCCTCCTCCGTGCCGCGCGCATCGGTTGGCCTCTGGCTACCTGTCCCTAAGGTCTAACCCGCCCATCGTAAGGCTGTTCTGGCAAGCCTGGCCAAGGCTCTCATGTCAAACGTCAGGCCTCTATACCTCTAAAGATTCCAAACGCAGCAAGTGCCTTTCAAAGCCCCGGCTTTTCATCAACCACGGGGCTTTCAAACAGAATTTTCATGACACCCGTGCGGTCTGAAAATCAGGCGCATCCCTGTAAGGAGCACGGCAATGAAATTCGCGAAAATCGCACAGAAACTCTCCCTATGGGCGGGCCAACCCCGGACATTTATGGGGGCGATCATTCTGATTGTCCTTTGGGGCATGAGTGGGCCGATTTTTCATTTCAACGATACCTGGCAACTGATCATCAACACCTCGACCACGATCATCACCTTCCTGATGGTGTTCCTGATCCAGAACACCCAGAACCGTGACACGGACATTTTGCACTTGAAGATCGATGAGTTATTGCGGGTGACCAAGGACGCGCAGAACGCGATGCTGGGGCTCGAGTCCCTGGACCTCAAACAGCTGGAAGCGTTGAGAAAGAAATATCGCACCCTCGGCGAGGGGGAAACGATTTCCCTGGACGGCACGGTCGTCGAGGAAACCAAGAAGGATTCGAATCAGGATTGATCCCGGCAGCGGGTGACCGACGTCACCCGCGCAACAGACTGACTAACGACTGGCTTGCAGCGCCCTGGCCATTTGCAGATGGTTTTGCAGCTTGGGTAGGGTTTCTTCGGCGAACGCTTTGATTTGCGGCACGTCCGTGGTCTGCGCTTGTTGTTGAAGTTGCTCGATGGTTTCCTGGGTGGTTTTTACCTGACTGTCGACGTACGCCTGATCGAAAGAGGTATCGTCCTTAATCTCCGGTATCAAGGCTTTGGCCTTGTCGACCACCTCTTCGCGTGGTGCGACCGGTAAATCGAGTTGCTTGGCAATTTTCGCCAGATGCTGGTTGGCGGTGGTGCGATCGTTGATCACCACGATGGTGTAATCCTTGACCTCTTTGGATGCGGTTTTCTGGTGCGCCAGGCGGCTGGCTTCGATGTCGGCCATGCCTTGGGCCGACACCTCATTGACGAATTCGGCGGGAGACTGGGCAAAGGCACTGCTGGCGCACAGGCCCAGTAACGTGGCAAAACCGGCATTGCGTAAACGGGTGGCCATCCGGCTCATGGTCGCGCCCTCCTTCCTGAAAATTCAAACGGGAGCTTGCGCCCCCGTCCATTAAACAAAACTACCTTCACCTATTACGGAGTTTTCTGACCGCCTTTGCGGCCCATGCCGCCTTTGGCAGGGTCTTTATCAACAGTCGTCGTGGTAGTTTTCCCACCTTTGCGACCGGCTTCAGACGCCTTCGTTCGATCGATGGCGCTACCCGGGGTCGGATGTTTTGAAGTAGGCATGGTTCTCATCCTCTTGGTGATGATCACAGCGAGCAGACGCCCGCATAGGATATGAATTTCCATGCCTGAAAAGGTTTAGAAAACCTGGCAGCATCGCGACGAACGGTGACGGATTTTCAGACCCCGAGACGTGAATGGTGCTGGCGCTTGGCGGCGTACATTGCCTCATCGGCATGCCTGAACAGCTGCTTTTCTTCGGTGCCATGTTCGGGGTATCGCGCGACGCCGATGCTCGGCTGGATCGTCAGGTTGTGCCCGTCCAGACGCAGGGGCTGAACCAGCACCTGGCGGATTTTCCCCGCCACATTCTCGGCATCTTCGGCGGCGTGGATGTTGTGCAACAACACGACAAATTCATCACCACCAATGCGCGCCACCGTGTCGGTTTCGCGCACGCAGCCCTTGAGCCGATTGGCGACCGCTTGCAGCAACATGTCGCCGACCGCATGACCGAGGGTGTCGTTGACTTGCTTGAAGCGGTCAAGGTCGACATAGAGCAACGCCATTCGACCGGAGTCTGCCCGGGCCAGCGCCAGCGAAGCTTTCAGGCGTTCGCGCAGCAATTCGCGATTGGGCAGCTGAGTCAGTTGATCGTACTGGGCCATGCGCTGGAGCCGGGCGTGCAATTGCTTACGCTCGATCGCGGTCGCGACCTGAGCGCAAACATACTGCAGCAACTCCTTGTCTTGCTCGGTGTAGCGCTCGCCGCCCGGCACGCTTTTGACGATCAGAGCGCCGATGGTGCCGTTTTGCGAACTCAACGGCACGCCCAGCCAGCAGGGTGAGTCCTGGCCCTTGACCAATGCCGCAAACCCTTCCGGCAGATTGTCCTGATCCGGGGTCAGCAGAATCGGCAAGCCACTGCGAATCACTTCTGCGCACAAACGCCCGGTAACAGTCCCGGGATCCTCGGGTTGCAGCTCATGGTCGTCGACGTGATAGGGGAAATTCAGCCGCGCGCAGTGCTCGTCATACAGTGCCACGGAGAAATTCAACGCCGGCAGCCATTCGCCGATGATCGAATGGATGCGTTTGAACAGCGCCAGCAAATCTTCCGCCGCATGGGCCGCTTCGGAGATCGCATACAGCGCCGCTTGTCGGGACTCGGCCTGTTTGCGCTCGGTGATGTCGCGCGCCACGGCGATACGCAACTGATCGACCTCCGACCAACGTGCCGACCAGAGAATGTGCACCACCCGGCCGTCCTTGCGCAGGTAACGATTTTCAAAGTTGAGCTTGGGTTCGCCCTCCATGATCTCGCGCGCGGCGTCGAGGGTACGCTGTCGGTCGGCAGGGTGAACCAGGTCGATCATCGACTGGCCGATCAGCTCGTCGGGGGTGTAACCGAAAATGCGCTCGCAGGCCGCGCTGACAAATACGAAGCGACCTTGTTTGTCCACCGCACAGACGGCGTCCAGCAAGAGATCGATGTAACTCGCCATTGGCGCGGAATTTCTGGTTTCCATGATGCAGAGAGCATGTCCGGACAATGCAACATTGAACAACCCTCCCTGACCGGTCATACGCCCGAGCGATGACTGTGCAGCCGACGCTTCCCTGCGTTCAGCCTCAAGCCTTGTTCGTCACCAGCCCCGGCAGCGCATGCACCAGGGCATTGATGGCGAAACCGATGAACATGACCCCGCACAAGCGGGTAATCGCCAGTTCATGACGCTGATACAACGTGCGCACCTGACGCGCACCGACGATGCCAATGAGAATAGCGTAGGCCAAAAGGCCACCAATGAAGCTCAAGATGATCAACCAGGGCAACATGGACCAATGCAGCAACTCTGCACGGCTGGACAAGGGGCGCAATTCTATCTCAGGACGCCGAACATCGACTCACTGATCGTCGAAGAACTTCATCCCCGCATAGGGTCGCTGCCGACAAGCCGCCAGCCGCGACGCCAGAGACCCGACATGCGCCTCGAGCTTGTGCCCGTCCGGGTCGAGAAAATAGAACGACGCACCTTCGCTGCGGTTATCCCGCCATTCCCGCACGTTGGCGGATCGCAGACGTTCGACGAACGGCAGGAAGTCCACAGCTTCGAGGCTGAAGGCGTAATGGGTGTAGTCGGCGGCCGGCGCACAGGCACGCAGTGGATCGAGAGAAAGACACAGCCACAGACCGGGTAGCGAGAGATAGGCACCGGTGTCCCAAGTGGCTGAAAGCTGAAGTTGCAGCAGATCGCGATAGAACCCCACGCTGCGGTTCAGGTCAGTGACGGCGAGGGTCAGGTGGTTGAGGCCGGTTAGCATGGGTTTGGTACTCGATAAGTGCTTCTGCAACGATGCCTGCTCAGAGTGAGCCTGACGCGGCTTTTGACCGCTCAATCAATTGTTACGACAGACGAACGGGCTGGTCTCTACCCTCTTATTACGTTGTAGTATGTTGTATTACAAACCACTACATCGAGATTGTCATGTCCATCATGTCGCTGCGTTTGCCAGACGAAATCGCCGATACCCTAGCCCATCTTGCCAAAGCGACAGGCCGCAGTAAGTCATTTCTGGCCGTGGATGCGCTGCGTGAATATCTGGCACGGGAAGCCTGGCAAATCGAAGAGATTCAGAAAGCTCTGAAAGAAGCCGACGCGGGTGACTTCGCAACGCCAGAGGAAGTGAAAGCAATCGCCGACAAGTGGACAACCAATGCGCGTTGAGTGGTTGCGTACCGCATTAAAGAATCTGGATGACGAAGCCGCCTACATAGCAATGGAAAATCCAAAAGCCGCAGCAGACTTCGTCAAGGCCATTCTCACCACCGTCGATCACCTTGCTCGCTTCCCGGCTACAGGCCGCGAAGGCCGACTACCTGGCACTCGGGAATGGGTCTTGCCAGACCGGCCCTATCTGATTCCCTATCGAGTTCGCCAAGGGCGTTTACAGGTACTACGAGTCTTCCATACACGACGTCTTCCACCCACTACGTTGTAGCACTGGGTGGAACATCAACCGAGCCCTATCCCCTACTCAAACCGTTCACACCTGATTCCCAGCAGTTCGTTTGCTCGTGAAAGCCCACACAATCGACTTAGTATTTGTCGAGCGTGCGCAGCTTCTGCGGCAACCCCCACAGCAACAACGCAGCGGCGATCAGCGCGGCGACACCGATGACGTACAGCGCCGGGGTGGTGCTGCCGGTCAGGTCTTTGATCCGCCCGACCATGACCGGGCTGACGATCCCACCGAACTGGCCAAGGGTATTGATCACCGCGATCCCGCCAGCGGCGCCTGCCCCGGCACCGGCCAGGAGTTTCGGTGGCAGGGTCCAGAAGCTCGGGATGGACGCGATGATCCCCGCACCGAGCAAGCCCAGGGCAACAATCAGGAAAGTCGTGTGGTTGGCGAAAATTCCTGCGCAGAAGAAACCCACCGCGCCTGCCGCCACCAGACCTGCGACAAACTTGCGCCGCTCACCGGTGGCGTCTGATAACCGCCCGATCACCACCATGCTGATGGCGCCGCAGATGTAGGGAATGGCGGTCAGCAAGCCGATCATCACCGGGCTCTCGGTGCCGGCACTGCGGATCAGTTGCGGCGCCCAGAAATTCAAGCCGTAAGACGCCACCTGAATCAGAAAGTAGATCAGCCCCAGCATCAGGAAACCCGGAATCCGGAGTGCGGCAAGCAAGGAGCCGCCGCTCTTGTGGGGTTCGTGGTGCGCGATACGGCTGGCGAGCAGTGTCTTCTCCGAAGGGCTCAACCAATGGGCATCTTCGATGCGGTCCTTGAGCACGGTCAGCACCAACAAACCAAGGCCGATGCAAGGAACGCCACCGAGCAGAAACAGCCAATGCCAGCCGCGCATATCGAGGAAGCCATCAAGGTGTTGCAGCACCAACCCGGAGAACGGTGCGCCAACCAGCCCGGCAAACGCCGACGCGAGAAACAGCATCGAGGTGATGCGCCCGCGATAGTGCTGCGGGAACCACAACGTCAGGTAATACAGCACGCCCGGCGCAAAACCCGCCTCCATCGCACCGATCACGAAACGCAGGGCGTAGAACTGCCATTCGCTATTGACGAAGACCATGGCCGCCGTCGCGAGCCCCCACGACATCATGATCCGGGCGATCCAGCGCCGGGCACCCACCTTGTAAAGCATCATGTTGCTCGGCACTTCAAAGATCACATAACCGACTACAAACAGCCCGGCGCCGAGGCCGTAAGCGGTATCGCTCAGGCTCAGGTCGGCCTGCAACTGGAATTTGGCGAAGCTGATGTTGATGCGGTCGAAAAACGCGAACAGGTAGCAGACCATGATCAGCGGCATCAGTCGCCAGGCGACTTTGCGGACCAGGGCTTTTTCGGCGTCGTGACTAACGGACGGGCTCACGCCCGCCTCCAGAACATTGAGGCTCATCGTGGTTTCTCCAGGCAGACGTCCCGTGGGCGTCCGATTGTTTTTGTTGTCTGGTTCGTTGCGGCTTTTTTAGGAGTTTGTTCGGTGGGTTCAGGACGGTGTCGGGTGCAGGTCGCAGTTACGTCCGGCCTTGGCGAGCTGCCCGGGCACTTCATGGCCCAGCAATGCGGGTAAGCCTCGCGACAATCGCAGCAACAACGGCAAGTCGATGCCGGTGTGAATGCCGACTTCATCGCACAGATTGACCAAATCTTCGGTGCAGATATTGCCCGAGGCACCCGGTGCAAACGGGCAACCGCCAAGACCACCGAGGGCTGCGTCAAAGCGCCGGGCTCCGGCCTCGTAAGCTGCCAATACGTTGCACAGACCGAGGCCGCGCGTGTTGTGGAAATGCAGGGTCAGATCAGCCGGTGAAACCCGTTGCAACACCCGTCGCACCACACGGTCGACCTGGCGTGGATTGGCCATGCCGGTGGTGTCGGCCAGGGTAATGCCCGTAATGCCGAGCTCCTGATAAGCCTCAACAATTTGCAGCACGCGGTCCTCATCGATCTTGCCTTCGAACGGGCAACCGAAAGTCGTGGCGATGCTGCCGTTGAGCCGCACCGGCGTGCCGCGAACGAACTCGACGATCTCGCCGAACGCAGCCAATGACGCCTCGCAGCGCATCCGCATGTTCGCCAGGTTGTGGGTCTGGCTGGCGGACATCACCAGGTTCAGCTCGTCGGCCCCCGAGTCCAGTGCTCGTTGTGCGCCTTTGAGGTTAGGGATCAACGCGACATAGATCACGCCCGGCTGTCGGGCGATGCCCTTGAACACTGGCTCGCCATCGCGCAGCGCCGGAATCGCCTTGGGCGACACGAACGAACCGGCTTCGATGCGGCTGAAACCCGCCAGCGACAACTGATCGATCAACGCAATCTTGTCGGCGGTTTCGACCCAGGTAGGCTCGATCTGCAAGCCGTCACGCGGGGAAACCTCCTGAACGATCAGGGTCTGGGAATAATCAGTGATCATTGCACCACCCCTTCAGCTTTCAACCGTTCGATGTCCTGGTCAGTCAGGCCCAGCCCCGCGAGGATGCCGTCGGTGTGCTGACCCAGACTCGGCCCCGACCAGTTCACGCCACCGGGGGTTTCGGACATTTTCGGAACGATGCCCGGCATCTTCACCGAGGCACCACCCGGCAGTTCGGCGTTGAGCAGCATGCCCCGCGCTTGATAGTGAGGATCGGCAACGATGTCGGCCACCGAATAGATGCGCCCGGCCGGGACTTCGGCAGCTTCCAGAGCCGCCAACACCTCATCGATGGGCAGGCTGCTGGTCCAGTGAGTAATGGCTGCGTCGAGCACGTTACTTTTGGCGGCGCGGCCATCGTTATGCGCGAACTCCGGCGCTTCGGCCAGGTCGGCCCGGCCAATCACCGCCATCAGACGCTTGTAGATCGGGTCGCTGTTGCCGGCGATCACCACGTAGGCACCGTCGGCAGTCAGGTAGGTGTTGGACGGCGCAATACCCGGTAACGCCCCGCCGCTGCGCTCACGCACATGACCGAGCATGTCGTATTCCGGCACCAGGCTTTCCATGACGTTGAACACGCTTTCGGCCAACGACACATCGACCACTTGCCCGCCGCCCTGCCCGGTCTTGACCCGCAGCAGCGACATCAAGGCACCGATGACCGCGTGCAGCGAAGCCAGGGAATCCCCCAGACTCACCCCCACTCGGGCCGGCGGCGAACCGGGAGTACCGGTGGTATAGCGAATCCCGCCCATCGCCTCGCCGATCGCCCCGAAACCCGGACGATCACGGTACGGGCCGGTCTGGCCGTAACCGGAAATGCGCACCAGCGTCAGGTTGGGATTGAGGGCATGCAACACGTCCCAGCCCAGGCCGAGTTTCTCCAGGGCGCCGGGGCGCAGGTTTTCGATCAGCACATCGGCGTCGCTCGCCAGTTGCTTGACCAGTTCGATGCCTTCAGGGGATTTCAGATTCAGCGCCAGGGACTTCTTGTTTCGCGATTGCAGGTACCACCACAACGAAGTGCCTTCGTGCAGCTTGCGCCATTTACGCAGGGGATCGCCCTGGCCCATGGCTTCGATCTTGATCACTTCGGCGCCGAACTCGGCCAGCATGCGCGCGGCAAACGGCGCGGCGATCAGCGTGCCGATCTCGATCACTTTGATTGCACTCAAGGGGGCAGTCATCGCGGGGGTACCTCTTGTTCTTGGAATATGCGCCAAGGCTAGAGGACCGAGTGGCATGGAATCCAACCTTCTGTTGGCAACGACCGTTCGCGAAACGCGAATGCTCGTCCATGCAATCGAGAACTGTCAGGTCTGGCCGCGCAAATGCTCAAACAACATCCGGCTCACCGGCGACAGCGCCACTTCATCGCGCACCACCAGAATCAACGCACGATCCGACCAGTCATCCGTCAGCGGCACCGCGTGCAACCCCAGCGCCCGGCCAAACAGTTCGTAGGCCTTTAGCGGCAGGATGCCGATGCCCATGTTGGCCTGGACCATCCGGCACATGGCGTCGAACCCCGGCACATGGATCCGCAACCTCAGCACCTTGCCGGCCTTGCGCGCGGCCGCATGGGTGCGCATGTTGATGGAACTGGCCGAATGCAGACCGACGTAATCGCTGTCCAGCGTGTCGGCAAAAGCCAAAGCCGAACGACTCGCCAGCGGATGATCGGCCGGCATCAGCACGACCAGTTTGTCCTGACGATAAACAACACTGTGCAGCCCCTTGACGTCGCTGTCGCTGGAGCAGATCCCGAGGTCCGCCACGCCATCGAGCACGCCTTGAATCACCCCGCTGCTGGGGCGCTCTTCGAGGTCGGTCTTGACCTGCGGATGGCGCGCGGAAAAGTCCCGCAGGTCTTCGGGCAGGAATTGAATGATCGCCGACAGGTTGGCGAGCATCCGCACATAACCGCGCACACCGTGGCTGTGTTCGCCCAGTTCGAGGCCCATTTTCTCGACGTTGAACAGCATCTGCCGGGCATGGTGCAGCAGGGTTTCACCGGCCGGTGTCAGCGTCATGCCCTTGGCCTGGCGTACGAACAGGCTGATGCCCAGCGCCTCCTCCAGCTCCATCAACCGCTTGCTGGCCGCCGACACCGCGATCGCTTCGCGGGCGGCGGCACGGGTCAAGGTGCCCTCTTCGTGAACGGCCACAAACAGCTGGAGAGTGATCAGGTCGAGACGGCGGATCAGGCTTTTTTGCAGCATGGCAGGGCTCGATGATTTCGGTTCGACTGAGTCGGCAGGATAGCCCGGATTCGATTCGTGCCCGCCATCCAATTACCCACAGCACCCCAGGGCATCGCCCTACAACTAATTCTCTTACAACTCTCAGTACTACCGGAAACAGCCGATTCAAAGCCCATCGGGACTCTCTGTAAAGTCTGGCAACACACACAAACTGCAACAAACCCACGGATAGATTCATTCAAGGAATGTCACTTACACATGAGCCAGATACCGTACACGGCGCACACCTTCACCAACTACCGCAAACTCGTTTCATTGGCTGACCATGATTGGGAGGCCGCCGAAACCGGAAAAATCGCGGGGCTCAACGTTGAGATAAAAAGTGCCAACCGCATGCTGGATCAGTACGGGAGAGCGTTTCATGATTTCTGTACGACGTCATACCTGGGGCTGGATCACCATCCCGATATTCTCGACGGCGCCATGACCACGCTGTGGGAAACCGGCACACTTCGCATCGCCAATTCCAAGAACCGCTGCAAGCTGGCGATTCTGGACCAATACGAAACCGAACTGTCCGAGTTGTTCGGCGCCAGTTGCCTGAGCACTCTGTCGTGCAGCGCGGCGAGTGCCGGGATCCTGCCACTGCTGGCCAGCGGCGTATTCACGGAAAATAGCCCTCCGGTGATGGCTTTCGACCGGTTGGCGCATTACTCGATGAGTCACCTCAAAGCCGCCTGTGCCGATGAAACGAAGGTCGTGACGTGCCCGCATAACGACATGGACTTCCTCGAGACGCTGTGTCAACAGCACACCAGGGTCGCGTATGTCGCCGACGGCGCCTACAGCATGGGCGGGGTTGCGGACATGGACAGCCTTTTGTATCTGAAGGACCGCTATGGGCTGTTTCTCTATCTGGACGACTCCCACGCGCTTTCCTCTGTAGGAACATTCGGCGCCGGTCTTGTGCGTCCCAGGCTGCATACCCTGGATGATGACTGCCTCATCGTCGCCTCGCTGGCCAAGTCGTTCGGCGCCAGCGGCGGTCTGGTGATGCTGGGCAGTGAACGGCAGAAGAAGCTCATTGCGCGTTACGGCGGCCCCAGCAACTGGTCGCAAAGCCTGAACAGTGCAGCCATTGGCGCGGGCCGGGCATCCATCCAGCTACACCACACCCTGGAATTCGCCGAGCTGCAGGAAAAGCTTCAGGTTAATATCCGCCTCTTTGACAGCCTCATACGAACCGCACAACACAACAGCAACATGGCGATTCGACTGGTCAATTGCGGTGAGGCATCGCTGGCCAACCACATCGCCATTGAACTGGCCAATCACGGATTCTTCACCTCGGCAGTCTTTTTCCCGGTGGTTGCACAAGGCAAGGCAGCCATCAGAATCACCCTGCGCGCCGACATGGGGACGACGCTGATCCGCCATTTCTGTGGACTCATCACCGAGCTTTTACGTGCTCACGGCCGGGACATCGGCGGCTGAAAAAACAGGGAAGATTAAATGAAGAGCAGCACCACCCTCCTGATCACCTGCTGTACGGTTTTTCTCGCCCAATTGGGCATGAGCATTTATCTGTCGGCGCTGCCGGATATTGCCCGGGATCTGTCCGCAGATGCCTCACAGGTTTCATGGGGGTTGGCGGTGTATCTGATCGGCATGGCGCTGCCGATGCTGTTCTGGGGCAGCCTGGGCCAACGCATTGGCCGCAAGCCGGTATTGCTCGCGGCGCTCGGCCTCTATGGGCTGGGCAACCTGGCCCTGCCTCTGGGCCAGACACTTGAATCGTTCCTGGTTTTTCGCCTGATTCAGGGGATTGGCGCCAGCGGGATTTCAGTCATGGCCCGGGTGCTGATCCGCGACAGTTTTCGCGGCGATCTGCTGGCCAAGGCGTTGTCCTGGATATCGATTTCCTTTGTGGTGGCGCTGGGTATCGGTCAATACCTGGGGTCGATCATCCAGGTGACACTGGGCTGGTCAGCGATTTTCTACTTATTGGGTGGTGTGAGCCTGTTGATGGCGCTGGTGGTGGCGCGGGTCACGTTCCCGATGCTGGCAGAAGAGAACACACCATCATCCGCCTGGACGAGCTACGGGCACATTCTGCGGCATCGGGCCTTCCTGTTACCGGCCCTCGCCGGTGGCTTGGGGTATGGGGTGATTGTCGCGTTCAACACCGCTGCACCGCTGATTCTGCAAGGCGCCTTCAAGTGGTCGGCAGTGGAATACGGCTTGTTGGGCTGGCCCATCAGCGCGGCGTACTTTCTCGGGGCCGTGGCGGTCAATCGCTTCGTACTGCATACCGGTCAGCAATGGCTGATGACGGCGGGCGTCGGGCTGATACTGGCCGGCAGCGCAGTCATGTTGCTGGGTAGCCTCGCAGGCACGTCTATCGCGCTGCTGTTCTGGTTGCCCTATTGTTTTGCAGTATTCGGCCAATCGCTGATTTACCCAATCAGCTTGTCCCTGGCCAACCACGGTTCCCCGGTCGGCGGTGCTTATGCGATGGCGTTGAGCGGTTTCATTCATCAACTGATGGCCGCCGTTATCGGCGGTATCGCCAGCCTGATAGCCAGCCAGCAGGCATGGCCTTTGTCGCTGTTATGCACCTTGCTGGCCTTGGGCGCGCTGCTTTGCGTAGTGCTCGCGCCCGGCCGTCGAACCGCTTAGAACGCGCTGCGGAAAATCTCCTCGATCTGCCGCTGATCCGCCGCCCGTGGGTTGGTCAGTCCACAGGCGTCTTTCAGGGCATTGCTGGCAAGGACCGGGATGTCATTGAGCCTGGCACCGAGCTCACGCAAACCGGCGGGAATGTCCACATCCCTGGCCAGGCTGCGGATCGCCGCGATCGCCGCCTGCGCGCCCTCTTCCGGACTGAGCCCGCGAATGTCGGCCCCCATCGCGTGGGCAACGTCGGTCAGGCGAGGGGCGCACACCAGCGCGTTGAAGCTCTGCACGTGAGGTAGCAGCACCGCGTTACACACACCATGGGGCAGGTCGTAGAACCCGCCTAACTGATGGGCCATCGCGTGAACGTAACCAAGGGACGCATTGTTGAACGCCATGCCCGCCATAAATTGCGCGTAGGCCATGTTTTCCCGCGCGATCATGTCACTGCCGTCCTGCACGGCTTGGCGCAGGTTGTCGCTGATCAATGTGATGGCTTTCAGCGCACAGGCATCGGTAATCGGGTTGGCTGCCGTGGAGACGTAGGCTTCGACGGCATGGGTCAACGCGTCCATGCCGGTGGCGGCGGTCAGGCCTTTGGGCATGGCGACCATCAGTTCCGGATCGTTGACTGACAGCAGCGGCGTAACGTTGCGGTCGACGATGGCCATTTTTACGTGGCGCGATTCATCCGTGATGATGCAAAAACGGGTCATCTCGCTGGCAGTGCCGGCGGTGGTGTTGATCGCGATCAACGGTAGCTGGGGTTTGGCCGACCGATCGACACCTTCGTAGTCACGGATCGTCCCACCGTTGGTGGCGCACAAGGCGATGCCCTTGGCGCAGTCGTGAGGCGAACCGCCGCCCAGAGACACCACGAAATCACAGCGACTTTCCTTGAGCAGGCCCAGGCCGCGCTCGACGTTGGCGATGCTCGGATTCGGCTTGGCGCCGTCGAAAATCACCGAGTCGATGTCCTGCAACGCCAGTTTCTCGGCAATCCTCGATGCCACGCCAGCCTTGGCCAGCCCGGCGTCAGTGACTATCAGCGCCTTGCGAAAACCATACTTGCCAATGGCGTCCATGGCTTCGTCGAGGCAACCGGTGCCCATGATGTTCACGGCGGGGATGAAAAACGTACTGCTCATGCGCGAGTCTCCTGGCTGAAACCGAATCGGCAATGCCGATTCGGCGGGTGCGCACAGGGTCGACCGATCAGTCACGCGGTATGTTGATCTGGCTCAACGCCCGGGCGTGATAAAGTCGCCGTCCATCAGACCTTTTGCTTCGAGACGACAAACGCAATGACCGATTTCCAGGATGTCGATGCCCAACTTGAAGACTGGAACGCCTTGCGCACCACCGCCTCATTCGGCGGCCTGCTGGTGGGTAACGGCGCCAGCCGCGCCGTGTGGGACGACTTCGGCTACGACTCGCTGTTCGAAAATGCCCGCACCGTCGAAGAAAAACCGCTGAGCCAGTCCGAGCTGAGCGTGTTCGACGCGATGCAGACGCGCAGTTTTGAACAAGTGCTTGGGGCGCTGAAGACCACCAGCCGGGTCAACAAGGCCCTGGCCGTCAGCTCTGCGGCACCGCGCAATCGCTACTACGCGATCAAGGAAGCGCTGATCAACACCGTGCACGCGGTGCATATCCCGTGGCGGCTGGTGAAGCCTTCGACGCTGGCGACGATCAATCAGGAACTGGGCAGCTATCGGACGGTGTTCACCACCAACTACGACTTGCTCAGCTATTGGGCGATCCAGCATCGGCCGGACGTCGTGACCGACCTGTTCCAGGGTGCCGAACCCGGCTTCGATCTGAGCGCCAGCGCCACCGACAAACCACGTTTGCTGTACCTGCACGGCGGCCTGCATCTGGTGCGCAATCAGGACGGCACCGCGCGCAAGTTGATGTCGACCGAGGGAACGTTGCTCGGTAATTTCGCGATCAACAATACGATCAAGACCCTCGACGACGTGCCGCTGTTCGTCAACGAAGGCCCGGCGCAAGACAAACTCAAGACCATTCGCAGTTCGGATTACCTGTCGTTCTGCTACGACCAGTTACTCGGCCACGGTGACGGGTTGTGCATCTTCGGGCATGCCCTTGGCGAGCAGGACAGTCACATCGCTCATGCACTGCGACAGGCGAAGCCGAAGGTGGTAGCGATCTCGATTTACCCGCGCAGCAAGGCGTTCATCCAGCATCAAAAGCGGCATTACGCGAAGGTGTTCGAGGGGACGGGTGTGGCGTTGCGTTTTTTTGATTCGAAGACGCATGCGCTCGGTAACCCTAAGCTGACCGTGCCGGTCGAGGTCTGACCTGTGGCGAGGGGGCTTGCCCCCTCGCCACAAAAGCCCGATAACCTCATTCCTCGCTGCTATGCACCACCACCAACAACTGCGCCTGCACCTCGCCCACTGACCTGAGGCGATGCGGTTTCTGCGCGTTGAAGTGCAGCGCATCCCCACGATTGAGCAGCACCCGCTCGTTCATGAAGTCCACTTCCACCTGCCCTTCGTGGACGAACAGAAACTCTTCCCCCAGGTGTTCCTTGAACGTTTTGTCGGTGAACTCGCTCGGCGGGTAAATGATGAACGGCAACAGACTGCGCTCACTGACCTGATGGGCCAACACCGCATAACCCGGGCTCTGGTCGTTGGCGGCCAGGGACTGGCGTTCGTCGCTACGCACCAGGCTGTAGCTGTCGAGGCTGACGTTGTCTTCGGAAAACAATTCCTCGACCTTCACGTTCAGCGCCCTGGCCAGTTTCAGCGCGGCGGCGATCGAGGGGGTATTCAACCCGCGCTCGACCTTCGACAGATAGCTCTTGGTCATGCCGGATTTTTCGGCCAGGGCCTCCAGCGTCACGCCAAGTTTTTTTCTCAATAATTTCAAACGGATAGACATGTAGAGCGATTAACCCATCAAGGAGGCAACGATTTATCCTTGCCAATGACACAAAGTGTCATATAGCCTCTTTAGTGTCATTTGCATGCCCCACCCAAAGGACACCGATATGGCCAAGACATTAGCACTACCCAAAGAGCAACTGGTCAAGCAAGCGCTGACACAGATGCAAAACACCCTGGCGGATAATACGTGGACCGACCGGCAAAAGCTGGCCCTGACCTGCCGCATTCTCTTCGAAAACGGCCACGACTCCGGCCTGGCCGGGCAAATCACCGCTCGCGGCCCGCAACCGGGCACCTATTACACCCAGCAACTGGGCCTGGGTTTCGACGAGATCACTTCAGGCAATCTGTTGCTGGTCAACGAAGACCTGGAAGTGCTTGAAGGCCACGGCATGCCCAACCCGGCCAACCGCTTCCATAGCTGGGTGTACCGCGCCCGGCCGGACGTGAACTGCATTATTCACACGCACCCGACTCACGTCGCGGCGCTGTCGATGCTGGAAGTACCGCTGCAGATTTCCCACATGGACCTCTGCCCGCTCTACGACGACTGCGCGTTTCTCGAAGGCTGGCCGGGGGTGCCCGTGGGCAATGAAGAAGGCGAACTGATTGCCGGGGCCTTGGGCGACAAGCGGGCGATCCTGCTTTCCCACCATGGCCAGTTGTCCACCGGCGCGACCATCGAAGAGGCCTGTGTCATTGCGCAACTGATCGAACGCGCAGCGAAGTTGCAGTTGCTGGCCATGGCCGCCGGTGCAATCAAACCGATTCTTCCCGAGCTGGGCCGTGAAGCCCACGACTGGATATCCAAGCCCAAGCGCCACGCTGCCGCATTCAACTACTACGCCCGGCAGAACCTGCGCCAACACGCCGATTGCCTGCACTGACCCCACTCATTCTTGAAAGGAGAGACGCCATGTCGACCGTAAACATTCACGGCATCATCGGCTACACCATCACCCCGTTCACCGCCCAGGGCGAAGGCGTTGATCTCGACGCGCTCGGGCGTTCCATCGACCGCCTGATCGACAGCGGTGTCCACGCCATCGCCCCATTGGGCAGCACCGGCGAAGGCGCTTACCTGAGCGACGCGGAATGGGATCAAGTCAGCGAATTCAGCATCCGCCACGTCGCCAAACGCGTCCCGACCATCGTCAGCGTGTCCGACCTGACCACCGCCAAAGCCGTGCGCCGCGCGCGTTTCGCCGAGGCCCACGGCGCCGATGTGGTGATGGTGCTGCCGGCGTCGTACTGGAAACTCAGCGAGGCGGAAATCCTCGCCCACTACCGCGCCATCGGCGAGAGCATCGGCGTGCCGATCATGCTCTACAACAACCCGGCCACCAGCGGCACCGACATGTCGGTGGAGTTGATCCTGCGGATTTTCAACGCGGTCGACAACGTCACTATGGTCAAGGAAAGCACCGGCGATATTCAGCGCATGCACAAACTGCAACTGCTGGGCGAAGGCCGGGTGCCGTTCTATAACGGCTGCAATCCCTTGGCACTGGAAGCGTTCGCGGCCGGCGCCAAAGGCTGGTGCACAGCGGCGCCGAACCTGATCCCGCAGCTCAATCTCGACTTGTACGAAGCGGTATTGGCCAATGATCTGAGCAAGGCTCGCGAACTGTTCTATCGCCAGTTGCCGTTGTTGGACTTCATCCTCAAGGGCGGCCTGCCGGCGACCATCAAGGCCGGTTTGCGCCTGGTCGGGCTGGAAGCGGGCGACCCGCGGTTGCCGGTGTTTGCACTCGGCGAGACTGGCCGCAGTCAGTTGCAGGGTTTGTTGAACGCGTTGCGCTGATCGTCGGTAACACACAAAACTACTGCGGGAGAGAGCCGTCAGGCTCGCTCCCGCAGTGGGTATGCGGTGTATTTAGAACACCGGCAAGGTCTTGTCCTTGATCACCGTGGTCGGACCGTTGGCCTTGACGCTGGCGATGCCTTTTTCCCTCGCGGCATCGGATGAATAAGACTCGCTGCTGCCAATGATCTCGTGGTTACCGGCCTTCAGATTGAAGTAAGGATGGCCGTCCTTGGTGTTTTTTTTCTCGTAGCGTTCGTCCAGCGGGCTATTGGCCTGAACCGAGGCGATTCCGCTATCGACCGCACCGCGCGTGGTGTACAGCTCACTGACCAGAATGGTTTCGGCGTTGGCCGCTTTCAACACAAACTTGAACTGACCATTGCTGGTTTTGCTCACTTCGTACCATCCAGACATGCTTGTTCTCCTTGGCGATTGAGAGGTTTCGCGCTTCAGAGTAAAGACCAAGCCAGGTTTTCTGTCGCCGGTAAGGTCCAAACAAAACCGCCCTACTTCACCACCGTCCGCACCACCGACAACTCAGGTGCCTGCACCCGGCGCTGGCTCAAATAGCGCATGCAACTGACCCGCAAGAACGAGGCGAAATTCACCACCTCGCCGCGGTAGTCCATCACCTCTTCATACAGTTTGGCGATCAACTGATTGGTGGTCATGCCGTCGACCTCGGCGATTTCGCTGAGGATGTCCCAGAACTGGTTCTCCAGCCGCAGGGTGGTCACCACCCCGCAGATGCGCAGCGAGCGGGAGCGCGATTCGTAGAGAATCGGATCGGCCTTGACGTAGAGCTCGCACATGGGCAGGTCCCTCGTTACAGCGTGATTTTGGTGCCCAGCAACCCGAGAAAACCGGCCAGCCAGCTCGGGTGCGCCGGCCAGGCCGGGGCTGTGGCCAGATTGCCTTGAACGTGGCCTTCCGTCACCGGGATATCGATGTACGTGCCGCCAGCCAGGCGCACTTCCGGGGCACAGGCCGGGTAGGCGCTGCATTCGCGACCTTCAAGAATACCGGCGGCGGCCAGCAATTGCGCGCCGTGACATACGGCGGCGATCGGTTTGCCAGCCTTGTCGAACGCTTGCACCAGCGCCAGGACTTTTTCGTTCAGGCGCAGGTACTCCGGCGCACGACCGCCCGGGATCAGCAGCGCGTCGTAGTCCGCCGCATCGACCTTGGTGAAATCAAAGTTCAGGGCAAACAGATGACCGGGTTTTTCGCTGTAGGTCTGGTCGCCTTCGAAGTCATGAATCGCCGTGCGCACGGTCTGGCCGGCGGTTTTGTCCGGGCAAACGGCATGCACCGTGTGGCCGACCATCAGCAGCGCCTGGAAGGGCACCATCACTTCGTAGTCTTCGACGTAATCGCCAACCAGCATCAGGATTTTTTTAGCAGCCATGGGGAGGACTCCTCTGGAAAATGCGTGGGCCTGCAGGAGTATTCAAGGTAGTCCTTATCCGGCGGGTCGGGTAATAACCGACTACTACGGACGATATGAACTGGATTGGCTTTTTGTGGCGAGGGAGCTTGCTCCCGCTGGGGCGCGAAGCGGCCCTACCGGCTTCGTCATTCAATCGATGGTCTCTGATTTTGCGACTGCTGCGCAGCCGAACGGGACGGTGCGGCGATCCGACAAGCTCCCTCGCCACAGGGACCGCGCTTAACTGTACGGATAACTCTGCACCCAGCTGTAACAGCGGAAAGCCTCAGGTTTATGGCTAGATAAAGAAACTTCCCGCCACCCTGAATTCTGGTCATCCATCATGTCCTCGCGCGAAAACACCGGCATGGCCCTCGGCCTGATCGGCGTCGTTATCTTCAGCCTGACCCTGCCCTTCACACGGATCGTCGTGCAGGAACTCCATCCGCTGCTCAATGGCCTTGGCCGGGCGCTGTTCGCGGCGATTCCAGCAGCGCTCTTGTTGCTGTGGCGCCGGGAAAAATGGCCCACCTGGAAACAGGTCAAAGGCCTGACACTGGTTATCGCCGGGGTCATCCTCGGCTTCCCGGTGCTGTCGGCCTGGGCCATGCAGACACTGCCCGCCTCCCACGGCGCACTGGTCAATGGCTTGCAACCGCTGTGCGTGGCGCTGTATGCCGCGTGGCTGTCCCATGAGCGTCCGTCGAAAGCCTTCTGGGCCTGCGCCGCGCTGGGCAGTGCGCTGGTGCTCGGCTATGCGCTGATCAGCGGCGCCGGCAGTATTCAGGCCGGTGACTTGCTGATGCTCGGGGCGATTGCCGTGGGTGGGTTGGGCTATGCCGAAGGCGGCCGGTTGGCCAGGGAGATGGGCGGCTGGCAGGTGATCTGCTGGGCGTTGGTGCTGTCGACGCCGTTGCTGATTGGGCCGGTGTTGTACCTGGCGCTGCAACATCAGGGCGAGATTTCGGCCAGGACCTGGTGGGCCTTCGGTTATGTCTCGCTGTTTTCGCAGTTCATCGGCTTCTTTGCCTGGTACGCCGGGCTGGCCATGGGCGGCATCGCCCGGGTCAGTCAGATCCAGTTGCTGCAGATCTTCTTCACCATCGCGTTTTCGGCGTTGTTCTTCGGTGAGCACGTCGAGCCGATTACCTGGCTGTTTGCGGCCGGGGTGATCGTGACGGTGATGCTCGGGCGCAAGACCGCAGTGCGCCCGGCGCAACCGGGCACGTTACCGGCGGGGGTTCAGCTCAAGCCTTAGCGACCAGGAACCCGTCAGCCCGCAGCAGGGTTTCCAGGCAATGTTCGCTGATGTGGTAGAAATCCTTCAGCTCCTGAATCTTCACCAACAGCTGAGCCGGGTCCACCGGCTCGGCGCGTTTGACCGCCAGAATCATCTTGTTCTTGTTGGTGTGGTCCAGTGAGATGAACTCGAACACCTTGGTCTCGTAGCCGCAGGCTTCCAGGAACAACGCACGTAAACTGTCGGTGACCATTTCCGCCTGCTGGCCCAGGTGCAAGCCGTATTGCAGCATCGGCTTGAGCAATGCCGGGCTCTGGATCTGCAGGCGTATCTGCTTGTGGCAGCACGGCGAGCACATGATGATCGCAGCGCCGGAACGGATGCCGGTGTGAATCGCATAGTCGGTGGCGATGTCGCAGGCATGCAACGCGATCATCACGTCCAGCTCGCTCGGCGCCACGCTGCGCACGTCACCGCATTTGAACACCAGCCCCGGATGTTCCAGCTTCGCCGCCGCGCTGTTGCACAGCTTGACCATGTCTTCACGCAGCTCGACACCGGTCACCTCGCCCTCGGCTTTCAGGGTGTTGCGCAGGTAGTCATGGATCGCGAACGTCAGGTAACCCTTGCCCGAGCCGAAATCCGCCACCCGCACCGGTTTGTCCAGCGCCAGCGGCGAGGAGGTCAGCGCATGGCTGAAGACTTCGATGAACTTGTTGATCTGCTTCCACTTGCGCGACATCGCCGGGATCAGCTCATGCTGGGCGTTGGTCACGCCGAGGTCTTTGAGGAACGGCCGGTTCAGGTCGAGGAAGCGGTTCTTCTCGCGGTTGTGCTCGGCGGACGGCACTTCACGCAATTGCTGAGGTTTGCTCTTGAACAGCGAAGATTTGCCCTTTTTGCTGTATTCGAGCTGGGCTTCGTCGGTCAGTGACAGTAAATGCGCATTTTTGAACGATGCCGGCAACAGCGCGGCAATGGTCGCCACACCTTCGGCAATCGGCAGGTTCTTGGTGATGTCGCGGGTCTTGTAGCGGTAGACGAAGGACAGGCACGGCTGATCCTTGACCGTCAGCTGCTTGATGATCAACCGCTGCAAGTCCGCTTCGCCACCAACGTACTTGGCCAGCACCAGTTTGATGAAGGCATTGGCGTCCAGGCTGGTTTGCAGCAGGTCGATGAACTGGGCGTGGTGATCCGGCGCGAGGCTGGCGGGAGTGGCGGTGACAGACATGGAAAAAACGGCCTCGGGCGGTGCGAATCGGGGAATGGCGGGTATTTTAGGGGGGATGCGGTTCAGGAACACTGTTATTTGCCAAACGGCAAAGATTCTGTGGCGAGGGAGCTTGCTCCCGCTCGGCTGCGCAGCAGTCGCAAAGCAGACAACGAGGTGTGTCTGACAGCGTGTGTTTGCCGGTTTTGGGGCCGCTTCGCAGCCCAGCGGGAGCAAGCCCCCTCGCCACAAAAGCTACCGAAGGCTGCGATCTTTTTAGCTCAACACCACCAACCGATTCGGCAATTCATTGCGCACCTGGGTCACCGGCACGTGCACCTTGAGCAACTCGCCGCACGCCTCGATGCACGTCACAAACCCCTGCAACGTCTGCCCCTGCTTCACCTGCTGGGTAAACGTCGCCACAATCGCGTCCCAATTCTTGTTGTCCAGCCGTTTGGAAATCCCTTCATCCACCAGGATCTCCACATAGCGCTCGGCCTCGGAGACAAAAATCAGCATGCCGGTGCCGCCCACGGTGTGGTGCAGGTTCTGCTCCAGGAACTGCCGACGCGCCAGGTTCGACGCACGCCAGTGACGGACCGAGCGCGGGATCAGGCGCGTGGTGACTTTCGGAATCCGGAACACCAGGCACAAAACGATGAAGCTGACCCATTGCACCAGCAACAGACTGTGCATGGTCAGCCAACCGGTCAGGTAATGCACGATACCCGGCACCACCAGCGCCAACAGGCTGGCCCAGAGCAGCGGGATATACGCATAGTCGTCGGCGCGGGCCGCGAGCACTGTCACCAGTTCGGCGTCGGTGTCGCGCTCGACCCGGGCAATCGCCTCGGCGACTTTGCGTTGTTCGTGTTCAGTCAGTAATGCCATGTTTATGAATGCCTGCTCGCTATTGTTGTTGTGTTTCCCGCCGTGTCATCACCAGCCGCCCGACGAACCACCGCCGCCGAAACTGCCCCCGCCGCCACTGAAGCCCCCGCCACCGCCGCCAAAACCTCCGCCACCGAAACCACCCCGGCCTCTACCCCCTCCACTTGGCAGAATACCGAACATCTGGCCGACGAAGATCGTCAGGATAAACAGCAGCACCAGGAACACGAATATTCCCGGATGCCGCGCAACGAAATCGCTCTCCTGATTGCCACGCGGCTCATACACCGTCGACGGCTCGTTCAGCGGATTGCCCCCCAGCACCACCAGCATCGCCGAAACGCCATCGCTGATGCCCTTGCTGAAATTGCCGGCCTTGAACGCCGGCGTGATCACCTGATTGATGATCACCGAACTCTGCGCATCGGTCAGGCGATCTTCCAGGCCATAACCGACTTCGATCCGCAATTTTCGCTCGGCACGCGCGACAATCAGCAGCGCGCCGTTGTTCTTGTCCTTCTGGCCAATGCCCCAGTAGCGTCCCAGTTGATAACCGAAATCCGCGATGTCGGCGCCCTGCAGGTCCGGCAACGTGACCACCACCAACTGCTCGCCGGTGGACTTCTCGTGGGCATTAAGCTGCTGAACCAGCTGCTCGCGCACCGCTGGCTCGATCATTTGGGCGTTGTCCACCACCCGTCCGGTCAGTTCCGGAAACTTCAACCCGGCCTGGGCCGTCAGGGCAAAGACCCAGAACAACAGCATCAGGCCCACTTTCATCACGCGCATTGGCAACCTCTTCCTTGGTGGCACTTCAAACCCGGTCCGGCGCCTACTGGAACTTCACTTCAGGCGCTTTTTCGGCACCGGGGCTGGTGGCCTCGAAAGTTTCGCGGATCGGCAAGTCGCTGTACAACACGGAGTGCCACAAGCGACCGGGGAAGGTACGAAGCTCGGTATTGTACTTCTGCACCGCGAGGATGAAGTCGCGACGCGCCACGGCGATGCGGTTCTCGGTGCCTTCAAGTTGCGATTGCAGCGCCAGGAAGTTCTGGTTGGCCTTGAGGTCCGGATAACGCTCGGACACCACCATCAACCGACTCAGCGCGCCGGTCAGCTGATCCTGCGCCTGCTGGAACTGTTTGAGTTTTTCCGGATTGTCCAGCGTGCTGGCATCCACCTGGATCGACGTCGCCTTGGCCCGGGCTTCGACCACCGCGGTCAGGGTTTCTTCCTCGTGTTTGGCATAGCCCTTGACGGTTTCCACCAGGTTGGGGATCAGGTCGGCGCGGCGCTGGTACTGGTTCTGCACCTGGCCCCAGGCGGCCTTGGCCTGCTCGTCGAGGGTCGGGATCGTGTTGATGCCGCAACCGGCCAGCAGAGCGGTCAGCAACATCAAGGCTGCAACCTGCAGGCTCGACCGATAGGGGTGTCGTACATTCATCTGGTTGATGCTCCCTTGCACATTGCGTTGATAAAACAACCGGCGAACTTTGACCCCGGCTCTTGGGGCATAATCTGCGCCGCTACTGGATTGCATCGAGCCAATGGGCTAAAAGATGCCCAGCGAAAAAGCAGTAAGAAGTGTGCTGCATTTTTCTGAGCAATACCCAAACAACAATAGTCGCTCCCCAAATTTTGGCTGACCGGCGCGTATTCACTGCCGCTTGGGCCTTTTGAGAAGAACATTCATGAAGAAGCTGTGTTTGCTGGGCCTGTTCGTCAGCCTGGCCAGTCATACCGTATTGGCCGCCACGACGCCCGCACCGATAGAGAACAAGGACGCCTTCATCAGCCATCTGATGAAACAAATGACCCTCGATGAAAAAATCGGCCAGTTGCGCCTGATCAGCATCGGCCCGGAAATGCCTCGGGAGCTGATCCGCAAGGAAATCGCGGCCGGTAATATCGGTGGCACCTTCAACTCGATCACCCGCGCCGAAAACCGTCCGATGCAGGACGCGGCCATGCGCAGCCGGTTGAAGATCCCGATGTTCTTCGCCTATGACGTGATCCACGGCCACCGCACGATTTTCCCGATTCCCCTGGCCCTGGCCTCGAGCTGGGACATGGACGCCATTGGCCGGTCCGGGCGCATCGCCGCCCAGGAAGCCGCGGCTGACAGCCTCGACATCACTTTCGCGCCGATGGTCGATATCTCCCGCGACCCACGCTGGGGCCGCACCTCCGAAGGCTTCGGCGAAGACACCTACCTGGTTTCGCGAATTGCCGGTGTGATGGTCAAGGCCTTGCAGGGCAGCGGTGCGAACGCGGCTGACAGCATCATGGCCAGCGTCAAGCATTTTGCCTTGTACGGCGCGGTCGAGGGCGGTCGCGACTACAACGTCGTCGACATGAGCCCGGTCAAGATGTACCAGGATTACCTGCCGCCGTACCGCGCCGCCATCGACGCCGGTGCCGGCGGGGTGATGGTTGCGCTGAACTCGATCAACGGCGTACCGGCCACCGCCAACACCTGGCTGATGAACGACCTGCTGCGCAAGGAATGGGGCTTCAAGGGCCTGGCAGTCAGCGACCACGGGGCGATTTTCGAGCTGATCAAACACGGCGTCGCCCGCGACGGTCGTGAAGCGGCGAAGCTGGCGATCAAGGCCGGCATCGACATGAGCATGAACGACACGCTCTACGGCAAAGAGCTGCCGGGACTGCTCAAATCCGGCGAGATCGAACAGAAAGACATCGACAACGCCGTGCGCGAAGTGCTCGCCGCCAAGTACGACATGGGTCTGTTCAAAGACCCGTACCTGCGCATCGGCAAGGCCGAGGATGACCCGGCCGACACCTACGCCGAAAGCCGCCTGCACCGCGCCGAGGCCCGTGATGTCGCGCGCCGCAGCCTGGTGTTGCTGAAGAACCAGGGCGATACCCTGCCCCTGAAGAAAACCGCGAAAATCGCCCTGGTCGGCCCTTTGGCAAAAGCACCGATCGACATGATGGGCAGTTGGGCTGCCGCCGGTAAACCTGCGCAATCGGTCACCCTGTTCGACGGCATGACAAATGCCCTCGGCGCGCAGTCGACGCTGATCTACGCCCGTGGCGCGAACATCACCGACGACAAGAAAATCCTCGATTACCTGAACTTCCTCAACTTCGATGCCCCGGAAGTAGTGGACGATCCGCGCCCGGCCAACGTGTTGATCGACGAAGCGGTAAAAGCCGCCAAGGATGCAGATGTGGTAGTGGCTGCGGTTGGCGAATCCCGTGGCATGTCCCACGAATCGTCGAGCCGCACCGACCTGAACATCCCGGGCAACCAGCGCGAGCTGATCAGGGCGTTGAAAGCCACCGGCAAACCGCTGGTGCTGGTGTTGATGAATGGCCGTCCGCTGTCGATTCTCGAAGAGAAAGAGCAGGCTGACGCGATTCTGGAAACCTGGTTCAGCGGCACCGAAGGCGGTAACGCCATCGCTGACGTGCTGTTCGGCGACTACAACCCGTCGGGCAAGCTGCCGATCACCGTTCCGCGCTCGGTGGGTCAGATTCCGACCTACTACAACCACCTGAGCATTGGCCGGCCGTTCACTCCCGGCAAACCGGGCAACTACACCTCGCAGTATTTCGAAGACACCACCGGGCCACTGTTCCCGTTCGGCTTCGGCCTGAGCTACACCCAGTTCAGCCTGACCGACATGGCATTGTCGTCGACCACGCTGAACAAGACCGGCAAGCTCGACGCCAGCGTCGTGGTGAAGAACACCGGCAAGCGTGACGGCGAAACCGTGGTGCAGTTGTACATCCAGGACGTGACCGGCTCGATGATCCGCCCGGTCAAGGAACTGAAGAACTTCCAGAAAGTGCTGCTCAAGGCCGGCGAACAGAAAGTCGTGCACTTCACCATCACCGAGGATGACCTGAAGTTCTACAACGCCCAGCTCAAGTACGCGGCGGAACCGGGCAAGTTCAACGTGGAGATCGGCCTGGACTCACAGGACGTGACGCAGCAGAGCTTTGAGTTGCTGTAACCCCGCTTAATTGATCATTCCCACGCTCTGCGTGGGAATGATCTGGATCTAAAAAACCTACCCCCGCCGATCCAGCAGATTCACCACCACCCGATCCACCCATCCCCAAACCCTCTGCTTGACCCGCCGCCACAACGGTCGGCGCTTCCACGCCTCAAGACTGACTTCCTGGCTCAAGGCAAAGTCATTCTCGAAACTCGCCGCCACCGCTCGGGTCAGCCCCGGGTCCAGGGCTTCGAGGTTGGCCTCCAGATTGAAGCGCAGATTCCAGTGATCGAAATTACATGAGCCGATACTCACCCAATCGTCGATCAACACCATTTTCAGGTGCAGGAAACACGGCTGGTATTCGAAGATCTTCACCCCGGCCCTGAGCAGTCGCGGGTAGTAGCGATGCCCGGCGTAGCGCACCGACGGGTGATCAGTACGCGGCCCGGTCAGCAGCAGACGCACATCGACGCCGCGATTCGCCGCCCGGCGCAGCGAGCGGCGGACTTTCCAGGTTGGCAGGAAATAGGGCGTGGCCAGCCAGATTCGCTGCTTGCCGCTGTTCAGCGCGCGAATCAGCGATTGCAGAATGTCCCGGTGCTGGCGGGCGTCGGCATAAGCGACCCGGCCCATGCCCTCGCCCATCACCGGCACTCGCGGCAGGCGCGGTAGACCGAAGTGTGAAACGGGTTTCCAGGCACGCCGATAGCGGTTGGCGATCCATTGGCGGTCGAACAGCAATTGCCAGTCGATGACCAGGGGACCGGTGATTTCCACCATCACTTCGTGCCATTCGCAGGTGTCTTCGCCCGGCGACCAGAACTCATCGGTGACCCCGGTGCCACCAACGACCGCCAGGGATTGATCCACCAGCAGCAACTTGCGGTGATCGCGATAGAAGTTGCCCACCCAGCGTCGCCAGCTCAGCCGATTGTAAAAACGCAACTCGACCCCGGCGGCCATCAGGCGCTGACGCAAAGTCAGGGTGAAGGCCAGGCTGCCATAGTCATCGAACAGACAGCGTACCCGCACGCCACGCTCGGCCGCCTGGACCAGCGCCTGAACCATCGCCTCAGCGCAGGCCCCTGCCTCCACCAGGTACAGCTCCAGCTCGACTTGTTCTTCGGCGCGGGCAATCGCCACCAGCATGCGCGGGAAAAACTGCGGGCCGTCGATCAGCAGTTCGAAGCGATTGCCTTCGCGCCACGGAAAAATTGCACCACGCATTTCAGCGCGCCGTGAAAATCAGCACCGCACCCACCGGTACCGACAGACTGATGGCCGACAAACCGGCGAGCTTGCGCAAGCTTTCCAGGCCTGGGGCCAGGTCGAAATCTTCGGCGCTGATCACCAAAGGCTCGAGGGTCACTACTTGAAAGCGCCGGTCATCGAGACGGGTCGCCAGCAGTTCGGCGTTGTATTGGTGTTGCTTGCCATGCAGGTCGACGGTCACCGGCAAGCGCAATTCCAGTTGCGCACCGGGCGCCAGGTCGTTGATTGGCCGCAAATCGATCTGCGTGGTGATCAGCGCTTCGGGAAACGTCTGGATCTGGAACAGTTCCTTGCGCATGCGTTCGTCACGCAGCGGAATACCACTATTAACCGACTCCAGCTCGACTTCCACCTCGGCCAGCCCCTTGGGGTCGACCTTGCCATGCAGCACCAGAAAGCGCTGCACTTCGGAGATGTTGGCGTTTTTGGTGCTGACAAACGACAGCCGCGAGGACTCGCCGTCCAGATACCAATTGGCCTGGGCCGACACGGTGACACCGGCCAGCAGCAGGGAAGCGAGGGTTTTGTAGATGAACCGCTTGAACATAGAAACTCGGGGGCAGATAAACCTGAGCGAACCTTAACTGGCTTGAGGCAGGTTGCAAACTTTCTGTGACTTCGCCCCAATCTTTGTGGCGAGTACGACCACGTCAGGGTTGCAGGCGGCAGCCCTGGCGCTCGCCGATCCACTGTGCGCTGTTGCTGCGCCCCAATCCGCCGACCGTTACCCGCTTGCTCGCGGCATCATCGACGAAACCGCTGGTGGGTAAATACTGCTTCACATAACCCTGGCAATACGCCGCCGGATTGTTCATCACATACCGGCACGAGCAGTATTCCTTGGCGGTGTAAGCACTGATGATGTCGGGAAAAGCCCACAGCGCCACGCGTTCCTGCCAGACCCAGCCGAGCACGGCGATCAGCAGCACCAGCAACAGCGTGCTGAACGGCCGACGGCGAATGAAACTGCGACGGCTCATGGCTGCACCTTCATGGCAAACGCCTTGAGCGCGAGTTTGAGCAGTTCGTTATGCCGGTAACTTCCATCGCGATCATCGCCGTAGCGGACGATCACCAGCTTTTCGCTGGGAATCACATACATCGCCTGGCCCCAATGGCCCAGCGCGGCGAAGGTGTCGACGGGCGCATCGGGCCAGGGTTGTGCCGCACCATCCACCGCTCGATTGAGCCACCAATGCCCGCCGGGCACCGCTTCATCCTGGTTGGCTCGGTAGCGGGCGAACGGCTCACGGCTGAAGTCGACCCACGCCTTGGGCAGCAGCTGCCGCTCGCGCCAGCGACCGTCGCGCGCCATCAACAGGCCGACCCGTGCCAGGTCCCGGGCGGTGAGGTAGGCATAGGACGAAGCGACAAATGTCCCCGTGGCATCCGCTTCCCAAACCGCGCCGCGAATGCCCAAGGGTTCGAACAATGCGGTCCACGGATAATCCGGATATCGGGCCGGGCCAACAATGGCTTTCAACGCGACGGAAAGCAGATTGCTGTCGCCGCTGGAGTAGCGGAAGGCCTGACCGGGCCTGGCGTACGCGTCATGGTCGGCGGTAAACGCAGCCATGTCGCGATGACCTCGGGTGTAGAGCATCGCTACCACCGAGGACTTCAACGGTGCGTACTCATAGTCTTCCTGCCAATCCAGGCCCGAGGCCCAATGCAGCAAGTCGGCCATGGTCATGGCGGGGTGTTTTTCCAGCGCTGGATAGAACTGCACCGCCGGGTCCTGCAATTTGAACAGACCTTCGCCATAGGCCACGCCGAGCACCGTGGCCATCAGGCTTTTGCTGATCGACCAGGTCAGGTGCGGGGTGTCGGCACGGGTCGGGTCGGCGTAGCGCTCGTAGACGAGTTGGCCGTCATGGATCACCAGCAAGGCATCGGTGCGGATGCCCTCGCGGGTGGTGTCGTTGCGGGGTGGGAAAGCGTAGTTCTCCAAGGCTTGAAGGGCCGGGCCGGCGACTGTCGGGCCGGTTGGCCACTGCTCGCCCGGCCAGTTTTCGGCATTGGCCGTGAAGCTGAACAGCAGGATGAAAATCAGCGACAAGCCTTTGAACATGGAGGACGCTCGGAGGATGAACCTCCTGAGCCTAGTCGAGGTTGATGACAGTTTTGGGAGGCCCGTCACCCTAACGAAGATCCCGCCAACGCCTTGGCCAACCGCTTGCCCCGCGCCCCTGCCGCCAGATCCATCACGGCCTGATCGCGCTGCCACATCGCCGCCCACTGCGGCGGGCCGTCGGTCATGGCCTGATTCACTTCAGCCTTGAGCCCGTCGAATTGCGCAAACAACCCACCCAGCAACACATGCCCGGCCGGATTGTTCGGCGCCTGGCGGCTGACTTCCGCGCACCCGGCCAGCAGCGCCAGCAAACGCAGTTGCAAGGTGTGCGGCCAGTCGTTGTCCTGGCCAATGCCGAACAGCCACGCGGTCATTGCACTCAGCACATAAATGTCTTCCAGGGTGCGGAACGGTTTGACGTAAGCATCCCAGCCGTCCCCCGCCAACAATTCGCACAGCGCGTTATCGAGAAACAGCCGACCGTGGCTGATCTCGGGCATCAACGGCAACGGCGCGAGTTTCTCCAGACGCACGCCCGGTTCGCCGGGGTAAACCACCGCCAGACTCAGGCGCGGATCGCTGCCTGGCTCTTCGCTGCGAGCGGCGACCAGCAGCCAGTCGGCGGCATCGCCGGCGGTGACGAAATCCTTGCGTCCGCTCAGACGCAGATCCCGCAGCCGGGTCTGCATGTCCGCCACCCGCAAGCTGCGTTGCTCGGTCGCGCACAACGCACCGAGGCTCAGCGGCGCGCTCGGCCAGAGCATCCGCAGCGCCGCTTGATACCCCACCAGAAACGCCAACCCCGGAGTCGCCATCAGGCGTCCGCCGTTCACCGCCAATTCGAACGGGGTGACCGTGCCCAAGCGGTGCAACAAGGTCGCGAAGCCTTCGCCAAGGTCGGAGTCGGCGGGCAGGCGATCGCTGCGGTTCAACAGGGTTTGCCAGGGCATAAGAGGCTCCTTGTGGGCTGTCATATAAGCATCACCAAAGCTTCATGGCGATGACACCGGGGCTACATAGCCTGACTTTGCACAACACGGCTGCATAAAGAAAGTCGATCGGCTGCAACCCAAGACGGGTGGCCAGCCCGTACGGAGATTCGCAATGACTCAGATCGCCCGCATCAGCGACACCGGCAATGAACGCCGCCTGCAAGCCGAACGCCTGGTGGGCGCCGAGGCACTGCAGGAAGCCCAGGCCTTGCGCTTCAACGTGTTCAGCGGCGAATTCAACGCCAGGCTGAAAGGCGTGGAATTGGGTCTGGACATGGATGACTATGATGTTCACTGCGCCCACATCGGCGTACGTGACTTGAACACCGGGCGCCTGGTGGCGACCACTCGTTTGCTCGACCACACGGCCGCCAGCAGCCTGGGCAAGTTCTACAGCGAAGAAGAATTCAGCCTGCATGGCCTGGTTCATCTGAAAGGCCCGATCCTGGAAATCGGTCGCACCTGCGTCGACCCGGCCTACCGCAACGGCGGCACCATCGCCGTGCTCTGGGGTGAACTGGCCGAAGTGCTGAACCAGGGCGGCTACAGCTATCTGATGGGATGCGCGAGCATTCCGATGCAGGACGGCGGCATCCAGGCCCATGCGATCATGCAACGCCTGCGCGAACGCTACCTGTGCACCGAACACCTGCGGGCCGAGCCGAAGAAGCCATTGCCGACGCTGGACATTCCATCGAACGTCATCGCCGAAATGCCGCCGCTGCTCAAGGCCTACATGCGCCTGGGCGCAAAGATCTGCGGCGAGCCGTGCTGGGACGAAGACTTCCAGGTGGCCGACGTGTTCATCCTGCTCAAGCGCGACGAGCTCTGCCCGCGTTACGCCAAGCACTTCAAGGCGGCTGTGTAATGAGCCGCTTGCGGGTGTACGCGCGAATTGCGCGAGTGCTGATGGTGGTGGCGCTGGGCTTGACCATGGCCAGTGTGTTCGGCGCGTTCGAACGACTGGGGATTGCCCATTCAATGGTCCGTCGCCAGCGCTGGTCGCGGTTTTTCATGGCGCGGCTGAGCAATGCCCTGCCCTTTCATGTCACCGTCCATGGTCAATTGCCGAAGGCGCCGATGCTCTGGGTCAGCAACCATGTGTCCTGGACCGACATTCCGCTGCTGGGCATGCTCACGCCGCTGTCGTTCCTGTCCAAGGCTGAAGTGCGCACCTGGCCGGTGGCGGGCTGGTTGGCGGCCAAGGCTGGCAGCCTGTTCATTCGCCGTGGTTCAGGCGACAGTCAGTTGATCCGCAAACAGATGACTCGCCATCTGGAACAGGAACACCCGCTGCTGATGTTCCCGGAAGGCACCACCACCGATGGCCGTTCGCTGCGCACCTTCCACGGTCGTTTGCTGTCTGCGGCGATCGACTCCGAAGTGGCGCTGCAACCGGTGGCGATTCGTTATCTGCGCAACGGCGAGCTGGATACCCTGGCACCGTTCATTGGCGATGATGATTTGCTGTCGCACCTGATGCGCTTGTTCGCCAATGATCGGGGTGAGGTGGAGATTCATCTGCTCAAGCCGATCGAGTGCCAGGACCGGGAACGCGCGGCGCTGGCGTTCGAGGCGCAGCAGGCGGTGCAGAAGGCGTTGTTTGGGGCGATTCCGGAACCCCGGCAAGTCCCGATTCGCCCCGCCATCGCCGCTTAAACACACTTTTCTGTGGGAGCGGGCTTGCTCTCTCCCACAGTGGTTTTATGTCGCCGGCTGACTCTGCACAAAATCCTGAAGCTGCGGATAAAACAACCGAAAATCCTCGCTCAACGGTTCATACAACCGCCGCAACTCTTGCATTGCCGCGGCCAGCTCCTCGGGTCGCGTCAGTCTGCGTGAAATCCCCCGCAGCACCTGCTCAAGCACTTCGAACTCCTGATAAGCCCCCAACCAGTCATTGGCCACCATGTGCGGCGCAATCTTCGCCAGGCGCTCCGGCAACTGTGGCTCGGCCAGCAGCACCCGGTAAACATCCGAGGTGAATTGCCCCAGCGGACGGTCGGCGTACAGCGCCCAGTCCCGCGCCAGGCAATGGTCGAAAAACACATCGAGCACGATCCCGGCGTAACGCCTGCGCGTGATGGAAAACCGTGACAACGAGACATCCACCAACGGATGACGGTCGGTGAAGACATCGATGCTGCGATGCAACTGGATGGCTGCCTCGACCTCCGGATCGAACTGCCCCTGCAGCCGTCCCTTGACGAAGTCGCCATACAGACTGCCGAGCATTTGACCGGGGCGTTGGCCACCGAGGTGCAGATGTGCGAGATAGTTCATGGGCGCAGCTTAGCACTGCCTCACCAATATCGTTATAACCCGATATACCGATTTACGCAGTCATCAGACCGAAATCATATTGGTATATCGCGAAATACCGATTTAAAGTTCGCCCCATCGCGATATAACGTTTTACTCATCACGAGCCCCAAGCCATGAACCTCGACCTCGACGAAATAATAAAAGCCCTGGCACATCCGGTACGGCGAGAAATCCTGCACTGGCTCAAAGACCCGGCCGTCGAATTTCCCGACCAGACCCACAGCAACGAGCACGGCGTCTGCGCCGGGCAGATCGATCAACGTTGCGGTTTGTCGCAGTCCACGGTGTCCGCACACCTGGCGACCCTGCAACGCGCCGGCCTGATCAGCAGCCGCAAAGTCGGCCAGTGGCATTTTTTCAAACGCAACGAGGAAACCATCCAGGAGTTCCTTCGCACCTTCAGCAAAGAGCTCTGACCCTTTGGCCGATAAGGAATCAATCATGCCCCTCTCGCTACTCATTCTGGCCTTGAGCGCCTTCGCCATCGGCACCACCGAGTTCGTCATCATGGGCTTGCTGCCCGATGTGGCGGCGGACCTCGGCGTGTCGATCCCCGGCGCCGGCTGGCTGGTGACCGGTTACGCCCTGGGCGTGGCCATCGGCGCGCCGTTCATGGCACTGGCCACCGCCAGGCTGCCGCGCAAGGCCGCATTGGTAGCGTTGATGGGGATTTTCATCATCGGCAACCTGCTCTGCGCCCTGGCCAGTGACTACAACGTCCTGATGTTTGCCCGTGTGGTCACCGCCTTGTGCCATGGCGCGTTCTTCGGCATCGGTTCGGTGGTGGCGGCAGGCCTGGTGCCGGCCAACAAACGTGCGTCGGCCGTGGCCCTGATGTTCACCGGCCTGACCCTGGCCAACGTCCTCGGCGTACCGCTGGGCACCGCGCTCGGCCAGGAAGCCGGCTGGCGTTCGACCTTCTGGGCAGTGACCGTGATCGGTGTGGTTGCGCTGATCGGCCTGATCCGCTTCCTGCCGGCCAAGCGCGATGAAGAGAAACTCGACATGCGCGCCGAACTGCGCGCCCTCAAGGGGGCCGGTATCTGGTTATCCCTGAGCATGACCGCCTTGTTCGCCGCGTCGGTCTTCACCTTGTTCACCTATGTCGCGCCGCTGTTGGGCGAAGTCACTGGTGTTTCCCCGCGTGGCGTGACCTGGACCCTGGTGCTCATCGGCCTGGGCCTGACAGTCGGCAACATCATCGGCGGCAAGCTGGCTGACAAAGGCATGGCGGCGACGCTGATCGGCGTGTTCATCACCATGGCGGTGGTCTCCACCGTGCTGACCTGGACCAGCGTGGCCCTGATCCCGACCGAAATCACCCTGTTCCTCTGGGCCACCGCGTGCTTTGCCGCCGTGCCGGCACTGCAAGTCAACGTGGTGACCTTCGGCAAGGCTGCACCGAACCTGGTGTCGACCCTGAACATCGGCGCCTTCAACGTCGGCAACGCACTCGGTGCCTGGGTCGGCGGCAGCGTCATCGCCCACGGCTTCGGCCTGACCCGCGTGCCACTCGCGGCAGCCGCACTGGCGGTGCTCGCCCTGCTGGTGACCCTGATTACTTTCCGTCAGAGCGGCGATGCCGAGCTGGCCCCCGCTACCCATTAATCGCTAAAAGAGAGCTATTAAATGACGACAATTTTCGATCCGATCAAACTGGGCGACCTCAAGTTGGCCAACCGCATCATCATGGCACCGTTGACCCGCTGCCGCGCCGACGAAGGCCGTGTGCCGAACGCGCTGATGGCCGAGTATTACGTGCAGCGCGCCTCTGCCGGCCTGATCCTCAGCGAGGCCACGTCGGTCACGCCGATGGGCGTCGGTTACCCGGACACTCCCGGCATCTGGTCCAACGACCAGGTGCGCGGCTGGAGCAATGTGACCAAAGCGATCCACGGCGCGGGCGGCAAAATCTTCCTGCAACTGTGGCACGTGGGTCGGATTTCCCATCCTTCGTACCTGAACGGCGAAGCGCCGGTCGCACCGAGTGCCATCCAGCCTAAAGGCCATGTCAGCCTGGTTCGTCCATTGGCCGACTACCCAACTCCGCGCGCTCTGGAAACTGCTGAAATCGCCGACATCGTCGACGCTTACCGCGTGGGGGCCGAGAATGCCAAGGCCGCCGGTTTCGACGGCGTGGAAATCCACGGTGCCAACGGTTACCTGCTCGACCAGTTCCTGCAAAGCAGCACCAACCAGCGCACCGACAACTACGGTGGCTCCCTGGAAAACCGTGCGCGCCTGTTGCTGGAAGTGACTGACGCCGTGATCGAAGTCTGGGGCGCTGGCCGCGTCGGCATGCACCTGGCACCGCGCGCCGACTCCCATGACATGGGCGACGACAACCTGTCCGAGACCTTCACCTACGTCGCTCGCGAACTGGGAAAACGCGGCATCGCGTTCATCTGCTCGCGCGAAAAAGAAGGCGCCGACAGCCTCGGCCCGCAATTGAAAGAAGCCTTCGGCGGCCCGTACATCGCCAACGAACGCTTCACCAAGGACAGCGCCAACGAGTGGCTGGCCAGCGGCAAGGCCGACGCGGTGGCGTTTGGTGTGCCGTTCATCGCCAACCCGGACCTGCCAGCGCGCTTGAAGGCCGATGCACCGCTGAACGAGCCGCGTCCGGAACTGTTCTACGGCAAGGGCCCGGTCGGTTATATCGACTATCCGACGCTGTAAGCCTCGACCGTTGAAATGCAAAAGCCCCGACTCGAAAGAGCCGGGGCTTTTGCGTATGGAAGATCAAAGGTCACCGAGGCAAATGCGATGCCTTTGGTCGGCTATTCGGCGCCCTTGTAGCCGGGGCGTTCACACTCATTCACATACTCGACACAAAATCCCTACAAAATACGTAGCTCGCTACCTATCAACCTGGCGAACGTACGTATATAAAAGCATCCCATTGCAAAAAGGCGCGCGAAGCAGGGACATTCCCCGCGTCATGCCTTGACAAAAACGGATCCAATTACGCATTTTGTTTCAATTGCGCAGGCTGGGACTCAAGCGCAGCATATCCAAACCTGTGTCGACCCAACGCTCGGCTTCGATGTGCAGTTGAAAACTGTCGGGCGCCAACAGCCACTGATACAGGATGCCATCGATGTAGGCATGCAAGCTGATGGCCGCGCGGGCAGCGTCGAGGTTTTCCGGTAACTGCCCGCGATTCACCGCATTACTCAGGGCCAGCGCGATTCGCACATTGCAATCGAGGCTGACCGTTCGGCGCTGCTGGCGCAGGTCGCACATTTCATCGGTGAATTCGCACTTATGAAACAGAATCTCGTTGATGCGTCGGGTTTTCGGGTCCATGGCAACTTGATGAAACAAATGAATCAACAGTTTGCGCATGCAGCCCAGCGGGTCGAGTTCGTCTTGGCTTTCACTGGCCTTGGCCATTTCATTCAGCGGCTCGTGCAGGGTATCGAGCATCGCCTGCAGCAGATCCGCCTTGTTACTGAAATGCCAGTAGATAGCCCCGCGAGTCACCCCGGCCAGGGTAGCGATATCCGCCAGCGTCGTGCGTGCCACGCCCCGCTCGAAAAAGGCTTTTTCTGCCGCTTCGAGTATCTGGCTTCGGGTTTCTTGAGCTTCCTCTTTGGTGCGACGGACCATGGCAGTAAAACCTCAATCAGGGTGCCTCAGCGATGTCTGAGCATCCGCTGAATAGAAGTGAGGCGAGCGCTTTCGGGCTTCGTCTCAGGCCTACAATTCAAATCTTTGGACGGCTTTTGTAACGGTGTGGGTACGCCGCCAAGGTATTTACAAACAAGCATGAATGTAAGTATATTCCTTAGCAAGCTACTTATCCACCCGGTAAAATTCTTTAACCTTCCACCTTTCTTGTGCGCAACTTGCGCGCCTGACCCGAGGATCTTCATGCAATTCAAGCCAGCTGTTACCGCTCTGGTTACTGCCCTCGCCCTGGCATCGCTGCTCAGTGGATGTAAAAAGGAAGAGGCGGCACCTGCCGCACCCACCCCTCAGGTCGGCGTCGTAACCCTGCAACCACAAGCCTTCACCCTGACGTCCGAACTTCCAGGGCGCACCAGTGCGTTCCGTATTGCCGAAGTTCGCCCACAGGTCAACGGCATCATTCTCAAACGACTGTTCAAGGAAGGCGGCGACGTCAAGGCCGGTCAGCAGCTGTATCAGATCGACCCGTCGGTCTATGACGCGACCCTGAAAAGCGCCGAAGCCAACCTGCGTTCGACCAAGTCGATCTCCGATCGCTACAAGCAACTGGTCGACGAACAGGCCGTCAGCCGTCAGGAATACGACACGGCACTGGCCAACCGCCTGCAATCGGAAGCCTCCCTGCAGACCGCCCAGATCAACGTGCGCTACACCAAGGTCTACGCACCGATCTCCGGTCGAATCGGCCGTTCGTCGGTGACGGAAGGCGCGCTGGTCAGCAGTGGCCAGAGCGACGCCATGGCGGTCATCCAGCAACTGGACCCGATCTATGTCGACGTGACCCAGTCCTCGGTGGAGCTGCTTGAGCTGCGCCGCGAACTGGAAAGCGGTCGTCTGCAAAAGGCGGGCGACAATGCCGCCGCGGTCAAGCTGACCCTGGAAGACGGCAGCCAGTACGCCGTGGACGGCAAGCTCGAGTTCTCTGAAGTCTCGGTAGACCAGACCACTGGTTCCGTGACTCTGCGCGCGGTGTTCCCGAACCCTGATCACACCCTGCTGCCGGGCATGTTCGTTCACGCTCAGTTGCAATCCGGCGTGAACAGCGCGGCGATTCTGGCGCCGCAACAAGGCGTGACCCGCGACCTCAAAGGCACCCCGACCGCGCTGGTCGTGGGTCCGGACAACAAGGTCGAACTACGTCAGCTCAAGGCCAGCCGTACTGTCGGCAACCAATGGTTGATTGAAGACGGCTTGAAGGCAGGCGATCGCCTGATCACTGAAGGGCTGCAATTCGTCAGACCTGGTGTTGAAGTCAAGGCCACTGAAGCCACCAACGTCAACGCCAAGAGCCCGGTCCCCGCACAGGCAGCCAAAGTCGCTGTCGGCGGCAAAGGGGAGTAAACCATGTCGAAATTTTTTATCGACCGTCCGATTTTCGCCTGGGTAATTGCCCTGGTGATCATGCTGGTCGGGGCTTTATCGATCCTCAAGCTGCCGATCAACCAATACCCGAGCATTGCTCCTCCGGCCATTGCGATCTCCGTGACTTACCCTGGCGCGTCTGCACAAACCGTGCAGGACACCGTGGTGCAGGTGATCGAACAACAGCTCAACGGTATCGACAACCTGCGTTATGTCTCGTCGGAAAGTAACTCCGACGGCAGCATGACCATCACCGCGACCTTCGAGCAGGGCACCAGCTCCGATACCGCGCAGGTTCAGGTCCAGAACAAACTGAACCTGGCCACCCCGCTGCTGCCGCAAGAAGTGCAGCAGCAGGGTATCCGCGTGACCAAGTCGGTGAAAAACTTCCTGATGGTCATCGGTGTGGTGTCGCGTGACGGCAGCATGACCAAGGACGACCTGTCCAACTACATCGTGTCGAACATGCAGGACCCGATCTCGCGGACCGCCGGTGTCGGTGACTTCCAGGTCTTCGGTGCCCAGTACGCGATGCGGATCTGGCTCGACCCGGCCAAGTTGAACAACTTCAACCTGACCCCGGTGGACGTGAAAACCGCCATCGCGGCGCAGAACGTCCAGATCTCGTCCGGTCAACTCGGCGGCTTGCCCGCCCTGCCCGGCCAGCAACTGAACGCGACCATCATCGGCAAGACCCGTCTGCAGACCGCCGAGCAGTTCAAGGAAATCCTGCTCAAGGTCAACAAGGACGGCTCGCAGGTTCGCCTCAAAGACGTCGCCGAAGTAGGCCTGGGTGGCGAGAACTACAGCGTCAGCGCCCAGTTCAACGGCAGCCCGGCTTCCGGTCTGGCAGTAAAACTGGCCAACGGTGCCAACGCCCTCGATACCGCCAAGGCCCTGCGCAAAACCATCGATGACCTGAAACCGTTCTTCCCGCAAGGGATGGAAGTGGTGTTCCCGTACGACACCACCCCGGTGGTGACCGAGTCGATCAAGGGTGTGGTTGAAACCCTGGTCGAAGCGATCGTGCTGGTGTTCCTGGTGATGTTCCTGTTCCTGCAGAACTTCCGCGCCACCGTCATCACCACGATGACCGTGCCGGTGGTATTGCTGGGTACATTCGGGATCCTCGCGGCATTCGGCTTCAGCATCAACACCCTGACCATGTTCGGCATGGTGCTGGCCATCGGCTTGCTGGTGGACGATGCCATCGTCGTGGTGGAAAACGTCGAACGGGTCATGAGCGAAGAAGGCCTGTCACCCAAGGAGGCCACCAAGAAATCCATGGGGCAGATCCAGGGTGCGCTGGTCGGTATTGCTCTGGTGCTGTCCGCGGTACTGCTGCCGATGGCGTTCTTCAGTGGCTCCACCGGTGTGATCTACAAGCAGTTCTCGATCACCATCGTTTCGGCCATGGCCTTGTCGGTGCTGGTTGCATTGATCTTCACCCCGGCGCTTTGCGCCACCATGCTCAAGGCGATTCCGAAAGGCGAGCACGGCACGCCGAAACGCGGCTTCTTCGGCTGGTTCAACCGCAACTTCGACCGTGGCGTCAAAAGCTACGAGCGCGGCGTCGGCAACATGCTCGCTTACAAGGCTCCGTACCTGCTGGCGTACCTGATTATCGTGGTCGGCATGATCTGGCTGTTCACCCGCATTCCAACGGCGTTCCTGCCGGAAGAAGACCAGGGCGTACTGTTTGCCCAGGTGCAAACCCCGGCCGGTTCCAGCTCCCAGCGCACGCAAGTGGTCGTGGATGAAATGCGCGAGTTCCTGCTGCGTCCGAGCAAGGATGGCGGCGAAGGCGATGCAGTGGCCTCGGTGTTTACCGTGACCGGCTTCAACTTCGCTGGCCGTGGCCAGAGTTCGGGCATGGCGTTCATCATGCTCAAACCATGGGACGAACGTAACGCCGACAACAGCGTGTTCAAACTGGCGGCCCGTGCCCAACAGCACTTCTTTACCTTCCGCGACGCCATGGTGTTTGCCTTTGCGCCACCAGCGGTACTGGAACTGGGTAACGCCACCGGTTTCGACGTATTCCTTCAGGACCGTGCCGGCATCGGTCACAACAAGCTGATGGAAGCCCGTAACCAGTTCCTCGGCATGGCGGCGCAAAGCAAGGTCCTGTCGCAAGTCCGTCCGAACGGCCTGAATGACGAGCCGCAGTACCAGCTGGAAATCGACGATGAGAAGGCCAGCGCCCTGGGCGTGACCCTCACCGACATCAACAACACCCTGTCGATTGCCCTGGGCAGTAGCTATGTGAACGACTTCATCGACCGCGGTCGTGTGAAGAAGGTTTACGTGCAAGGCCTGCCCGGCGCTCGCATGAGTCCTGAAGACCTGAAGAAGTGGTACGTGCGCAACAGCGCCGGCACCATGGTTCCGTTCTCGGCGTTCGCCAGGGGTGAATGGATCTACGGTTCACCGAAACTGGCCCGTTACAACGGCGTGGAAGCGATAGAAATCCTCGGTGCCCCGGCGCCCGGCTATTCCACCGGTGAGGCCATGGCCGAAGTCGAAGCCCTGGCCAAGAAACTGCCGGCCGGTGTCGGTATTTCCTGGACCGGTCTGTCGTACGAGGAACGTCTGTCCGGCTCGCAAGCACCAGCGCTGTACGCCTTGTCGCTGTTGATGGTGTTCCTGTGTCTGGCGGCGTTGTATGAAAGCTGGTCGATCCCGATCGCGGTCATGCTGGTCGTACCGCTGGGGATCATCGGTGCGCTGATGGCGACCAGCCTGCGCGGCCTGTCCAACGACGTGTACTTCCAGGTGGGGCTGTTGACCACCATCGGTCTGGCGGCGAAAAACGCCATTCTGATCGTCGAGTTCGCCAAGGAACTGCATGAGCAAGGGCGTAGCCTGCGCGATGCAGCGATCGAAGCCTGCCGGATGCGTCTGCGACCGATCATCATGACCTCGCTCGCATTCGTGCTCGGCGTGGTACCGCTGGCCATTTCCACGGGCGCCGGTTCGGGTAGCCAACATGCGATCGGTACCGGGGTGATTGGCGGTATGCTCACGGCCACGATCCTGGCGATCTTCTGGGTTCCGTTGTTCTTCGTCACCGTGTCGTCCATGGGCCAGCGCAAAGTCGCCGACCAGGATGACGCCATTGAAACTCCTCAAGAGGCTGGCTAATGAGCAAGTCGCTACTCTCCCTGGCAGTCACCGCTTTCGTGCTGAGTGGCTGCTCGCTGATACCCGATTATCAGCGGCCTGAAGCACCGGTGGCGGGCCAATACCCGCAAGGCCCGGCGTATTCGCCGGCCCAGGCGCCCAACCAGGCCGCCGCCGAACAGGGCTGGAAGCAGTTTTTCCACGACCCGGCGCTGCAGCAGGTGATTCAGACCGCGCTGGAGAACAACCGTGACCTGCGTGTCGCTGCGCTGAACATCGACGCTTATGCGGCTCAATACCGCATCCAGCGCGCCGACCTGTTCCCGGCGGTTTCGGCCACCGGCAGCGGCAGTCGTCAGCGGGTTCCGGCACGGGCCTCGCAAACCGGCGAAGCGAACATCAGCAGTTCCTACTCGGCCACCGTCGGCATCAGCGCCTATGAACTCGACCTGTTCGGTCGGGTGCGCAGCCTGAGCGAAGAGGCCCTGCAGAAGTACTTCGCCACTGAAGAAGCACGGCGCAGCACGCAGATCAGTCTGGTGGCCAGCGTGGCCAATGCCTATCTGACCTGGCAGGCCGACAAGGAACTGCTGAAACTGACCCAGGAAACCCTCGGTGCCTTCGAGGAGAGCTACAAGCTCACCTCGCGCAGCAACGAAGTGGGCGTAGCCTCGGCGCTGGATCTGGCCCAGTCACGTACCTCGGTGGAAAACGCCCGTGCGCAACAGGCCAAATACACCCGTCAGGTCGCCCAAGATGAAAACAGCCTGGTGTTGCTGCTCGGCACCGGCATCCCGGCCAATCTGCAAGCAGCCAAGCCACTGTCGGACGACCTGCTGAGCGACGTGCCGGCCGGCCTGCCGTCGGACTTGCTGCAACGTCGCCCGGACATCCTCCAGGCCGAATACAACCTCAAGGCCGCCAACGCCAACATCGGCGCGGCGCGGGCTGCATTCTTCCCGAGCATCAGCCTGACCGCCAATGCCGGCTCCCTGAGCCCGGACCTGTCCGGTCTGTTCAAGGGTGGTTCGGGCACCTGGTTGTTCCAGCCGCAAATCAACCTGCCGATCTTCAACGCCGGCAGCCTGCGTGCCAGCCTGGATTACTCCAAGATCCAGAAAGACATCAGCGTGGCGAACTACGAGAAGTCCATTCAAACGGCCTTCCAGGAAGTCGCCGATGGCCTGGCCGCACGCCAGACCTACACCGAGCAGTTGCAGGCTCAGCGTGATTTCGTCAGCGCCAACCAGGACTACTACCGTCTGGCCGAGCGTCGTTATCGCATCGGGGTCGACAGCAACCTGACCTTCCTCGACGCCCAGCGCCAGCTGTTCAGTGCCCAACAGGCGCTGATCACCGACCGCCTGGCGCAGCTGACCAGCGCGGTCAACCTGTACAAGGCGTTGGGCGGTGGCTGGAATGAACAGACGGCGAAGAACGAGCCGTTGAAAGAAGAAGCGCCGAAGATGAAGTTGTTCTGATAGCGCCGTAAACACGAAGCCCACCGTTTGGTGGGCTTTTTGTTGGTCGTGAAAAAAACCAGCCTGTTCGCTTCACCCTCCGACTCCATTGACCAGAAACACCGGCTCTTCCAGATAATCGAGCCCCAAGCGGTTTTCGAACATTTCGTCGCGTAACGCTGCGGTAGTGAAACTGCCCAGGCCCAGCGCGGTGGCCAGCAGGGAAAAGGTCTGACTCAGATGCCCGGCATCCATCAGCGCCACCCGCAATGCGCGGCTGAATTCGTATTTCCAGGCCATTCGCTCGACCCGCGCCGTGGAAACGAACACCGCTGCCGCATCCTTGATCCACGCCTGTCCACCACAAGCCTCGCTGATCCAGGCTCGCGGATCTTCCAGGGAAATCAGCTCAAGCCCATGACGGCGTACCGAATAGTGGTAAAGCCCCCGCTCGAAACCCTGCACGTTCATCAGCACCGCATACACCTCGGTGCCCTGCAGCGAACCGCCGGCCGGCGAGGTTTTCTTCAGGAAATAGTCACCCATGCGGTTGTGCTGCACGACGGTCGCGCCCCAGGTGTAGTAGAGCAACAAAGACAGTTGTTCCGAACTCAACGGCTGATCACTGAAGGTTCGCGACGTACGGCGATTGCACAGCGAGTCCAGCAGCGTCGGCTGAGCAATCGCACAGGCAGGCAACAGCGGGTTTTCCAGGGCGATGAACGGATGGGACCAGTAGTCCTTGAACGCCGACGGCTGAGGTTGCGCCGAGGCCTTTTGCTCCAGCTCCGTTTCCAGCTCGGCGACGCTGATGTAGGGCGTGTGCGAGCCGGTCCGGGTACTCAGGTAAAACTCCAGCGCTGCATCCCAACGGGTCCAAAGGTTGAGCGAATGCTTACCCTGGTTATACGTGACCGAACCCGATTGATTCACCACGGGCAGCAAAACACCATGGCTGACCAGTGTTCTCAGAAACGCCAGGTTGTCGTCCTGTGCAGGACTTTGCAAAACCCCCGGCAGCAACAAGGCACTTTCCAGCGTTTGCGGGCTCAGGAAATGGCGCAGTAACGGCAGCAACGTCACGTCAAACTCCAGGCTCAAGTCCTGCTGCCGGTCTCGGATAAAAAACGACGCCGAGCCAACGCTGAGCCAGGTGCTTTCCCTGAGTTTCAGCAGGGTCTGCGCGTCCTCCGACGGCGTCTGTTGATCACCCTGTTGATCAAGCTCCTGCCAGAACAGGGCCTTGGGCCTCAAGGACTTGATGGCCTTGATCAAGGTCAACAGTTCCGCGTCATCGGTTTTGCGCGAAATATCCCACTCCAGGGTGATCGCTTTCACCGGGGATGATCTGAACAGCTCACGCAAAATGTCCCAATCCCGCCGTGGATGGCTGGTGTGAATTTCAATCAACCGGTCCAGCGGCAACGAACGCAAATAGTCGTTCAGGTCGTAACCCTGGGTTCTGGCGGTCGTGATCGCGCTGTCGAGATCCAGCAAAAATCCCGAGCCGCTGCGCTCCACCACACTGGAAATGAACTCGCCTTCGGACTGCTCTTGTGCGCCCGGCAATGAAAACAACCGCGGTGCGTTTTCCAGCACCAGCAGTGTGGCCGTGAGCTCGCGCAATTCGATGGCATTGGCCACCACCGTGTCAGCCACCTCTTGGGCCAGGGTCGGCAAAATGAAATGCTGCGTGTCGCCACCGTGGAAACGCGACCAGGAAATATGCTCGGCCAGCCACGGCGAGCGGGTTTTGTCGCACAGTCTCCGCGTCATGTTCAGAAATTCGCGATCCATCGCGATGCCCACACTGCCCAGGGACAAACTGGACGAGTGCAGCAGGCTCGGTACTCGAGCGCTGACGTCAAGTAAACGAGGCTGCAGGATGCAGTGGGTCGGCTGAAACTCGACGTAATCGAAATGCGGCAAACCCTCAGCGAGAATTCGCTCGACCGTCGGGTCAAGTCCATCCTCCGACCGGTCATCCTGTGCCCTGCGCCGTGGCAAATGGTATTCCAGCCCTACTCCGGCCTCGGGATAGGACGAGGCATCAAACATCCCCATGTGAGCCTCCCCGGCTTCAGGCGGTCAGACCCAGCAAGCGTTGTTGCTCAGTATCAGTCCCCGATATCGCCAACAGCCCGGCATATTGGTTTTCCTGCGCTCTGACCTCTTTGGCGAGGTTTTCCAGAAGTTGACGTCCTTGTGGGGTGAATTCAGTGCTGGCCTCAAAGTCCGGCAATGCCTTGATCAAGCCTCGCAGAATGTACAGAAGACGGTTTTGCGCCCGTTGCAGCTCATCGGTCGAACGCGAACGAACCCGCCCCAGGTATTTGACCAACGCGATGTACACGTAAAACGCGTGGAAGTAGCCATAAAAGTCACGCTTCTGTCCCGACCACGGCAAGGTGTACAAAGGCTCCCGCGAGGTCTCTTCCTTAACGACCGGGCACGCCTCGACAATGTGATAGAGCAACTGATGGGTGGCCTCATGCACCAGGGACTCTTCCAGATCGAGTATCGAATCATCCCGGCTCGACAACAGGATGATTCCGGTGAAACGGGACGCCGAACAGCTTCGAAATGAACCATCGGGTAAATAGAAAATCGACTTGACCAGTTTTTTGATTTGCTCACGGCAGGCGGGCCATGTGTGCTCTATGCGCAACAGGGCAATATTCACCACGTCGCAAAAAAACCGTACGGAGTAACCGCTACGCTCCAACTGTTTGCGGACGGCTTCATCCTCCGGAAACTCATAACTGGGCGGCATCACTATCGCTACCAGCGGATCGACATCAAACCGATGCACAGGGGGGCAATAATGATTCACGCGGGAACTGTCGGATGCTTTGACACGCACTAACATCTCAGGAAATTCGCACAGCATTTTTTCCAGCTCACTCCTGTCCTCGGTCTTTTTCGTGATGACCAGATTGGCATAATGAGCGGTCAGTACATTCCACACTTGAAACACCGGATCATTAATAATCAAGCGCTGTTCACGGGTCGGAGGGACGATAAGATTAAATGCCTGTTCAAAAAACTCTGCCAGATGTGGCGCGTTGGGAAACAACTGAAAAAGTTCGGTGTACAGCGCAACAAAGCTGGTGTATCGATTTCGACTGACACGCTCCAGCAAGACTTCAAATCGCGAAGGCTCCGAATCCGCAAGGAAGGTCGTGCCCTGAAATAAATCCTCGACCGAGAGCTCACGTTGACCACTGTTACCGATGTCCATTTCTCAACCTTCCCTTAGGTTGGCGGCAACGGCTTCGCCATTGTCAGACTGGCAATGCCATAACCCAGTTGTTCATAAAGACGACGCGCCGCATCGTTGCGACCAAAGACATGCAACCGCACTTCCTTGCATCCCGCCTGGCTCGCCCATGATTCCAGGGCCAGCAGCGATTGTTTTGCATAACCCTGGCGGCGCTCGCCGGGGTCAATGTAAATATCCAGAATGAAGGCGATCCGACCGGCGCCAGCGTGTCGTTCGGCAACCCATAATTCACCGATGCGCCGCGCTTGATCCTGGATTACCCAGAGTTGATTCTTTTCAGTCAATCGCCCTTGCGGCAACAATTGCTCGAAGACGCTTCGTGCCCTTTGCGACGCCTCCTCCTGGCCCCACTCGCCGGCGGCGACCATCCCGTCGCCATATTCAGCAAGGGCTCTGTCGGCGAACGTAGCAAAGTCCGCGTCATTCATTGGAGCCAAGGTGACAGACATGCGTCATTCACTCCGTGCCCGAGTGCTTCAGGTCATGGGTCTGATAAGGCCATTCGGCGTACCACCGTAAAAGCCCACCTTTCGTGGCACGCCAAATGGCATCACCCACCGTTAATCCATGCGCGCTTGTTGCTGCTGGTTCTGTGTATCGAATACCGCGCGTATCCCCAGGTTGCTCCGAATGCTGGAGGAAGCTGCCGTCAGTTTTGCAGCATCAATACCTTTAACCGCCGCGATCTCGTCAGTACTTAAGTGCACGCCAATATTTTTAGCCGCCCCTGCCGGATCACTGTGTAAGGCGTTGGCAAATTTTTCGTCCAGCACGGCCCGTCCCAGAACCGAGGCCAAACGTTCCTGATTGACTTTATTACCCATGGTACTTCTCCTTGTTATTTCGGCATGACGAAAAACATCCCCTGACGAAGCAAGAGAGTTTCTTTTGCCCGCCTGAGGAATTTGAATATAGCAAGGCCTCTTTTCTTTTCCAGCCAAGCCCATGGCTCTCTTTAAATCTTTTTACGATAACCGACAACACCAATTCTTAAGTTTAACCGGCGACTATTGATCTACCTTTAATGACAGCCAACACTGTAGGAAACGTCTTACAACTAAAGCAATAAACACTTCCATCTAACATCAAAAAAAACAACAAGGCGCCATTAATAGAACACACCTGCGGACGCCCCTTATCAACCCGAATAACTATGGGATTTTATTAGGAATGCCTCATACCGTCCGCGCCCACGCTGACGTCGATTAGTGTTCGTTAATCGCCCAAAACCCCATCCCCCCCAATTGAATCCCCCCGCCCATCCCTCGCACCATTGTCCGCACCTGCATAAATCAATAACAACAAGGTCCGACACCATGACTACGCGCCCTCTGCGCTCCGGCTGATCTCGCCCGCCCCCTTATCCGAATTCGATTTTTTGTCTGCGACCCCTTGGTTGCGGCTGTGTACTGCCTTATCCCTGACAATTAGAGAGACCCGAGTCCATGACTTCCTCCACCACACAGTATTTGTTCCCCAGTCTGATCGCCATCGCACTGGCCGGCGCGGCCCTGCCCGCCTTGGCCGAGGAAGCAGGCTTTGTCGAAGGTGCCAAGGTCAACCTGAACCTGCGTAACTTCTACATCAACCGTAACTTCACCAATCCGACCAAGAGCCAGGGCAAGGCTGAAGAGTGGACGCAAAGCTTTATCCTCGACGCCAAATCCGGGTTCACCCAGGGCACCGTCGGGTTCGGCATGGACGTGCTGGGGTTGTATTCGGTCAAGCTCGACGGCGGTAAAGGCACCGGCGGGACGCAATTGCTGCCGCTGGATCACGATGGCCGCCCGGCGGACAACTTCGGTCGCGCCAACGTGGCGTTCAAGGCGAAGCTGTCCCAGACCGAAGTGAAGGTCGGCGAATGGATGCCGGTGCTGCCGATCCTGCGTTCGGACGACGGTCGCTCGCTGCCGCAAACCTTCCGTGGCGGCCAGATCACCTCGAAGGAAATCGACGGCCTGACGCTCTACGGCGGCCAGTTCCGCGCCAACAGCCCGCGCGACGATAGCAGCATGAATGACATGTCGATGACCGGCAAAGCGGCGTTCACCTCAGACCGCTTCAACTTCCAGGGCGGTGAATACGTCTTCAACGACAAGCGTACTCAGATCGGCCTGTGGAATGCTGAACTCAAGGACATCTACAGCCAGCAATATGTCAACCTGATCCACACCCAACCGCTGGGCGACTGGACGCTGGGCGCCAATCTCGGGTTCTTCTACGGCAAGGATGACGGCAGCGCCCGGGCGGGCGAGCTGGACAACAAGACCTGGTCGGGTCTGTTCTCGGCCAAATACGGTGGCAACACCTTCTACGTCGGCCTGCAAAAACTCACCGGCGACAACGCCTGGATGCGGGTCAACGGCACCAGCGGCGGCACCCTGGCCAACGACAGCTACAACTCCAGCTATGACAACGCCAGGGAAAAATCCTGGCAAGTGCGCCACGACTACAACTTCGCCGCTCTGGGCGTGCCGGGCCTGACCCTGATGAACCGCTACATCAGCGGCGACAACGTCCACACCGCCACCACCAGCGACGGCAAGGAGTGGGGCCGCGAAAGCGAACTGGGTTACACCGTACAAAGCGGCGCACTCAAAGACCTCAACGTCAAATGGCGCAACTCCACCATCCGCCGTGACTTCAGCAACAACGAGTTCGATGAGAACCGGTTGATCGTCAGCTATCCGATCAGCCTGCTGTAAGACTCTAAAACGCCTTCGCGGGCAAGCCTCGCTCCTACAGATCACACCACCTGTAGGAGCGAGGCTTGCCCGCGAAGACGTCAGCTCAAGCAACACAACTTTCGCGGATCACTCCCGCGACTCAACCCCCAACTCATCCCACACCGACTCGGCCAGGTGGAACGTCGCGTTGGCCGCCGGAATGCCGCAATAGATCGCGCTCTGCATGATCACTTCCTTGATCTCGCCACGGGTTACGCCATTGTTGGCGGCGGCGCGCAGGTGCAGTTTGAGTTCTTCGTTGCGGTTCATGCCGATCAGCATGGCGATGGTGATCAGGCTGCGGGTGTGGCGCGGCAGGCCCGGACGGGTCCAGATGTCGCCCCAGGCGTGGCGGGTGATCATCTCCTGGAACTCCGAGTTGAACTCGGTCAGCGCGCTCAGGCTGCGGTCGACGTGGGCGTCACCGAGCACTGCGCGACGGACTTTCATGCCCTCGTCGTAACGTTGTTTCTCGTCCACAAAAAATTCCTCAATGACCTGAAAGAAACGCCAGCACCCGCTCGCTGAACGCAGCGCCGGCCTGGACGTTGGACAGGTGCGCGGCGTAGAACTCGGCGTACTCGGCGCCCCGCACATGTTCCTGAATGAAATGCCCGCCGGACGGTGGCGTTACCGCGTCTTCAGTACCGGCGATCACCAGTAGCGGCACCTTGATCGAGGACAACTGATCACGGAAATCGGCATCGCGCACCGCCGCGCAATTGGCCGCGTAACCTTCAGGCGAGGTAGCCGCGAGCATGTCGGTGATCTGCTTCGCCGCTGCCGGATTGGCAGCGGAAAAATCCGGGGTGAACCAGCGTGCAATCGACGCATCACGCAATGCCACCATTGCCGCCGCGCCGTCGCGCAGCACGGTTTCGATCCGAGGGTTCCACACCGATGGATCGCCGATTTTCGCCGCGGTGTTGCACACGATCAGTTTGTTCAAACGCTGACCGGCGTTGATCCCCAGCCATTGACCGATCAACCCGCCCATGGACAGACCACAGAAATGCGCGCGCTCGATGTGCAACGCATCCAGCAGCGCCAGCACGTCGCGGCCCAGTTGCTCGATGCTGTACGGCCCCGGCGTCACCAACGACTTGCCGTGACCACGGGTGTCAAAACGCAGCACCCGGAAATGCTCGGCGAACGCCGGGATCTGCGCGTCCCACATGTGCAGGTCGGTGCCCAGTGAGTTGGACAGCACCAGTACCGGCGCATCCACCGGTCCATCGAGTTGCGGCCCTTGAATTTGGTAGTGCAGTTCGCCATCGGCGAGTTGTACGAATGCCACAGCAGTCTCCTTCAGGCAGTCAACGCAAAATGTTCAGCCACCGCTCGCTCGACCCAGGTATGGGCCTGACCGAGGTAATGGGCGGGGTCCAGCAGATGATCGAGTTCAGCGTCCGACAACTCGGCGGTCACTTGCGGCTCATCGCCGAGTACCGCGCGCAGATGACGTTGCTCGGCCACAGCACGCTTGCAGCATTGCTCCAGCAGATGATGCGCGGTGTCGCGACCGACCCGTTGCGCCAGGACGATGCTCACGGCTTCGGCGAGCACCAGGCCCTGGGTCAGGTCGAGATTGCGGGTCATGCGCATCGCGTCCACTTCCAGTCCGTCGGCCACCAACAGCGCTTGCTGCAGGCTGCCCGACACCAAGCAGCAGATCTCCGGCAGGGTTTCCCATTCGGCATGCCACAGGCCCAGGCTGCGCTCGTGTTCCTGGGGCATCGCGCTGAACAAAGTCGAAAGCAAACCCGGCACCCGCGTCGCCGCACCGATCAGCACCGCCGCGCCCACCGGGTTGCGTTTGTGCGGCATGGTCGAGGAACCGCCCTTGCCCGGTGCCGACGGTTCGAACACTTCGCCAGCTTCGGTCTGCATCAACAGGCTGATGTCGCGACCGAGTTTGCCGAGGCTGCCGGCGATCAAGCCAAGCACCGCGCCGAACTCCACCAGACGATCGCGCTGGGTGTGCCAGGGTTGTTCCGGCAAGGTCAGTTGCAGTTCCGCGGCCAAGACTTCGGCAATCGGCATCGCCTGATCGCCAAGGGCTGCGAGGGTGCCGGAGGCGCCACCGAATTGCAGCACCAGCAGGCGCGGCTTGAGTTCCAGCAGACGCTGGCGGCTGCGGGTTACCGCGCCCAGCCAACCGGCGATCTTCATGCCAAGGGTGACCGGTGTCGCGTGTTGCAACCAGGTGCGCCCAGCCAGCGGCGTGGCGACGTATCGCTTGGCCTGGGTCGCAAGGGTTTCCCCCAGCTGCGCCAGATCAGCTTCGATCAGTTGCAGCGCGCGGCGCAATTGCAACACCAGGCCCGTGTCCATCACGTCCTGGCTGGTCGCGCCCAGATGCACGTAGCGCTCGGCTTCGGCATCGCTTTTGGCGATCTGCTTGCCCAGCGCCTTGACCAAAGGGATCGCCGAATTGCCCGCCGTGGCAATCGCCTCGCCGAGGGCGGCGAAGTCATAATGCTCAGCCCGGCAGGCCGCTTCGATAGACACGACAGCCGCTTGCGGAATCAGGCCAACCCGCGCTTCGGCCCGGGCCAGTGCGGCTTCGAAATCCAGCATGGCCTGAACCCGGCCCTGATCGCAGAACACCTCACGCATGTCGCGTGCGGTGAAGTAGGCATCGAACAATTGATTGCCCGGTCGCTGATTCATAAACAGTCCTTGCAGGCGAGGGCCAGTACGGCCCCCGCGGAAAGATCAAAGGTCGTTTTCCAGATACTTCGGCTGTTTCGGCAGACGCAGGCTGAACAGGAACGCCACCGCCATCATCACCGTCACGTACCAGTAGAACGAGTTTTCCATGCCTGCGGCTTTAAGGCTCAGGGCTACATATTCCGCCGAGCCGCCGAAGATCGCGTTGGCCACCGCATACGCCAGGCCTACACCCAAGGCGCGCACTTCTGGCGGGAACATTTCGGCTTTCACCAGACCGCTGATCGAGGTGTAGAAACTGACGATCGCCAGCGCCACGGTAATCAGCACAAACGCCAGGAACGGACTGCTGACACTTTTCAGGCTCAACAGGATCGGTACGGTGAACAACGTCCCGAGGGCGCCGAACCAGAGCATCGAATTGCGCCGGCCAATCTTGTCGGCGAGCATGCCGAACAGCGGCTGCATGCACATATAAAGGAACAGTGCACCGGTCATGATGTAGCTGGCGGTCTTGGCGTGCATGCCAGCGGTGTTCACCAGGTACTTCTGCATGTACGTGGTGAAGGTGTAGAAAATCAGCGAACCGCCGGCGGTGTAACCCAGCACGGTGATGAAGGCTGCCTTGTGATCGCGGAATAGCGCACCAATGCTGCCGGCATCCTTGCTTTCGCGCATTTCCTTACTGCTGGTTTCCTTGAGCGCACGACGCAGGAACAATGAAATCAACGCAGCCACTGCACCGACCACGAACGGAATCCGCCAGCCGTAGGCACGCAACTCATCCTCATTGAGGAACTGCTGCAGGATCACCACCAGCGACACCGCCAGCAACTGTCCGCCAATCAGCGTCACGTACTGGAACGACGCGAAGAACCCGCGCTGGCCCTTGAGGGCGACTTCGCTCATGTAAGTCGCGGTGGTGCCGTATTCGCCGCCCACCGACAAGCCCTGCAGCAAGCGCGCGAACAGCAACAGGATCGGCGCCCAGACACCGATACTGTTGTAGGTCGGCAGGCAAGCGATGAGCAGCGAGCCGAAGCACATCATCAGAATCGAGATCAGCATCGAATTCTTGCGCCCGTGCTTGTCCGCCAGCCGGCCGAAAATCCAGCCGCCGATGGGGCGCATCAGAAACCCGGCGGCAAACACGCCCGCGGTATTGACCAACTGCACCGTGGGGTTATCGGACGGAAAAAAGGCCGGGGCAAAGTAGATCGCACAGAAGGCGTAGACGTAGAAGTCGAACCACTCGACCAGATTGCCGGACGAGGCGCCGACAATCGCAAAGATTCTTTTGCTGCGTTCTTCACCGGTGTAGACAGCTGTGGAGGTTGTCATTGTTTTTTCACTCTGTGGGGACCGTGAGAGTCTAGACATACTTTGCAACAGCTGTGGCGAGGGGGCTTGCCCCCGTTGGCTTGCGAAGCAAGCCCTAGACCGGTTGGCGCGACCTGTTAGGTAGATCGCGCCAACCGGTTTACGACTGCTTCGCAGCCGAACGGGGGCAAGCCCCCTCGCCACAAAAAAGCTCCTTGGTCAGCAGAGCCTCTCGTCACTCAATAATCGAAGAACACCGTCTCCGCATCCGTCCCCTGCAGAATCACATTCCACTGATAAACACCCGCAGCATCCTGCTTCGCCAACAAGGTGCCACGACGTTCGGCGGGCACGCATTCGAGCAGTGGGTCCGCCACGTTGGCTGGCTCACCATCGAAGTAAATCCGCGTCAGCAAGTGCTTCACCAACCCGCGAGCAAACACCAGCACCACCAGGTGCGGCGCCTGGGTCGTGCCCTTCAAGCCTTCCACCGTGCCCGGCTTGATCGTGGTAAAGCGAAAGCGCCCTTGCGCATCCACCGGCACCCGGCCAAACCCTTCGAAGTTCGGGTCCAGGGGCTTGTCCTGATCGTCTTCGGGGTGGTCGTACTTGCCAGCGGCGTTGGCTTGCCAGACTTCGAGCATGGCGTCGTTGACGAAGTCGCCATTGCCGTCGACGACTTGCCCGGTGATCGCCACACGCTCGCCGAGGGTCTGTTCAACGGTCAGGTCTTCACGGTTCAGCCAGGTCAGGCCGATGTGGTAGTACGGTCCGACGGTGTGGGACGTGGTCGCGTTCAGCGTCATCTTATTTCTCCATCGGCGTGGCGTCGCGGCCGCGCAAAACGATGTCCCAACGATAAGCGAGGGCATAGGAAGGGATGGTTTTTTCCAGATCGAAACTGGCGATCAGACGCTCTTTGGCGCTGGTATCGGGCACGCAGTTGTAGATCGGGTCGTAGGCCAGCAACGGGTCACCCGGGAAATACATCTGGGTCACCAGGCGCGTCAGAATGCTCGGTCCGAACAGGGAGAAATGGACGTGCGCCGGACGCCAGGCATTGTGGTGGTTACCCCACGGGTAGGCGCCAGGCTTGATGGTCTGGAACTGGTACCAGCCATCGGCGTCAGTCACGGTGCAGCCGGTACCGGTGAAGTTCGGGTCCATCGGTGCGTCGTGCAGATCGCGGGCATGGTTGTAACGACCGGCGGCGTTGGCCTGCCAGATCTCCACCAGAATGCCCGGCACCGGCAGACCGTCTTCATCCAGCACACGGCCGTGGATGATGATCCGTTCACCCAATGGCTCGCCCGAGTGCTGGGCGGTCAAGTCGTTGTCCCGCTCCTGAATACGCTCGGCGCCGATGGTCGGGCCGGTGATTTCCGACAGCGAATGAGGCAAAAACACCAACGGCTTGGACGGCGAGCGAAGGTTGGTGGATTGATAAGGAGGGTGCAGGTATTCCGGCTGAGTGCCCGCCTGCGGGCGACGGTAACCTGGTTTGTCAGTCATTGCGCTTTCCTCAATTCTTATTAGTCGCTTCTGTGCGTCAGACCCGTTCGATCGCCAGGGCCAGGCCCTGACCGACACCGACACACATGGTCGCCAAGCCTTTCTTGCCGCCCGTCTTTTCCAGTTGATGCAGTGCGGTCAGCACCAGACGCGCACCGCTCATGCCCAGCGGATGGCCCAAGGCAATGGCGCCACCGTTCGGGTTGACCTGGGCCGCGTCATCCGCCAGTCCCAGTTCACGCAGCACCGCCAGACCCTGGCTGGCGAAGGCTTCGTTGAGTTCGATCACGTCGAAATCGTTGACCGCCACGCCCAGGCGCTCAGTCAATTTACGCACCGCCGGCACCGGGCCGATACCCATCACCCGTGGTGCGACGCCGGCGCTGGCCATGCCGAGCACTTTGGCGCGGGCGGTCAGGCCGTGTTTTTTCACGGCTTCGGCCGAAGCCAGGATCAGCGCTGCAGCACCGTCGTTCACACCGGAGGCATTGCCGGCGGTGACGGTTTTGTCGGGGCCGTTGACCGGTTTGAGTTTGGCCAGGGTCTCGAGTGTGGTATCGGCGCGAGGATGTTCGTCCTGGCTGACCACTGTTTCACCCTTCTTGTGGGCAATGCGCACTTCAACGATTTCTTCGGCGAAAAATCCTGCGGCTTGCGCGGCGGCTGTCCGTTGCTGACTGCGCAGTGCGAAAGCGTCCTGATCCTCGCGGGAAACCTGGTAATCGTCGGCCACGTTATCGGCGGTTTGCGGCATTGCATCGACGCCGTACTGGGCTTTCATCAGCGGGTTGATGAATCGCCAGCCGATGGTGGTGTCTTCCAGCTTCATGTTGCGCGAAAACGCCGCGTCCGCCTTGCCCATCACGAATGGCGCGCGGGACATCGATTCGACGCCACCGGCAATCGCCAACTCCATCTCACCGCTGGCGATGGCCCGAAACGCAGTGCCGATAGCGTCCATGCCCGAAGCGCAGAGGCGATTGAGGGTGACGCCAGGAATGGTTTCCGGCAGCCCCGCCAGCAGCAACGCCATGCGAGCCACGTTGCGGTTGTCTTCGCCGGCCTGGTTGGCGCAACCGAGGAACACCTCGTCCACCGCGTTCCAGTCCACCGACGGGTTGCGCGCCATCAGCGCCTTGATCGGCACCGCGGCCAGGTCATCGGCGCGAACCGCCGACAGGCCACCGCCGAAACGGCCGATGGGGGTACGAATCGCGTCACAGATATAAACGTCGCGCATCAGGCTTCTCCGGGTGCTTGGCCGTGGGCCGCCGCAGTGCGGGCTTCCAGATCACGCAGCGCGGTCAACTCGACTTCGGTTGGCTCGGCAGTGTTTTCAACGGCGTCGGCAAAACGAATCGGCCAACCGGTGGCCGCGATCACTTGCTCGCGGGTCACCCCTGGGTGCAGCGCGGTGACCACGAATTCATGGGTGCCGGCTTCCGGTTCCATGATGCACAGGTCGGTAATAATGCCGACAGGACCGGCGCCTGGCAGGCCGAGACGTTTGCGCGAATCACCGCCCTCGCCATGACCAACCGAGGTAATGAAGTCGAGCTTGTCGACGAACGAACGCGCCGACTGCTTGAGGATGATCAGCACGCTCTTGGCGGAACCGGCGATCTCCGGCGCGCCACCTGCACCCGGCAGGCGAACTTTCGGCTGATGGTAGTCGCCGACTACCGTGGTGTTGATGTTGCCGAAGCGATCGACTTGCGCGGCGCCGAGGAAGCCGACGTCAATGCGCCCGCCCTGCAGCCAGTAGCGAAAAATCTCGCCGGTCGGGACGACGGTGTCGGCGGTTTCCGCCAGCTCGCCGTCACCGATCGACAATGGCAGTACGCTTGGCTTGGCACCGATCGGACCCGATTCGTAGATCAGGACTACATCGGGCGAGGACGTCAGTCGCGCCAGGTTGGCGGCTTTCGACGGCAGGCCGATACCAACGAAGCACACCGAACCGTTTTTCAGGCGGCGGGCGGCGGCGACGGTCATCATTTCATTGGTGGTGTAAGTCATTACTTGGCCTCCGAAGCAGCGGCCAGCTTGGCCTGGAACTCGCTGAAGTCAGCGCAGCCGTGGATGTACTCGTTGATCCACGCGGTGAAGGTTTCACGGTCGCGGGCAATCGGGTCCCAGGCCTGGTAGAAGCGGTTGTCACGCTCGGTGTAACCGTGGGCGTAGGACGGATGCGCGCCGCCCGGTACGTGGCAGACCGCGCTCAGAGCCCAGGTCGGCAGCACGCAAGCGTTCATCGGTGCATTGAGGTCATCGACGATTTCTTCGACGGTGACGATGCAACGCTTGGCCGCCAGCGCCGCTTCTTTCTGCACCCCGAGAATGCCCCAGAGCAGCACGTTGCCTTGGCGGTCGGCTTTCTGCGCGTGAATCACGGTGACGTCCGGGCGCACCGACGGCACCGCCGCCAGCACTTCGCCGGTGAACGGGCACGTGACGGTCTTGATCAGCGGGTTGACCTTCGGCAGGTCGGAACCGGCGTAGGCTCGCAGCACCGCGAACGGTAAGCCCGAAGCGCCCGCGACGTAGGCATTGGCCAGGTCGGCGTGGCTGTGCTCTTCGATTTCCAGCGCATGCGGCCACTGCCGCTCGACTGCGTCGCGCAGACGGTGCAGCGAACCGACGCCAGGGTTGCCGCCCCAGGAGAAAATCAGTTTGCGAGCACAACCGGCACCGATCAACTGGTCGTAGATCAGGTCAGGCGTCATCCGCACCAGGGTCAGATCTTTCTTGCCCTGGCGAATGATTTCGTGACCGGCCGCCGTAGGAATCAGGTGAGTGAAGCCTTCGAGCGCGACGGTATCGCCGTCGTTGACGAACTGCTTCACCGCGTCATGCAGCGAAAGGATTTCAGCCATGGGGCAGGCTCCCGTTTTGTTATGAACCGACAGTGTGGGAAAAAGGCGCCGATGCGCAGCGCCGGAATGACTGAAGATTAAGCCCCTGGAACAACCCAAACAATCCGATAATCGACTGAGTGTTCGTTTATCGAACAGATTGTTACCTCACTACCGATCCCAAAAAAGCATTTCAGATCGTTCCCACGCTCGGCGTGGGAACGATCACTCTCAAGCCGGATCAGGTCGCATCCGCATGGCTGACCATGCCCTTGATCACCACCGCCGTGGTCGCCAACGCGGCCGGAATCACCAGAGCCGTCAACACCTGCTCGAAGTTCCAGCCCAGGCCCAGCAACGTCGCGCCCATCCACGCCCCGAGGATCGCGCCGAAGCGGCCAATCCCAAGCATCCACGACACACCGGTCGCCCGCCCTTGCGTCGGGTAAAAACGCGCCGCCAGCGACGGCATTGCCGATTGCGCGCCGTTGACACACATCCCGGCCACCAGCACCAGGGTCGCCAGCACGGCGATGTTGCCCAGGCTCTGCCCTACCGCGTAGGCAAACACCCCGGCCAACAGGTAGAAAGTGCCGATGACCTTGTGCGGATTGAACCGGTCCATCGCCCAACCCACGCCCACTGCGCTCAACACCCCACCCAGCTGGAACAGTGCACCAATGAATGCGGCCTGCTCCATGCTCGCGCCGCTGTCACGCATCAGCGTCGGCAACCAACTGGTCAGCAGATAAACAATCACCAGCCCCATGAAGTACGTCAGCCACAGCAACAATGTGCCGGTGCTGTAAGTGCCGGAGAAGATCACCGCGAACACATTGCGTGCCTTCACGGTTTTCTGTTCCGGCACGCTGAAGCTCGAAGCCTGGGCCACCAGCGCTGGGTCGATCGGTGCCAGAGCCTTGCGCACTTTGTCGGTACCGCGATTGCGCACCACCAGATAGCGCGCCGATTCAGGCAACCACAACAGCAAAACGACGGTGAGTATCAGCGGCAGAATCCCGCCGATCATCAACAGGCTGTGCCAGCCGAAGGCCGGGATCAGTTTGGCCGAGATGAAACCGCCCCCGGCCATGCCGAGGTTGAAGCCGCAGAACATGCTGGTCACCAGCAGGGATTTCTTGCGTTCCGGGGTGTATTCGGACAGCAGCGTGGTCGCGTTCGGCATGCCGGCGCCCAGGCCCAGGCCGGTGAGGAAACGCAGCACCAGCAGTTGATCGACATTGGTGCTGTAAGCCGATGCCAGGCTGAACGCACCGAACAGCAACACCGCACCTACCAGTACGACTTTTCGCCCGAAGCGGTCAGCCAACGGCCCGGAACCCAAGGCGCCAAAGACCATGCCGATCAGTGCCGCACTCATCACCGGGCCGAGGCTGGCGCGATCGATGCCCCAGTCCTGGGACAATGCCGGCGCGATAAACCCCATGGCCGCGGTGTCGAGGCCATCGAGGAAGACAATCAGGAAACACAGGATCACCACCCGCCATTGGTAGCGCGAAATGGGTTGAGCGTTGATGAAGGACTGCACGTCGAGGCAGTTCCCTACAGCAGACTGAGGCTGGTTCATTATTTTTATTCCACGCAAAGAACGCAGTCGAACAAGTGCCAGCCGAGGCTGACGCTGTCACAAGAAAAGAAGGTCGGGATCAGGCGATCCGGTTTCGGCAGCTAAGCCGGTGGGAACAGCGACAGTGGGGAAACGTGCACATGACGATGCCTCTTCTCATTATTATTGGGTCGTCGTCCGGCAACCGGCCGAGGGCCAGCAGCGCCGGATGACGCTGCCGCGACATTAATGATCCGAGAGAAACAGCGTCAATTCGATAAACGCGACTCTGTGCGTTTATCGAACAGCTTAGGCGAACAGCTGCGCACTCAAGTCGCGGCTGGCACTCAACAAACCGGGCAGGAAACGTTGCTCCAGCTCGCTGCGGCTGACCCGGCCGGCATGGGTGCTGACGTTCAGCGCCGCCACTACCTGGCCAGAAGCGTCATACACCGGCACGGCAATCGAGCGCAGGCCTTGCTCCAGTTCCTGATCGACGATGCACCAGCCTTGTCGCCGTACTTCTTGAAGGCATTCGAGCAAGGCTTCGGGGGTATGCAGGGTGCGACTGGTCTTGGCTTGCAAGTCTGCATGGTCGAGGTATTCGCGCAGCGACGTGTCGTCCAGCGCGGCGAGCAGAATCCGGCCCATGGAGGTGCAATAGGCCGGCAAGCGCCCACCCACCGAGAGGTCGACGGAAATCAGCCGCTGGGTAGTCGCCGAGCGCGCAATGTACAAAATGTCATCGCCCTCCAGCGTGGCCATGTTGCAGGCCTCGTGCAGTTGCTCGCTCATGCGGTCCAGGTACGGCTGGGCAGACACCGCCAGTGGAGTCGACGACAGATAGGCATGGCCCAGGGTCAAGACTTTGGGCAGCAGCGAATAGGTGCGCCCGTCGGTGGTGGCGTAGCCGAGCTTGATCAGCGTATGCAGGCAACGTCGCACAGCGGCGCGGGGAATTTCCGTGCGGTGGCTGATCTGTGCAATGGTCAGGTGCCGCTTGCGCTCCTGGAACGCTTGCACCACCGCCAGGCCACGGGCCAGGGAAGTCATGAAATCCGGGTCACCGGTCAGGGCCTGGATTCGCTTGGCGGGCGAGGCGACGATCGGCGGCGCCACTGAAGCGAAGGAATTGCGCATTTGATCGTTCATATCAGGTTCCCCACACGGATCAGCGACTATTACAAGCGGCCCCGGTCTGACACACAAGCCAGCGGTTGCCAGGATTGGGCGATTATCGAACCACAGACCGATAATCGCAATCGTGCCGCGTGCATTCAGCCATCCTGCTTTCACTCACCCACAATACGGTTGTTATTTTCGGTCACTGGTTTAAAGGAGAACGATGTAATAATTTGTCCGGCTTAATGGCGCCAGAAAGTCACCACTGCAACTGGCATCAGTCCACCGTAGTTACCGGCAAGTTGCGAGCAACAAAACAATCACACATGAGGAACTACTTTTAACTGCCAAGAGATAGTGTTCTTCGAATCGACCGCTATAATGCATTTCAGAGGCGACCGGTTTTTTTGTACCGATTCCGCCCGCCGGCAGCGCGATATCCATCGCCGCTGTCCGCAGCAAGCGCTTGACGCTCATTTAATATGTTCCGCCAACGCGCTCGCTGAAACAGGAGACTGATGCTGCGTCAGCTGTTTTTCTCTGGTGCCGTGGCCGCCTGCAACATTGAAGTATTGATTGTGCCGTGGGAACGATGTCGTATCAGGCATTGTCCTTTCGACGAGCATGGTCAATAGATCGATGCAGCGCGTTTCACCAGAATTAATCTCAACTCAATTAGGTAGCACTGTGACGAAAGACGAACTGCGCGCGGAACTTGAGCGCCAGGAACAACGTTACAAGGAAGTTTACGGCGGGGAAATCACCACCTACGCCGCTCAGCCCGAACCCGAACGCAAACCCTGGCGTAAACGCGCCACCGTTCAGGATCAGGCCTTCACCCAGGAATTGCAGAAGATGGAAAAGGAACTCAAAGCCGAAGAGCCATGACCGCCTCGACTTGAATCCTTTCAAGAGCCTGCGTCTGCACCCGTTAAAAACGGGTTGTATCGATGGTGCTTTTCGCGCCCGCTACAAGCGGGCAGCGGCTTCCTCATCCATTCGATGAGGCAAACGGCTCTTGCCTGACCTTCTTCTCAGATATTTCACACAAGCGTTCAAGCCTCTCGTCCCAACGAGAGAAACCCTTGTGGCAGCTGCCTTTCCAAGCGAATTCAATGACTTGTAGGCCCCTGAAAAACCCTGGGATTCAGGGGATTGCCACCCACTAATTCATTGAAGAATGTAACCGATGAGCAGCAAGTGCATCGATTATCAGTCTTTTCTGGCATAATCGCGCCCCCTTACGAACGGGTCAGAAAACCTTCATGATCGATTTATTCAGCGGACTGGATGCTTGGGTGCTTGTGAGCCTCTTGCTCGCCCTGGCCTTTGTCCTCGCCTTCGAGTTCATCAACGGCTTTCATGACACCGCAAACGCGGTGGCCACTGTTATCTACACCAAAGCCATGCCGCCTCATCTGGCGGTGTTCTTTTCCGGTGTGTTCAACTTCCTCGGCGTGCTGCTGGGCGGTGTGGGGGTGGCGTATGCCATCGTCCATCTGCTGCCGGTAGAACTGTTGATCAATGTGAACACCGGTCACGGGCTGGCCATGGTGTTCTCGTTACTCGCCGCGGCCATCACTTGGAACCTGGGCACCTGGTACTTCGGTATCCCGGCCTCCAGTTCCCATACGCTAATCGGTTCGATCCTCGGTGTCGGCCTGGCCAATGCCCTGATCAACGACATTCCGTTGGCCGACGGCGTGAACTGGCAGAAAGCGATCGACATCGGCGCGTCCCTGGTGTTCTCGCCGATGGCCGGCTTCCTCGTTGCCGCCCTGGTGCTGATCGGCCTTAAATGGTGGCGTCCGCTGTCCAAGATGCACAAGACACCGGAACAGCGCCGCAAGATCGACGACAAGAAACACCCGCCGTTCTGGAACCGTCTGGTACTGGTGATTTCGGCCATGGCGGTCAGCTTCGTGCACGGCTCGAACGATGGCCAGAAAGGTATCGGCCTGATCATGCTGGTGCTGATCGGTATCGTCCCGGCGCAGTTCGTACTCGACCTGGGCAGCACCACCTACCAGATCGAACGGACACGCGATGCAACCCTGCACCTGAGCCAGTTCTACAAGCGCAATGCCGATACGCTGGGTGAGTTCCTGGCCCTGGGCAAAAGCGTGGAAGGTGATCTGCCGGAGAAATTCCGTTGCAACCCGCAACAGACCGAACCGACCATCGCCGCCCTGCTCGACACCCTCAAGGGTGTAGCTGACTACCACTCGCTGCCGGCGGAAAGCCGCATCGAAGTGCGTCGTTACCTGCTCTGCCTGGACGACACGGCGAAGAAAGTCAGCAAGCTGCCTGGCCTCGCTGCCCGTGAAAAGGCTGACCTGGACAAACTGCGCAAGGACCTGACCACCACCACTGAATATGCTCCGTTCTGGGTGATTCTGGCGGTCGCACTGGCCCTCGGCCTGGGTACCATGGTCGGCTGGAAGCGCGTGGTACTGACCATCGGCGAGAAAATCGGCAAGCAAGGCATGACCTATGCCCAAGGCATGTCGGCGCAGATCACCACCGCGAGCATGATCGGCCTGGCCAACATCTTCAGCCTGCCCGTCTCCACTACCCACGTCCTGTCCTCAGGCGTGGCCGGCACCATGGTCGCGAACAAAAGCGGCCTGCAAGGCGGTACTGTCAGAACCATCCTGCTGGCCTGGGTCCTGACCCTGCCAGCCACCGTTGCCCTGTCGGCCGGCCTGTTCTGGCTGGCCTCCAAGGCACTGGGTAGCTGATACACCGCTACTGAAAAAGGCGCGTTCCGTGAGGTTCGCGCCTTTTTTATTGCCCGCATTTCGGTATTAGATCGTTCCCACACTCTGCGTGGGAATGCAGCCCGGGACGCTCCGCGTCCCTTTCGATCGCACAAAAAAAAAGGGCGACCGAAGTCGCCCAAAATGCCTTGCGTGCTCATTGCTCCAGAAAGAACTACGGTTTTCTCCGCTTATGCGAATCCTTCCAGATAAAAAATCCAAACCCTGCAAAAAACAGAACCATGAGGCCGACTGTCAGCACTCCGGCGATCACCACGTTATCGAAAAACATGACTGGCCTCCTGGACTTGCCCTGTTGCGATGGGGCTAAGTTAACCAATCGGGCAGGAGAGAAAATTGACCGGGATCAATGCCGCCCGAGACTGGGCGTAAAGGAAGGGAAATAACTGACCTGCATCAACAGATGCAGGGTGTTTCAACGCTTTTTCGGTTTGTTCTTCGGCTTTTTCTTCGCTTTACCCAACGGCATGGCCTGCTCAAATGCCTGGCGCACTTCGTTCAGGCGCTTTTCATTAAGGTCATGAACCCGTTTGGCACGTTCAGAATTGAGGTCGATCAGCTTGTCATCTTGGCTCATGGCGTTCAGTGCATCGCTTGGAAATGAATTCAGCTGCCGGCTAAAGGCGACAGGATTGCGCCAATAATGCGGTCTGGCGCGGGCGCTGACCAGTCTCCGACACTTCAGATCTCGATATCGACCCACAACCCCTGACGTGGCTGACTCTCCATCAACGGCACCACCGGCACGGTATTGTCGGCATTGAGCTCATTACCGGGGATCGCCAAATGCTCTTCAGGATCCTCATCGGCCTCGCGACGGCGCCGCTCCCGTTCCTGTTGCCGACGCTGCTCCTCGCGCAGCTGCAGGCCCGCCTCTTCCGGGTCGCGGTTTTGCAGGTCGATGGTGCTTTCATTGGAGCTTTCCTGCACCGACACCACGGGGGGAATATCCGGGCGCTGGCGGATCGGATCCTGCTGTGAAGTGATCGGCACGGCGCTCAAGGGGAGCATCGGTGGCAGCATATTTTTGGTCTCCTGTCAGCAGGCTGTCGGCTGCGGGGATGGCGACTTGAGCCATCGGTCGAAAACTTGTGACCCAACGCACAGACAGGAGCTGCCGAAGGCTGCGATCTTTTCAGGACATGAAGATCAAAAGATCGCAACCTTCGGTAGCTCCTATTGAGTAATCCTTTGGCCCTGAAGGCTCATTCCGTTAAGATAGCCCGCTTTTTCAAGGTGGGAGTCAGGCAGCATGGCGCAGCAGTATCAACCGGGGCAACGCTGGATCAGTGACAGCGAAGCCGAGCTGGGTTTAGGCACCGTTCTAGCACAGGACGGCCGCTTGTTGACCGTGCTCTACCCGGCCACTGGCGACACTCGCCAGTATGCGCTACGGAATGCGCCCCTCACCCGCGTGCGGTTTTCGCCGGGTGACTCGATTACTCACTTCGAGGGCTGGAAACTGACCGTACAGGAAGTCGACGACATTGACGGCCTGCTGGTCTACCACGGCCTCAATGGGCAGAACGAAGTGGTCACCCTGCCGGAAACCCAACTGTCGAACTTCATTCAGTTCCGACTGGCGAGCGACCGTCTGTTCGCCGGCCAGATCGACCCGCTGGCCTGGTTCTCCCTGCGTTATCACACCCTGGAACACACCAGCCGCCAGTTGCAATCGTCGCTCTGGGGCCTGGGCGGTGTGCGCGCGCAACCGATCGCGCACCAGTTGCACATCGCCCGTGAAGTCGCCGACCGCATTGCGCCGCGGGTTCTGCTGGCCGATGAAGTGGGCCTGGGCAAGACCATCGAAGCCGGTCTGGTGATCCATCGCCAACTGCTCTCGGGCCGCGCCAACCGCGTGCTGATCCTGGTGCCGGAAAACCTCCAGCACCAGTGGCTGGTGGAGATGCGCCGCCGCTTCAACCTGCAAGTTGCACTGTTCGATGAAGAACGCTTCATCGAAAGCGATGCCACCAACCCGTTCGAAGACACCCAGCTTGCCCTGGTGGCGCTCGAATGGCTGGTGGAAGACGAGAAAGCCCAGGACGCGCTGTTCGCCGCCGGCTGGGATTTGATGGTGGTCGACGAAGCGCACCACCTGGTGTGGCACGAAGACCAGGTCAGCCCTGAGTACTCCCTGGTGGAGCAGCTTGCTGAAACGATCCCGGGCGTATTGCTGCTGACCGCAACCCCGGAACAACTGGGCCAGGACAGCCACTTCGCCCGTCTGCGCCTGCTCGACCCGAATCGTTTCCATGACCTGCATGCCTTCCGCGCCGAGAGCGAAAACTATCGCCCGGTGGCCGAAGCCGTTCAGGAGTTGCTGGACAAAGGGCGCCTGTCGCCTGAAGCGCACAAGACCATTCACGGCTTCCTCGGTAACGAAGGCGAAGCCCTGCTGAGCGCAGTCAACGATGGCGATACCGAAGCCTGCGCCCGTCTGGTCCGCGAACTGCTGGACCGCCATGGCACTGGCCGCGTGCTGTTCCGTAATACCCGCGCTGCCGTGCAGGGTTTCCCGGAGCGCAAACTGCACCCGTACCCGCTGCCGTGCCCGGCCGAATACCTCGAACTGCCGTTGGGCGATCACATCGAGCTGTACCCGGAAGTCAGCTTCCAGTCCCAGCCGGACGCCAACGAAGAAGAACGCTGGTGGAAATTCGACCCGCGCGTCGAATGGCTGATCGACACCCTGAAAATGCTCAAGCGCACCAAAGTGCTGGTGATCTGTGCCCATGCCGAAACCGCCATGGACCTGGAAGACGCCCTGCGCGTGCGTTCCGGCATTCCGGCCACGGTGTTCCACGAAGGCATGAACATCCTTGAGCGTGACCGCGCCGCCGCCTACTTCGCCGACGAAGAATTCGGCGCCCAGGTGCTGATCTGCTCGGAAATCGGCAGTGAAGGCCGTAACTTCCAGTTCTCGCACCATCTGGTGCTGTTCGACCTGCCGTCGCACCCGGACCTGCTGGAGCAACGCATCGGTCGTCTCGACCGGATCGGCCAGAAGCACGTCATCGAACTGCACGTGCCATACCTGGAAACCAGCCCGCAAGAGCGGCTGTTCCAGTGGTACCACGAAGCGCTGAACGCATTCCTCAACACCTGCCCGACCGGCAACGCCTTGCAGCATCAGTTCGGCCCGCGCCTGCTGCCGCTGCTGGAAGAGACCGACGATGGCGAGTGGAAAGCACTGATCGACGAGGCCCGCGCCGAGCGTGAGCGTCTGGAAGACGAACTGCACACCGGTCGCGACCGCTTGCTGGAACTCAATTCCGGCGGCGCGGGTGAAGGCGATGCGCTGGTCGAAGCGATTCTCGAACAGGACGATCAGTTCGCCCTGCCGATCTACATGGAAACCCTGTTCGACGCCTTCGGCATCGACAGCGAAGACCATTCGGAAAACGCGCTGATCCTCAAGCCCAGCGAAAAAATGCTCGACGCCAGCTTCCCGCTGGGCGACGACGAAGGCGTGACCATCACCTACGACCGCAACCAGGCGCTGTCTCGTGAAGACATGCAGTTCATCACCTGGGAACACCCGATGGTTCAGGGCGGCATGGACCTGGTCCTGTCCGGCTCGATGGGCAACACCGCCGTGGCGCTGATCAAGAACAAGGCGCTGAAACCGGGCACCGTGTTGCTGGAACTGCTCTATGTCAGCGAAGTGGTTGCCCCGCGTTCGCTGCAACTGGGCCGTTACCTGCCGCCGGCCGCCCTGCGCTGCCTGCTTGATGCCAATGGCAATGACCTGTCGGCCCGGGTGTCGTTCGAAACCCTGAACGATCAACTGGAAAGCGTGCCCCGCGCCAGCGCCAACAAGTTCATCCAGGCCCAGCGCGACCAGCTGACGCCACGGATCAACGCCGGCGAAGAGAAGATCACCCCGCGTCATGCCGAGCGCGTGGCCGAGGCACAACGTCGCCTGGCGGCCGATACCGACGAAGAACTGGCGCGCCTGACCGCCTTGCAAGCGGTCAACCCGACCGTGCGCGACAGCGAACTGGTTGCCCTGCGCAAGCAGCGCGAGCAAGGCCTGGCCATGCTCGACAAAGCGGCATTGCGACTGGAAGCGATTCGGGTGTTGGTGGCGGGCTAAACCGCCCTGCTCCATCGCCAAAGATGAAAAGGCCCGCAGCGATGCGGGCCTTTTTGTTTGCCTTGTCCCGCCCGCCGATCATTCCCACGCAGAGCGTGGGAACGATCAATCCTCAGGCCGTGACCGCAGCACCCTTTGGCTCAACCACCGCCACCAACCCTTCTTTCATCCGCTTGGCATCCCGCACAAAACACCGCGATGCCAAAAACAGAAACACCATGGTGAAAAACAGCGCCACCGGGATCAGGTACATCGCGTCATGCAGGCCGACAGCCTTGAATGCCTCGGTCATCTGCTCGGCACCCGCCGAGAGTATCGCGGTATGGGCGAAGTGATCGGACAGACCGCCCACCACCACCGGCCCCAAACCACCGCCCAACAGATACAACCCGGCAAAGAACAACGCCATCGCCGTCGCCCGCAGGCGTGGTTCGACCACGTCCTGAATCGCCGTGTACACGCAGGTGTAGAAGTTGTAGGCGAATAACCACCCCAGGCTGAATACCGCGACAAATACCCCGATCTCGATCCGCCCGGCATGCAGCGCCCAAGCCGTGCACAACGTCGAAATGATCAGGCTGAACGCGGCGAACAGCAGTCGCCCGTTGGCCACCCGCTGGTGAATCTTGTCGGCAATCCATCCGCCTAATGTCAGGCCGAACAACCCGGTCACTCCGACGATCACCCCGGTCGCCACCGCCGCGTCCTGTAACGGCATCAGAAAATAACGCTGCAGCATCGGCACCAGAAACGAGTTGCAGGCATAGGTGGCGAAGTTGAAACAAAGCCCTGCCATCACCAGCCACAGAAAAGTCGGCACCGCCAGCACTCGACGGATCGGCCGGTCCACACGCTCCTGTGAAACCTGCACGCTTTCCGCCGCGCCACGTTTCGGCTCTTTGATGAAGAACATGAAGACCGCCAGGATCAACCCCGGCACCGCCGCGATAAAGAACGGCGCACGCCAGCTGTCGAACGCCTTCACCATCGCACCAATGGTGAAGAACGCCAGCAGCAGGCCCAGCGGCAAGCCGAGCATGAAAATGCCCATGGCCCGCGCCCGACGATGCGCCGGGAACAAGTCGCCGATCAGCGAGTTGGCAGCCGGCGCGTAACTGGCTTCACCGATGCCGATGCCCATCCGCACGATCAGGAAACTCCAGAAACTGCCCACCAACCCGTTGACCGCGGTCAGCCCGCTCCATGCCGCCAGGCCCCAGCCCATCAGTTTGCTGCGCGAGCCAGTATCGGCCAATCGCCCCAGAGGCAGGCCGGCAATGGCGTAAACGATGGTGAATGCAGTCCCGATGATCCCCAGCTGAAAGTCGCTGAGGTGCCATTCCATACGGATCGGCTCGATGATGATCGCCGGAATGGTGCGATCGAAGAAGTTGAACAGGTTGGCCAGGAACAACAGGAACAGAATGCGCCAGGCATTCGCCGCTTGGGTCGAGTTCTGCATGGGTCCGTCTCTTTTTATTGTTGTTGGGGCCGTCACTGTCCCCGGAACCTCCAATCTAGTCAGGCCCGTCAGGGCTGTCTGTCATTATTCGCAAGGCTGATATCAGCCCATGGCGCCACACATAACCTGTGGGATCAGTGCTGTCAGGAAGCCAGGTTTTTCACCATCAGTCGCAGGCTGGAAAAATACCTCTGCGCCCCCCTTCCCAACGGCATGGCGAAGCCTAGAATAGCGGCCTTGTCTGCCCACCCCGTTCCCATTCCTCCTTTGATCATTGCCCATGTCCGAAGCCAGTCCGTGTCTGAATTGCGGTGCCTGCTGTTCTCATTTCCGCGTGTCTTTTTTCTGGGGTGAATGCACCTCGGCCGGGGGCACGGTGCCTGACGAACTGGTCACGTCCATCAGCCCCAGCCGGGTGGCCATGCTGGGCACAGACTGCAAACCTGTTCGCTGTGTCGGTCTGGTGGGTGAAGTGGGCAGCACCGTGCAGTGCTCGATTTATGATCAGCGCTCCAGCACTTGTCGGGAGTTCGACGCCTCTTGGGCCAATGGCGAGGCGAACGTGGATTGCGATGCGGCAAGGGCCGCGTTCGGGCTGCCCGCCCTGCAGCCTGAATTCGAAACGCCTTTTGAGCAGATCGCCTAAGGCTTGGCAGCGACCGCAATCAAGCCATTCGAAAAATATTTGACATCATTGCGCTATCATCCCTTGCGCTCCGTGTAAGCCCTCTATACTGCCAGCATTCGCCAGCGCGCATGACGCAGGCCAAGATGACTCACAGACGGGACATGCTATGGAGTGGCTTGGTTTGCATTTCATGACCGGGCTGCCGGACAGCGGGCAGGTCATACTCAATTGCACCCATAACCCGTTTCTGGTGTTGCTGGCCTATCTGGTCGCCTGCACGGCCGGTTTCGCCACGCTGGACATGACCGAGCGGGTGGGTCATGTGGAAAAGTCCGCCTCTCAACGACTCTGGCGCTGGGTCGGCGCCGGGTGTCTGGCGGGCGGTATCTGGTCCATGCACTTCATCAGCATGCTGGCGTTCCAGGTGCCGATCGAAATCCATTACCACCTGCCCACTACCCTGATCTCGCTGTTGTTCGCCCTGACCGCCTCGTGGCTGGCCATGTACACCCTGAGCCATCCCCAACTGAATTTCTGGCAATACCTGCGGGCAGCAGTGTGGATCGGCCTGGGCATCGCGACCATGCACTACGTGGGCATGGCCGCACTGCGATCGAATGCGCTGGTCTATTACCAACCCGCCCTGTTCGTGCTCTCCGTCGTGATCGCCATCGGTGCCAGCCTGGCTGCCCTGTTGATTTCCAGTCACTTGCGCGATGACACCGGTGCGTATCATCTACTGCTCAAATACACCGCCAGCCTGGTGCTCGGGGCCGGCATTGTCAGCATGCATTTCACCGGCATGGCATCGCTCAACCTGGTGCTGCCCGACGACAGCCTTCAACCGCTGCCCGGCGACAACAATCACCTGCAACTGGGGCTGACAGTGGCAGTGATGGCGCTGTTGATCATCGGCAGCAGCATCAGTGCCGCACTGGCGGACAAGAAGCTGCAACGCAAGGAGTCCGACCTGCAGCGGGTCAACGCCCTGCTCGGTCAACTGGATCAGGCACGCATGTCGCTGCAACAGGTGGCGCATTACGACCCCTTGACCAACCTGCTCAACCGCCGGGGCTTCAACCAGCTCTTCGCCGAAAAACTCATCGAAAAAACCAACGAGGGCGGCATGCTCGCGGTGATATTCCTCGACATCGACCACTTCAAGCGGATTAACGACAGCCTTGGCCATGATGCCGGCGACGAACTGCTCAAAGTCCTCGCCAGTCATATCAAGGCCTCGGTGCGCAGCCACGAAGACGTGGTGGCGCGTTTCGGAGGCGACGAATTCTGCCTCCTCATCAACCTGTACGACCGTGAAGAAGCGCGGCATATGGCCCAGCGCATCATGCTGAAAATGAAGGACCCCATCGAGTTGTCCGGACGGCGCATGGTCATGACCACCAGCATCGGCATCAGCCTGTTTCCGGAAGACGGCAAAACCTGCGAAGAACTGCTGAAGAACGCCGACCTGGCGCTGTATCAGTCCAAGGGCAGCGGTCGTAACGGGTTGCACTTTTTCAGTTCCAACCTGAAAGCCCGCGCCACCCTGGAGTTGCAACTCGAAGAAGAACTGCGTCACGCCCTGCGCGAAGACTCCGGGTTGATGCTGCATTACCAGCCAATCTATGACCTGAGAATCGGCCGAGTCACCAAACTGGAAGCGCTGGTCCGCTGGCAACACCCGGTTCACGGATTGCTGACGCCGGACCGGTTCATCGCCATCGCCGAGGCCAACGGCCTGATCGCCGAACTGGACAATTGGGTATTGCGCAAAGCCTGCGCAGACCTGGGCGAACTGTCCCGCCACGATTGCGAAGACCTCAAGATCGCAGTGAATTGCTCGCCCCTGAACCTGGCGCGAGAAGAACTGGCCGATGAAATCGAACACGCCCTGCGCATCTACGGGGTGACGCCCCAGCGACTGGAGCTGGAGGTGACCGAGAATGCGCTGATGGGCAATATTTCCAACACCCTGGTGTTGCTGCGGCAGATTCGCGCCCTTGGCGTTTCGTTGTCGATCGACGACTTCGGCACCGGCTATTCATCCCTGGCCTACCTCAGGCGCCTGCCATTAAACACGCTGAAGATCGACCGCTCGTTCATTCAGGACATCCCCAAGGCGACCCAGGACATGGAAATCGTCCAGGCCATTATCGTCATGGCCCACACCCTGCATTTGCAGGTCGTCACCGAAGGCGTCGAGACCCTCGAGCAATACGACTTTCTCCAACGCCACGGCTGCGATTTCGTCCAGGGCTACCTGCTTAGCCATCCGGTGCCGCTGGCTGAGTTGCGGCCGGTACTGGCCGAAATCAACCAGCACACGCATGCCGTCAATCCGTTGAGTCTGGCTCACGGTACAACTGCACTAACGTCGAAGGATCCTTTTCCAGGAACCCCTGCCCCCCATGGAGGCGCATCAGTTGTGCGGCCAATCCGCTGATCGGCGTGGCCGAACCCTGTTCGCGGGAAAACTTCACGGCGGTATCGAGATCCTTCAGCAACGTACGTACGTGCCATTTCACGGGCTCGAAACGGCTTTCGGCCATTTGCGGCGCGAGAATCTGCAACGGTTTTGAATCGGCGAAACCACCGGCCAGCGCCTCGGCAATGAGGCTGGCATCGACCCCGGAGCGCTCGGCCAAGCTCACCACTTCAGCAATGACCAAGGCATTGCAGGCGACGATCATCTGATTGCAGGCCTTGGTCACCTGCCCCGCGCCGACCGCGCCCATGTGGGTCACGCGCTGGCCAAGGGTCAGCAACACCGGCCGCACGCGCGCCAGGTCTGCCGCCTCGCCACCAACCATGATCGCCAGGCTGCCGGCCTCGGCGCCGACCACCCCGCCGGACACTGGCGCATCGAGCCAACCCATCCCGGTTTTATTGGCCAGTGCTGTGGCCATTTCCCGCGTTGCGGTGGGCTCCAGGCTGGAAAAATCCACCAGCAACTGGCCGCTTTTCGCCCCCTCGGCAACGCCAGCCGCGCCAAACACCACCTCACGAACCACCGCGGTATCGGCCAGGCACAACATCACCACGTCGGCGTGCTGACACAGCTCGGCCGGTGTCGCCACTTGCCGCGCACCAGCCTCGACCAGCGCTGCACACTTGGCCGGGTTGCGGTTCCACACCGTCAGCGGGTAACCGGCCGCCAACAGGCGTCGGCACATCGGCAAACCCATCAGGCCGATTCCGGCGAACCCCAGCGCAGGCAACGTTGCCATCATTTAGCCTCCCCTTGATTAAAGATCATCGAATATTGGCCGATTCATCATGGTTAAGGAAAGGATTCCCCCGAGCGATGTTCAGGCCAAGGCCCTGACGCTTGGGCTACATTCGCGCTAAAAAAGACGCGAGATCCCATTCCGTGATGACTCGATGACACTTGTCGCCGAGCCGACCAGTCCAGGTATATGGCGCACAATGACTTCTAAAAACAATCCGGCCACCGCGGTATCCGACCTGACCCTGAGCCCCGCGGCGAACAGCCCCTCATCGTCGAAGCCATTGCCCCCGTCGCGTCCGCTGTCGACTCAGCAATACCTGTACTTCACCGAAACCAATACCGACCGCATCCTCGACAACCTCGACGGCCTGCGCGACCTGGTGTTCCCGCGCCCGCCCCATCTGGAAGGCGACAACGAACAGCACAACGACCAGGAATTCCCCTCGGTGTGCCTGATCGGCCTGGGCCGCTGCGGTTCGAACATCGCGCTGGACGTGGCGGAGCTGGTGTACAACGCCCGCAAGTTCTACCTCAACGAATTCAACAACGAAGACCGTCCGTCGCCGGATAAACGCTACGCCGAAAAGGGCTACAGCCCGGCGCAGTGGATTCGCAACAACCTGCGCCTGGGGCCGAACAAGGCCACCAAACCGGTATTCCTGGTGGAACCGCTGGTGATGCTCGGCGACCTGGACAAGGACATCGCCGGTCGCATCCGTTTCTCGCGCAAGGGCGAAAAAAGCGGCTTTTTGCGCGACTACAGCAAAATGAAAATCATGGACTTGTCGGAAGTCCACGCCGGTGGCGCCGGTAACGCGCCGATCCTCGGCCAGTACCTGGCCAAGATCATCCTGAACAAGGACACCCAGCGCTTCTCCAGCCCCGACTGGAAGATGATTCACTCGTACCTGATCGACAGCTGCGGGATCAAGGCCAACCAGTCGCGCCTGTACTTCTCGATCTTCAGTGCCGGCGGCGGTACCGGTTCGGGCATGGCCTCGGAATTCGGCCTGGCCCAGCAGCACTCGTACATGAACAAGACGTTCGACACCAAGCCGATGGACGAACACGACGGCAAGAGCGGCCATTCCTTCGTCTTCGAGCCGATCTTCACCAGCGGCATCTGCGTACTGCCGAACATTTCCGATCACCGCAGTGAAATGTCCGAAGCGCTGCACATCAACGCCGGTCGCCTGCTGTGCAAATACCTGTCGGAAGAGTGGGACTTCTCCTACAACTTCGCCAACGAAGACAGCAGCGAAGCCAGCGTCATGGGCCGTATCCGTCCATGGAACGCGATGATGCTGATCTCCAACGACATCATGCGTTATGCCGAAGAAAGCGATGACGGCAACATCCAGAACATCGACGTCAACGCGATGGAAAAGCACGCCAACCAGTACATCTCACAGCAGATCTTCAACATTCTGACGGCGCAGGCGGTCACCACCGACTACGACCAGAACTATTTCCGTCGCGCCGGTATCGACATCGGCGAAACCATTCGCCTGGACGCCAACGACCTGTTCATGAGCCTGGCCGGCCCGGTGGCAATTGCCTACGCCGAGTCCGTGGTGCCGGAAACCCCGCCGCCGAGCAGCGACAAATTCAAGGTGTTCGACAAAGAGCCGCAGCGCTTGAACATCGACGATCTGTTCTTCCGTTCCATCGACCTGCCGCACTTCAACAAAGTCACTCAGGCGATTGAAGGCATCAGCCTGTTGCCAATCGAGTCCAAGCGCTACCGCGCCTCGCTCGAGCAGTACAAGAATTCGGGCTATGACGCAGCCGCCTTGCACGACCTGCACTTCTTCAAGAACTGCTCGTCGGTGGTGTCGATCGTGTCCCTGCCTAAAGACTACAAACTGTCCTACATGGACCTGAACCGGTTGAAGACTCACCTCAACAGTCTGTTCCCCAACACCACGCTCAAGCGTTATGCATTGGTAATCGGCGCCTCGGCCAACCTGTCGCTGACCACCCTGATCGCCAAGAGCCCATGCCTGTCGGACGACTTCCTGACGCTGATCGTGGCGTTCATCAAGCGTTGCTTCGCAAAAAATCCGTATCGCTTCGACGAAACGCTGGATAACTCGATCCTGGACTTCATCATCCATGAAGACTTCGACGAAGACCGGATCGACGACCTGCTCAACGAATTCGAAAACCCGGCGAAGATCCTCGACACCAACTGGTACGCGATCAAACCGATGTACGAGAAGAAGTACCGCGAGCTGATCAACGACAAGGACAAGTTCGTCTCGATCAATGACATTCGTTTGTCGCGCGATTGCGTGAAGAAGGCGATCAAGTACCTGCGCGAGATCTACCGTCACCGGATTGGCAAGACCAAGGTTATTTCGCTGAATAACCATACGGGCAAGACGGCTTATTGAGGTCGAGCCTTTAACGATCGCAGCCTTGTGATGATCGTTTCCACGCTCCGCGTCCGCTTTTGGGGCGCAGAGCGTCCCGGGCTGCATTCCCACGCAGAGCGTGGGAACGATCACAACACCCAGAAACAATTGAGCAGCCCATCGGCTGCTCAATAAACTGTTCCCGTTACGTTTACGTCACCGTTATACCGGCCTTTCTGTGGCCTTTCTCCACGGCAACGTGCCATCACGCTACTCGGCTACACACTTTTGCCCGACAAAACCAAGCACCGAATCGGTGCAAGCATTCAAGCCTTCGCCCTTTCCTGGATCATAATCCACGGCGAAACAACCACGGCCCACAGCTCCGGATCACGCTCGAAAAGATCCAGCGCCCGCGTTTCAGACAGCTTGGCGACCTTGTCGGCGGCCAGCCAGGCAGCGACTTTCTCGCCTTCATCGGTCGCCACCGCCTCCGCCGCAGCAATCAAATCCAGGCTTGGGTCGACCCACAATAGGGCACCCTTGGCGAAGAACGGCTCCAACTCTTTCCAGGTAATAGATGCGGTTTCACCAAGCAGCTTGGCATAGAGGGTGCTAGGTTCTTGAGTCATGGGTTCCTGTCCGCAAAAGAAATCGATGTGAATGATAACGTCGGTGTTGCGCCAGAAAAACCCGGATGCAATTGCGTTACCGATTGAAAAACCCGGGAAAGCCAGGGAATGCTGCTGCTTCAAGTATTAGCCAGCTAACATCCTGCCGCGATTCTGTCTTTTTCTTTCAACAAAGCGACACCCTCAGGTTTTGCCCCCTGGCGCCAGCTTCCCAGGCTAACAATCGGCGCTCTACACTGTACCGGTACAGTTGCCGGGGGCATTTTCCGGAGGATATCGACGATATCTGACCCGGTTCTGCTGCTACGGCGCCAGGACTATAAAAACTACAACAGTAAGAGTGGAGCACTATGACTAAGGCTACTAAGCAGATTTCAAAACTGTTTGCCGCTATGGTTCTGGCCGGGGTTGCCAGCCATTCGTTCGCCGCCGACACCATCAAGATCGGCATCGCCGGCCCTAAAACCGGCCCGGTCACTCAATACGGCGACATGCAGTTCATCGGCGCCAAGATGGCCATCGAGCAGATCAACGCGAAGGGCGGCGTCGACGGCAAGATGCTCGAAGCCAAGGAATACGACGACGCGTGCGACCCTAAACAAGCCGTGGCCGTCGCCAACAAAGTGGTCAACGATGGTGTGAAATTCGTGGTCGGCCACCTGTGCTCCAGCTCCACCCAGCCAGCTTCGGACATCTACGAAGACGAAGGCGTGATCATGATCACCCCGGCCGCCACCAACCCGGACATCACTACCCGTGGTTACAAGCTGGTGTTCCGCACCATCGGCCTGGACAGCGCCCAGGGCCCTGCCGCCGGTAACTACATTGCCGATCACGTAAAACCGAAAATCGTTGCCGTGCTGCACGACAAACAGCAATACGGTGAAGGCATCGCCACCGCCGTGAAACAGACCCTTGAGAAGAAAGGCGTCAAGGTTGCCGTGTTCGAAGGCCTCAACGCCGGTGACAAGGACTTCTCCTCGATCATCCAGAAGCTCAAGCAAGCCAACGTCGACTTCGTCTACTACGGCGGCTACCACCCGGAGCTGGGCCTGATCCTGCGTCAGTCCCAGGAAAAAGGCCTGAAAGCCAAGTTCATGGGGCCTGAAGGCGTCGGCAACGACTCCATCTCGCAAATTGCCCAGAATGCTTCCGAAGGCCTGTTGGTCACCCTGCCGAAATCCTTCGACCAGGACCCAGCCAACAAAGCCCTGGTACAAGCCTTTGCCGACAAGAAGCAGGACCCAAGCGGTCCGTTCGTGTTCCCGGCCTACTCGGCTGTCGAAGTGATTGCCGAAGGTATCAAGGCTGCCAAGAGCGAAGACACCGCCAAGGTGGCTGAAGCCATTCACAAAGGCACCTTCAAGACCCCGACCGGTGATCTGTCGTTCGACAGCAAGGGCGACCTGAAAGACTTCAAATTCGTGGTCTATGAGTGGCACTTCGGCAAACCAAAAACCGAAGTTTCCCCTCAGTAAGCTAGCGCCATGATTAATAAAGCCCACTGCGCAAGCAGTGGGCTTTGTTTTACGAGATTAATGAGTCAGAGTCCCGCGATCCGGGAGTTGGCTTACCTGAAAATCTTAAAACCGTCACCAGCGGTTCGCTGGCAAACGCTCGTGCGAAGGTGGCCACAGACCACACAGCCCGGGCCGGAACATGACTCCACCAGTGAAATGCGTATCAGGTTTTTAGGAGCGCTGTAATGCCTGAGATCTATCACTTCTTCCAACAGCTGGTTAATGGGATGACCATTGGCAGCACCTATGCCCTTATAGCCATTGGCTACACAATGGTTTACGGCATTATTGGAATGATTAACTTCGCCCATGGCGAGGTCTACATGATCGGTTCCTACGTGGCCTTCATCGTCCTTGCCGGACTGGCCATGCTGGGTATCCATTCTCTGCCGTTGTTGATGACCGCCGCTTTCCTGGCGACCATCGTAGTGACCAGTGCCTACGGCTACAGTATCGAACGGATCGCCTACCGCCCTCTGCGGGGCAGTAACCGTCTGATCCCGCTGATCTCCGCCATCGGCATGTCGATCTTCCTGCAGAACTCCGTACTGCTCTCGCAGGACTCCAAGGACAAATCGATCCCTAACCTGATTCCGGGCAGCTTCAGCTTCGGTCCAGGCGGCGCACAGGAAGTGCTGATCTCCTACATGCAGATCCTGGTGTTCGTGGTGACCCTGGTGGTGATGCTCTGTCTCACCCAGTTCATCTCGCGTTCACGTCTGGGACGCGCCTGTCGGGCCTGTGCCGAAGACATCAAGATGGCCAACCTGCTGGGCATCAACACCAACAACATTATCGCCCTGACCTTCGTCATCGGTGCCGCCCTGGCGGCCGTGGCGGCAGTACTGTTGAGCATGCAGTACGGCGTGATCAACCCTAACGCCGGATTCCTGGTAGGCCTCAAAGCCTTTACCGCGGCGGTGCTGGGTGGCATCGGCAGCATTCCGGGCGCCATGCTCGGTGGTCTGGTGCTGGGGGTAGCCGAAGCATTCGGCGCCGATATATTCGGTGACCAGTACAAGGACGTGGTGGCTTTCGGCCTTCTGGTCCTGGTGCTGTTATTCCGGCCAACCGGCCTGCTGGGTCGTCCGGAGGTTGAGAAAGTATGACTAGGAATCTTAAACAGGCGCTGTTCAGCGCCCTGCTGGTATGGGCCGTGGCCTATCCGGTACTCGGCCTGAAACTGTCCATCGCCGGGATCAACCTCGAAGTGGAAGGCGCCAGCACCTCCACGCTGATCATCATCGCCACCTGCTCGGTGCTGATGTTCCTGCGTGTGCTGTTCGACCGCGAATACTCGGCGGCCATGAGCTCCGTGCCCAAGGGCAAACTGATCCCGGCCAGCGCGAGCCACTTCCTGACCCTGCCGACCACCCAGCGCTGGATCATCATGGCGTTGATCGTCGTGGCACTGGTCTGGCCGTTCTTCGGTTCACGCGGTGCGGTGGACATCGCCACGCTGATCCTGATCTACGTGCTGCTCGGCCTGGGCCTGAACATCGTGGTCGGTCTGGCCGGCCTGCTCGACCTCGGTTACGTCGGCTTCTACGCCGTGGGTGCCTACAGCTATGCGCTGCTGTCGCACTACTACGGGCTGAGCTTCTGGATCTGCCTGCCGATCGCCGGCCTGATGGCGGCCACATTCGGCTTCCTGCTCGGTTTCCCGGTGCTGCGCCTGCGCGGTGACTATCTGGCGATCGTGACCCTGGGCTTCGGTGAGATCATCCGTCTGTTCCTGCGTAACCTGACGGGCCTCACCGGCGGACCGAACGGCATCAGCAACATTCCCAAACCGTCGCTGTTCGGCCTGACCTTCGAAAGAACGGCCACCGAAGGCATGCAGACCTTCCACGAGTTCTTCGGCCTGACGTACAACCCGGTCAGCAAGGTGGTTTTCCTCTACCTGGTGGCGCTGTTGCTGGCACTGTTCGCGCTGTTCGTGATCAACCGCCTGCTGCGCATGCCGATCGGCCGTGCCTGGGAAGCCTTGCGCGAAGACGAAATCGCCTGCCGTGCCCTGGGCCTGAACCCGACCGTGATCAAGCTGTCGGCCTTCACCCTGGGTGCCTGCTTCGCTGGTTTCGCCGGTAGCTTCTTCGCCGCGCGCCAAGGGCTGGTCACGCCGGAGTCGTTCACCTTCATCGAGTCGGCCACCATCCTCGCCATCGTGGTGTTGGGCGGCATGGGCTCGCAGTTGGGCGTGGTTCTCGCGGCTGTCGTGATGATCCTGTTGCCCGAACTGATGCGTGACTTCAGCGAATACCGCATGTTGATGTTCGGCGCCTTGATGGTGCTGATGATGATCTGGCGCCCTCAAGGTCTGCTGCCCATGCAACGTCCTCACATGGAGCTGCGTAAATGAGCAGAGAGATCCTGAAAGTAGATGGCCTGAGCATGCGCTTCGGCGGCCTGTTGGCGGTCAACGGCGTAGCCTTGAGCGTCAAAGAGAAACAAGTGGTCTCGATGATCGGCCCCAACGGCGCCGGCAAGACCACTGTATTCAACTGCCTGACCGGGTTCTACAAACCCACCGCCGGCACTATCCAGCTCAACGGTGAAGCGATCGAAGGCCTGCCCGGCCACAAGATCGCCGGCAAAGGCGTGGTGCGGACTTTCCAGAACGTGCGGCTGTTCAAGGACATGACCGCCGTGGAAAACCTGCTGATTGCTCAGCACCGGCACCTGAACACCAACTTCCTGGCAGGCCTGTTCAAGACCCCGGCGTTTCGCCGCAGCGAACGCGAGGCGATGGAATACGCCGAGTTCTGGCTGGAAAAGGTCAACCTCAAGGAGTTCGCCAACCGCCCGGCCGGCACCCTGGCTTATGGTCAGCAGCGCCGCCTGGAAATTGCCCGCTGCATGATGACCCGTCCAAGCATCCTCATGCTCGACGAACCGGCCGCCGGCCTCAACCCGCGGGAAACCGACGACCTCAAGGCGCTGATCGGCACCCTGCGTGAAGAGCATAATGTGACGGTGCTGTTGATCGAACACGACATGAAACTGGTCATGAGCATTTCCGACCATATCTTCGTGATCAACCAGGGCACACCGTTGGCCAACGGCACGCCGGAGCAGATCCGCGACAATCCTGAAGTGATCAAAGCCTACCTGGGGGAAGCGTAAATGCTGCAGTTCGAAAACGTTTCCACCTTCTACGGCAAGATCCAGGCGCTGCACAGCGTCAACGTCGAAGTCCGCCAGGGCGAGATCGTGACCCTGATCGGCGCCAACGGTGCCGGCAAGTCGACCCTGCTGATGACCCTCTGCGGTTCGCCGCAAGCCCACAGCGGCAGCATCCGCTACATGGGCGAAGAGCTCGTCGGCCAGGACTCGTCGCAGATCATGCGTAAAAGCATCGCCGTGGTTCCGGAAGGCCGTCGGGTGTTTGCCCGCCTGACCGTGGAAGAAAACCTCGCCATGGGCGGGTTCTTCACCGACAAGGGCGATTATCAGGAACAGATGGACAAGGTTCTGGGACTTTTCCCACGCCTGAAAGAACGCTTTGCCCAACGCGGCGGCACCATGTCCGGCGGCGAACAGCAAATGCTCGCCATCGGCCGCGCGTTGATGAGCAAGCCCAAGCTGCTGCTGCTCGACGAGCCATCGCTGGGCCTGGCACCGATCATCATCCAGCAGATCTTCGACATCATCGAACAACTGCGTAAGGACGGTGTGACGGTGTTCCTGGTGGAGCAGAACGCCAACCAGGCCCTGAAAATCGCCGACCGTGCCTACGTGCTGGAAAACGGCCGGGTGGTGATGAGCGGGACCGGTGAAGCGCTGTTGACCGACCCGAAAGTACGCGAAGCGTACCTCGGCGGTTAAGCCTTTGCGGTAAACAAAAAACGGCCTTCGGGCCGTTTTTTTGTGCCTGGCACAAACCTCACCGAAGGCCGCTCCTACGGGGCTGTGTATCTTTAGCACAACCTGAATGATAAAGAAGAAGCCCTGTCGGAGGAGCCCCGCCTCATAAACGTCATTGATCTATAGAGTCATCTTGCATATATTTGTATCTACAGACAAACAAGAAGTGATCAACATGACAGCAGCCTCCCAGGCACAAGGATTCACCAAAGACCAGTGCGTGACTGGTTTGCGAGCAGCTGTAGGCATACTCGAAAAGTGGCAGGCATCGGGCGATCAGGCCTGTCGTATCCTGCGCATTTCCCGCAGTACGTACTCACGGGCAAAGCAGCGCGATCCCGATTGGTCCGTAAACCTGGATTCAGACCAGATGCAGCGCATCAGTTTTATTCTCAACATCCATGCCGTTCTGCGTCTTGTCTTTGATAACCCTGAGAACGTCTATGGTTTTCCGACGATGGCGAACGAAAACGAGTTCTTCAACGGGCGTACCCCGCTCGAAATCATGTCCCAGGGGGATATGATTTCCTTGTACGAGACGTTTCGGCGGATCGACGTGCTGCGAGGCGCACAATGGTAATGGTGAGCCAGTTGCCAGTATTGGCCGGTGAGCAGTTGCAGGCCTACCGATTGATCAATTCAAAGTTTCCGCCCATTGCGTTGTTTGACGACGTGGCGGACGCGAACGAATTTGATGTTCTGTATCAGATACAGGCCCTCACAAATCCGAGGCTGCAAAATGAGGTAGGTCGGCTTGAGCTGATACCGCGTGCGGAAATTCCCTTTGGCATCCCTGGATGCTCTTATGCGACAGCCCCTTTCACCCACGTCAACCCAACTGGCTCGCGTTTCAGCGATGGCAGTTTCGGCGTGTTGTACTTGGCTGCCTCGATGGAAACTGCTCTGGCTGAGGTACAGCATCACCAAAATCAGTATTGGTCGAATGTCCAGAATCTCAATTACGAGAGGTTTGTTTTCCGGGGGTTATCCTGCACTTTCGTTGACGAAGCAATGAGGGATGCCGTATCCATTCCGATGCACGATCCTATCTACGATCCCGTCGACTACACGCACTCACATCGCTTGGGTAAGGTAGTCAAGGATGCAGGGGGCCTTGGCCTGCGATACAACTCCGTGCGTATGCATGGCAACTACTGCTGGGCGCTGATGACTCCCAGACCAGTCTCATCAGTCATTCAAACAGCCCACTACGAGATGATCTGGAACGGTCAGATCACTAGCGTTAATAAAATCAGCATTGCATGACTGTCTTATCGGCGCGATAGCACGAATCCGTTGTCAGTCAGCATCAATGCTAAATGTCATGACGCTATCGCGCGCCCTCCCACAGGGGATTGATGGTGTTTTGAGGATTTTTGAAAAAAATCTGCAGTCAGCTGTAACACCCCGCCCTGTCGTTTCTCTAGAGCGGTAAGCAAGCACAAACGCTTGCCATACCAAGCTCAATTTCGGAGAAACATCATGACTGCTACCACCCGCACCCTGTCCGCCACCGCCCTGGTTCTGGCACTTGGTTCTGCCCTGAGCATCGCCGCTGTCTCCACGGCCCATGCCGCTGACGCCAACATGGAAAAATGCTTCGGCGTGGCCATGAAAGGTCATAACGATTGCGCCGCTGGTGCTGGTACCACTTGCGCTGGCACCGCCAAAACCGACTACCAGGCCAACGCCTGGAAGCTTGTCCCCAAGGGCACCTGCGCCACCACAATGAGCAAGACCTCGCCAACCGGCTTCGGCCAGATGGAAGCCTACAAAGCCAAGTCGTAATCAGCCCCCCAGCCAGAGTGTCGACCATGAACCATTCATTCTCCGGGCTCCCGCCCCGCTCCGGGCTGGGGCTCAAGACCGAGCACTTTCGTGAAGTGCTCGGTGCACAACCGGACATCGGTTTCTTCGAAGTCCACGCCGAAAACTACATGGTGGCCGGCGGCCCGTTTCATCATTTTCTGGGATTGATCCGCGAGCAGTATCCGCTGTCGCTGCACGGTGTTGGCCTGTCCATCGGTGCCGAAGGTCCGCTGGATGGTCAGCACCTGCAAAGGCTGGCCGCGCTGATCGAGCGCTATCAACCCCACTCCTTTTCCGAACACCTGGCCTGGTCCAGCCATGGCCCGGTGTTTCTCAATGACCTGCTGCCCCTGGCCTACGACGCGCCGACGCTGAACCGTGTCTGCGAGCACATCGATCAGGTACAGAACACCCTCAAACGCCCGATGCTGCTGGAAAACCCGGCGACATACCTGGCGTTCCAGAACTCGACAATCGATGAAGCCGACTTCATCAGTGAAGTCATTCGCCGCACCGGCTGCGGCCTGCTGCTGGACGTCAACAACGTTTACGTCTCCTGCATCAATCACCAAAGAGATCCGCGGGCCTACATCGACGCCCTGCCACTGCACGCTGTGGGAGAGATTCATCTGGCGGGGTTTGCCGAAGACACCGACAGCCTTGGTGACCGACTACTGATCGACGATCACGGTGCGCCCGTCGATAACGCGGTGTGGGCGCTGTACTCGCAGGTGCTGGAGCGGGTCGGCCCGATCGCCACGTTGATCGAACGCGACAACCGGTTACCGGCCTTCAGTGTGTTGCACGCCGAAGCCCGTCATGCCGATGAGTTGCTGCACCGCGCAGGGAGCCGGCCATGAGCACTCAAGCCGCTTTTTCCGCCGCCCTGCTCGATCCGCAACGGCCCTGCCCCGAGGGCGTGTTCAGTGCCAACGGTACCGATCCGGCCAGCCGTTTCGCGGTGTATCGCAACAATGTGCAGAGCTCGCTGATCAACGCCTTGGCCGACAGCTATCCGGTGGTTATGCAGTTGGTCGGTGATGAGTTTTTCCGGGCGATGGCAGGGTTGTATGTGCAAAGTTGCCCACCGCAAAGCCCGCTCATCAACGACTACGGCAAGGACTTCGCCGAGTTCATTGACAGTTTTGAACCGGCAGCCAGCGTGCCTTATCTGGCCGATGTGGCGCGGCTGGAGCGCTTGCGCGTTCAGGCCTATCACGCCGCTGATGCGCAGCCTTTGGGCCATGAGCAAATCGCCGCCGTGCTGTCGGACCCACAGGCACTGAGCGAGCTGACGCTTGGGCTTCATCCCTCCCTCAATCTGCTGACTTCAGCCTTCGCCGTGGTCGCAATCTGGGCGGCGCATCAACAGGACGCGACGCTGGCCGGGATCGACCTCGGCCACGGGCAAAACGCGCTGGTGCTGCGTAACGAACTGGAGGTTGAGGTCTTCGCCATCGACCACGGCGCCAGAATCTTCATTCAGAGCCTGCGACTCGGCCAGCCCCTGAGCCAAGCGCTGGAAAACGCGCCGGCCTTCGATCTCAGCCAAACCCTGGCGCTGCTGATCAGCCACAACGCCATCACTCATTTACACCACAACCAGGTATCGCTATGAACATTCAGCACAACCCCATCGCCCGCGCCATCGGGCTGCTGGAAAAAATCCCCCACAGCCTGATCGCCTTTATCGCGCGTTTTTCCATTGCCGCGGTGTTCTGGAAGTCCGGGCAAACCAAGGTGGAAGGCTTGGCCATCGACTTGATCGACGGCACCTTTGAACTCGGTGTGCCAAGGCTGGCGGACTCGACCATTCCGTTATTCCAGAGCGAATATCACCTGCCGTTGCTCTCCCCGGAACTGGCGGCGCACCTGGCGGCCTTCGCCGAGCATTTCTTTCCGATTCTGATCCTGATCGGCTTCGCCACACGCTTTTCGGCCCTGGCGCTGCTGGGTATGACCCTGACCATTCAACTGTTCGTGTACCCCGATGCGTATCCGACCCACGGCACCTGGGCGGCGGTGTTGCTGTACTTGATGGCGACTGGACCTGGCAAGTTGTCGATCGATCACCTGATTGCCCGGCGTTACGCCCGCTGATACCAACCTCAGAACTCCCATAAAGGTTGTGTGGTGAGACGTTATCGTTGAAGCCGATCCAACGCCTCACCACTGCGCTTGAACCAACCGATCAAATAGTCCGCCAGCACTTGGGTACGCTTAGGCAACCCGCCCTGATACGGATGCACCAGATACATCGGCATGCTGCGGGTTTGATAATCACGCAGGAGCCAGCGTAAACGTCCATCAGCCAATTCCTCTTGCAACAGATACGACGGCAAACGCGCAATGCCCGCACCGGTCAGTGCAGCTTTCTTCAAGAGGTTGTAATGGTTGCTGGCGAACGGACCCGACACTCGCACCCGCGTTAATTCGTGCTGTTGGTGATAGAGCCATTCTTCGCGACCGCTGTAATGGCTGTTGAGAAGACAACGGTGTTCGGCCAAGGCCTGTGGCGTCAGCGGCTCACCGAATCGCTCAAGATACGCGGGGCTGGCACAGGTCATTTCGTGCCAGGCCAGCAGCGGTCGGGCGACCAGGCGTTCGTCGTTGGCCACTTCCGAGCGGATCGCCAAGTCAAACCCGTCCCGGGACAAGTCGCGGTAGTTATTGTTGAGCTCCAGCTCGATCTGCACCTCGGGGTACTGCCGGGAAAATTCCAGCAGTGCGCCGTCAAAGAACGTTTCCCCCAACGAAACCGGCACCGTCATCCGCACAGGGCCGGCCATGTCGTCTTTCAGCCGTGCCAATGCCTGACGCGCACGCTCCACCTGCACCACCAGCGCCTGGGCTTGCGGCAACAACGCCGCACCCGCTGCCGTCAGGCTCAAGCGACGTGTGGTGCGTTGCAGCAACACCACGCCAAAGCGCGTTTCCAGCAGGCTGATGCGCTTGGAGAGTTGCCCCTTGCTGCACCCCAGTTGCTGGGCGGCCAGGGTGAAACTGCCCGCCTCGATCAATACCGCGAACGCCGCCAGATCGTCCATTTCACTCATGGATTGTTTCCATTTGAAAACCAAAGGTTGCCCATTAGCACGCTTATTTATAAAAAAAACCACACTAGACTTAACTTTAAATCCAACCCACTTGAGGAACTGCACGATGAAAATTCTGTTGATTGGCGCCTCCGGCACCGTCGGTTCGGCCATTGACCATGAACTGTCCCAGCGCCACAAAATCGTCCGTATCGGCCGTAAAAGCGGTGATTTCCAGGTCGACATCAGTGACAGCGCCTCGATCCGCAAACTGTTCGAACAGACCGGCAACTTCGATGCACTGATCTGCGCCGCCGGCAGTGTCAACTTCGTGCCGCTGGCCACCATGACCGCACAAGACTTCGAACTCGGCTTGCGGGACAAGCTGATGGGCCAGGTCAACCTGCTGCTGATCGGCCGGGAATTCGCCAATGACGGTGCGTCTTTCACCTTCACCACCGGCATCCTCAGCCACGATCCGATTCGTACCGGCAGCTCCGCGGCCCTGGTCAACGGTGCCCTAGACGCCTTCGTCCGTGCGGCGGCGATCGAACTGCCACGCGGTCTGCGCATCAACTCGGTCAGCCCGAACGTGCTGGTCGAAGCCATGGGCAGCTATGCGCCGTACTTCCGTGGTTTCAAACCGGTTCCCGCGGCCGACGTGGCGCTGGCCTACGCCAAAAGCGTGGAAGGCCTGCAGACCGGCCAGACCTACCGCGTCGGCTAAACCAGACTCGCACACAGGAAAGCGAGAACATCGCAGGGTTGTGATGAACGGTCAGGCTGAGTAACGTGGCGACACTTGTCTGGAGACTCAAAGATGCGTGTTGCCCGTTCCCTGGTACTTGTTGCCCTGCTTCCGTTGTTCGCCGCTTGCCAACTGCTCGATGGCCCACGGCAAAGTGCTTCCCATGTGGGCCAGACCCGCATGCAGGGCCAATTGACGGCGGCCGACGGCAAGCTGCTGTTCCAGCCATGTAATGAGCAACGCAGTTTCGTAGTCAATGACATCGGTGGCACCAGCATCCTGCAAGAGGCCGCGACCCTGGCCGATGATCAGGGCAAGCTGTTCGCCGATGTGCGCGGCCGGCTCGTTGCCAGTGGTGCTGACAGCCAACTCGACCTTACGCAGCTGTACCGCGTCGAGCGCTCGGGCACGGCGTGCGACGATCCCAATTTCAAGCAGCTGATCCTGCGCGCCGCCGGCCATGGCCCGGAGTGGAACGTCAAGGTCAGTGGCAAGGGCATGATCGTCGACCGCGCTGGTCAGCCGCCCCTGGCCTTGCCGTACGTTGAAGAACAACTGGGCGACGGCCGCTTCAACCTCAGTACCGAAGCCAATAATCAGCGCATCGAGCTCTGGGTCGCGCCGCGACGTTGCGTCGACAGCAGCACCGGCAGCGTGCAGCACATGAGCGCCGAGTTGCGTATCGACGGCCAGGTGCAACGTGGCTGCGGGTATTTTGGCGGATCGCGTAACGACTGATCGTTTTAGCCTCACGGGAATCATCCTTTGAGGCTTATAATCGCGGGCTTCAAACGCCTTGGCGCAGTTGTGCGCCCCGCGAACCGGATCCCGCCATGTTACGAATCACCGAACTCAAGTTGCCGATCGACCATCCCGAAGAAGACCTGCGCCCTGCCATCGTGCAGCGCCTGGGCATCGCCAGTGATGACCTGCTCGACTTCACCTTGTTCAAGCGCAGCTACGATGCGCGCAAAAAGTCCTCCGAACTGTGTTTCATCTACACCATCGACCTCAACGTTCGCGATGAGGCGGCGGTGCTGCGCACGTTCGCCGATGACCGTAACGTCAACGTGGCGCCGGATGTCAGCTACAAAGTGGTCGGCCAGGCGCCGGCCGACCTGAGCCAGCGTCCGATCGTGGTCGGCTTCGGCCCGTGCGGGATCTTCGCCGGCCTGGTGCTGGCGCAGATGGGCTTCAAGCCGATCATCCTCGAACGCGGTACCGAAGTGCGCCAGCGCACCAAAGACACCTGGGGCCTGTGGCGTAAAAGTGTGCTCAACCCCGAGTCCAACGTGCAATTCGGTGAAGGCGGCGCGGGGACATTCTCCGACGGCAAGCTCTACAGCCAGATCAAGGACCCGAAATTCCTCGGTCGCAAGGTTCTGCATGAGTTCGTCAAGGCCGGTGCGCCGGAAGAAATCCTCTACGTCAGCAAGCCGCACATCGGGACGTTCCGTCTGACCGGTGTGGTGGAAAACATGCGTGAGCAGATTCGCGCCCTGGGCGGCGAAGTGCGCTTCCAGCAGCGGGTTACCGATGTGCTGATCGACGACGGCCAACTGGTGGGCGTCGAACTCCATGGCGGCGAACAGATCCATTCGAAGCACGTGATTCTGGCCCTCGGCCACAGCGCCCGGGACACCTTCCGCATGCTGCACGGCCGTGGTGTGTACATGGAAGCCAAGCCGTTCTCGGTGGGGTTCCGCATCGAACACCCGCAGTCGCTGATCGACCGCGCGCGCCTTGGCAAATACGCCGGCCACCCGAAACTCGGCGCTGCCGACTACAAACTGGTGCACCACGCCAAGAACGGTCGATCGGTCTACAGCTTCTGCATGTGCCCGGGCGGCACCGTAGTGGCGGCGACCTCCGAGCCGAACCGCGTGGTCACCAACGGCATGAGCCAATACTCGCGTAACGAGCGCAACGCCAACTCCGGGATCGTCGTCGGCATCACCCCGGAAGTCGATTATCCGGGCGGCCCACTGGCCGGCATCGAGTTGCAGGAACGCCTGGAATCCCACGCCTTTGTGCTGGGCGGCAGCAACTACGAAGCACCGGCGCAACTGGTCGGCGACTTCATTGCCGGCAAGCCATCCACCGAATTGGGCAGCGTCGAGCCGTCCTACAAACCGGGCGTTGCCTTGGGTGACTTGGCCCTGGCCCTGCCGGCGTTCGCCATCGAAGCGATTCGCGAAGCCCTGCCAGCGTTCGAGAAGCAGATTCGTGGCTACTCGCTGCACGACGCCGTGTTGACCGGGATCGAGACGCGCACCTCTTCGCCGCTGCGCATTACCCGTAACGAGTCGATGCAGAGCCTGAACGTGAAGGGTTTGTTCCCGGCGGGTGAAGGCGCGGGTTATGCGGGCGGGATTCTGTCGGCGGGTGTCGACGGGATTCGGATTGCTGAAGCGGTTGCCCGGGATATCCTTGGCCTAGAAGCCTGACCCAGATGATCGTTCCCACGCAGAGCGTGGGAACGATCAAATATCTCAGATATTGGCGCGCAACACGCTGGCCGGCAGCGGCTCTCCGCGCTCAACGCTGGCCGCCACGGCATCCATCAGACCACTCAACTCATACCCCTGGGCCTTCAGCCAGGCCTGATCGTAATAGGTGTCGGCATAGCGCTCGCCGCCATCGCACAGAATCGCCACGATCGACCCCGACTCCCCCGCCGTCGCCATCTGCTGGGCCGCCATCAAGGCGCCGATCAGGTTGGTCCCGCTCGAACCACCCACCCGTCGCCCCAAACGTTGTGCCAGGTAATGCATGGCTGCCAGTGACAAGGCGTCCGGCACCTTGACCATCGCGTCGATGACTTTGGGCAGGAACGACGCCTCGACACGCGGCCGGCCAATGCCTTCAATCCGTGACCCGTGATCGAGGCGCAGGCTGGCGTCGCCGGTCTTGTAGTAATCGAAAAACACCGAACGCTCGGCATCGGCGCACAGCACACGGGTGCAATGCTGGCGATAGCGCACGTAACGGCCCAGCGTCGCGGTGGTGCCGCCGGTGCCAGGGCTGGAAATCAGCCAGCTCGGTTCCGGGTGCTGCTCGAAGCGCATCTGATGGAAGATCGATTCGGCGATGTTGTTGTTCGCTCGCCAGTCGGTGGCGCGTTCGGCGTAGGTGAACTGGTCGATGAAATGCCCGTCGTGTTCGTGAGCCAGGCGTTCGGACTCAGCGTAAATCTGCGTCGGATCGTCCACCAGATGGCTCTTGCCACCGTAGAAAGCGATTTGCGCGATCTTTTCCTTGGACGTGCTCGCGGGCATCACCGCAATGAACGGCAAACCCAGCAGCCGGGCGAAGTACGCCTCGGAAATCGCCGTCGAACCGCTGGACGCTTCAATCACCGGCGCACCGGGCTTGAGCCAGCCGTTACACAGCGCATAGAGGAACAACGAGCGCGCCAGCCGATGTTTCAGGCTGCCGGTGGGATGGCTCGACTCATCCTTGAAGTACAACTCGATGCCCGGCAACCCCGGCAGCGGCAAGGGGATCAGGTGGGTGTCGGCGCTACGCTGGAAGTCGGCTTCGATGATCCGGATGGCTTCGCGGGCCCACTGTCGGTTGTCGCTCATGATGGTTTTCTCGTTGAATCAGGCAAGAGTCGGCCTTGTCGCAAGGCTCAGTCCACAAGCTTAGGAAAAAACCTACATCACGCACAGATACAGCTGGGGTTCAATACGTCCGGCAACTGCTAGGCTCAGGCCTTTGCTGACCGGGCACGTTGTAACGGTATATAACAAAAAAGAATATAACTTTTGTTTTAACAACCAACGGTACGGGTTAGGGTGTGCCACCTTTTGAATTCATCGATGGAGAGCGACCTTGCCTCTGCGTAGCACGTTCACGCGTTTCTTTCAGTTGGAAGCTGCCAGCGGTCTGCTATTGATCGCCGCAGCTGTCCTGGCCCTGATCATCAACAATTCATCGCTGTCGTGGCTCTATAACGGCCTGCTGGACACCCCCGTGGTGGCTCAGATCGGCGCGCTGAAAATCGCCAAGCCATTGCTGCTGTGGATCAACGACGGCCTGATGGCCCTGTTCTTCCTGTTGATCGGCCTGGAAGTGAAGCGCGAAGTCCTCGACGGCCAACTGTCGAAACCGTCGCAGATCGTCCTGCCCGGCGCGGCCGCAATTGGCGGCATGGTGGTGCCGGCGCTGATCTACTGGTTCCTCAACCGCGATAACCCGTCCGCGCTGAGTGGCTGGGCCATCCCGACGGCTACCGACATTGCCTTCGCCCTTGGCGTGCTGGCCCTGCTGGGTAAACGCGTGCCAGTGTCGCTGAAACTGTTCCTGATGACCCTGGCGATCATCGATGACCTTGGCGCAATCATCATCATTGCGATCTTCTATTCCGGCGCTCTGTCGACCCTGTCCCTGGCGCTGGCCGCGGCCTGCATCGCGGCCTTGATCGGAATGAACCGACTTGGTGTGGTGAAACTCGGGCCGTACATGATCATCGGGCTGATCCTTTGGGTCTGCGTACTCAAGAGCGGCGTGCATGCGACGCTGGCGGGTGTGACCCTGGCCTTCTGCATTCCACTGCGCACGAAAAACGCCGAGCCTTCGCCGCTGCTGACCCTGGAGCATGCCCTGCATCCGTGGGTGGCCTACGGCATCCTGCCGCTGTTTGCCTTCGCCAACGCTGGCTTGTCCCTGAGCGGCGTGACCGTCGAAAGCTTCACCCATCATGTACCGATGGGCATCGCCGTCGGCCTGCTGTTGGGCAAGACCGTCGGTGTCTTCGGCCTGACCTGGCTGGCGGTAAAAATCGGCATCGCCGCCCTGCCCCAAGGCGCCAACTGGGGCCAGATTTTGGGGGTGGCGATCCTTTGCGGCATCGGCTTCACCATGAGCCTGTTCGTCGGTTCCCTGGCCTTCGTGCCGGGCGCCAGTGAATATGCCGGGATGGACCGCATGGGTATTCTGACCGGCTCGATCCTGGCGGCATTGATCGGTTATGCGGTGACGGCGGCGGCGAGCCGCAAGAGTGCTGCGCTGCCTTCCTGAACGATAGAGAACACTCTTAGCAACATTGAGGATTCGTCCTACAGTCACGATTAGCCACGTTCGTTAACGTCGCGCAGCCCCCTCTTTGGGGGTTGCCGATGGACGAGCGAAAGGACAATCAGTGGCTGGCCACAAGGACATCCCCCGGGTACAAAACCCACCGTCAGGTGACGGGCATCACGTCACTCACCGATTCATGACGGCCACCGAATTGGCCGAGCGTGATGCCAGACAAAACGCCCACGACGCCATGTTCGCAAGGCAGCAGGCCTTCGAAGACAGCGTTCTGGTCCCGACGAAAAAAGACGACGTTGCCCGCTCAGGATGCGTGTTCGCCAAGTCCTGCAAACTGCCCGATGCAATCATCGACTACACGAATCCCTCCGGCGTTGTTCCGACCGACAGCCTGAAAGACTACGGCGAACTGGTTCTACTCGGCGCTCGCGAGGCCGATGAAACCGGTGTGGTGCCGCTGAAGAAAATCAGTGGCACCGCCATCCCTGCGGGTTTCGGCAGCTTCGCCCTGAGTGGCTCAGCGTTCGCCGCATTACCCGCCGTCGCAGTCAGCACCGCTGCGGCCACCCTGGCAGGTCTGGTGGCCCTGGTCATGCCGTCGAGCCTTGGCGACAGCTCGCTCTACACCGAAGACCAACTGCGATCCCTCAAACAGGCCCGTACTCGTGTGCGTCTGCGGGTCGAGCAACAAGCTGATGGCAGTCTCAAGGGATACGGTTTCTACACTGGCAAAAACCGTGACTGGGAGATGGTCGACGTCGTGCAATTCAGCTTGCGCGGCAGTCAGCAAGTGGCTGATCTCGGGGACGGCGTTGAGCTGATCTGGACGCCGGCCGAGGACGGCTCAAGCACCCTCGGCATCCCCGCTTTGGAAGCTGCGCCACAAGCGCCGCACATCTGGGTTTACCCGCCGACGAAGGCGGCTGACAGCATCATCGTGAATCCGGTTTATCCGCCGGAGTACAAGGATTTCATTCTTGTGTTTCCGGCGGATTCGGGGGTGTTGCCGGTTTATATTGTGGTGAGTGTTGCAGACCACAAATATCATCCGGCGCCAAACGGGCTTACCGCTTTTCCTGATGCCACACCGGCAAAACAGAAGACTCGGGTCAAAGGTAGAGGCACCCGAATGCGCTGGAGAACGGCTGAAGGGCGAATTCTAGAATGGGATTATCAGCATGGAGCAGTAGAAATGTATGACAAACGAGGTCGCCATCTGGGTGAGTTTGACGCTGAAACAGGTAATCAAAACAAGCCGGCGGATCCGAAAAGAAGGATAGAACCGTGAACCACGTAATTTATGCTTTTGATAAAGAAACAGAAGCGCTGGTATTCGAAGTGCCTGTCCCGGCAGACGGCATTGCACAGCTGAGGGCGATAATGAGTTGGACTGAGGCTGAAGAAGAAATCTATGGCTATGACCTTGATTCCCAGCAGATAACAAAACTGGAAACATTAGTCGGTCGATCATTTTACGATCCACAATACGATTTTCAGCTCGGTTGTTATGCAAGCAAGTAAATGCTCTGGTTCAACTCCACAGCCCAAAAGAAAACCCCGACCAGCTCACCTGATCGGGGTTTTCTTTTACCCTACATTCCCGCTTAGTGCGAAACGCGGCTGGTCCCACCCACAGTGGAGATCCGCACACGCTCACCCACACGGAACACTTCGTTTGGCTGAACTTCCTGCACGTAGGCGCGCATGCTGCCATCGTCTTCGCGCACGGTGATTTCGACGCCTTGAGTGCGGGTCAGGCCTTCTTCGGCAGCCGACCCCACCAGGCCACCCGCTACAGCGCCGATGACCGCTGCAACGATGCTGCCGCGACCACCGCCGACGGCGCTACCGCCGACGCCACCCACGACTGCGCCCGCAGCGCTGCCGATCGGGGTCTTGGTGCCTTCGATTTTCACCGGACGCAGGGATTCGATGGTGCCCATGCGAATCGTCTGCACGCGACGCGCTTCGTCACGGGAGTAGGAGTCACCGGTCAGGCTCGATTGGCAACCGGAGAGCAACATCGCCATCGTGGAAAAGGAAGCAACCAGCAAAACAGACTTACGCATAGCATCAAACTCCATAGGACAGGTATCCATTAAAACCCGCAGCTTGACGCCTGTCACGGCATCGCCCGGATAAAATTGGTTTCATTCAGGCCTGGTACAGGCACTTTGCGAACTCACCATACAGTAGCGTCACATTACGAAATCTGCGCCGCTGACCCAAGGAATATCATGGATTACTTCATCATTGTCGTCACGACCATCGCCGGTTTGTACTTCCATTGGTGGTTGTACGTGCGGATAAAACGCTGGGGGGACCGCGATCTGGCGTTGTCACTGGCGGGTAAAGACGAACAAAAAAGAGCCTTCATGCTCCAGCAACTGGCGAACGCTCAAGCGCAGAAGATCAAGCGTCGGGACCTGCCACAGTGGCTAGAGGCCGCTGCGGCAGGGTATCCCGATCGGTAGACCGTTTACGGGGCCAGGCGCTCACGCACCCAGTCAGCACCCTGCAAGCGGTAGTTGAGGCGATCGTGCAGACGGCTCGGACGGCCCTGCCAGAATTCGATGCGCTCCGGTAGCAAACGATAACCGCCCCAGTGTTCGGGGCAGTGCGGCTGGCTATCGCTGAAACGCTGCTCCGTGTCCTTGAGCAGCGCCTCCAGTTCGCCGCGATCGGCGATCACCCGGCTCTGGGGCGACGCCCAGGCACCGAGACGACTGCCCAGAGGGCGAACCTGGTAGTAGGCGTCGGACTCTTCAGGCGTGACCTTCACCACCCGCCCTTCGATGCGCACCTGGCGCTCCAGGGCCGGCCAGAAGAACGTCATGGCTGCAAATGGATTGGCTGCCAATTGCTGCCCCTTGTCGCTCTCGTAGTTGGTGAAGAAGGTGAAGCCCTGCTCGTCCAGGCCCTTGAGCAGCAGAATGCGGCAATGCGGCCGACCGTCCTGATCGACGGTGGCCAACGTCATGGCATTCGCCTCCACCGGTACCTGCTCGGTTTTCACCGCATCGGCAAACCACTGATGGAACAGTGCGAACGGCTCGGCCGGGGCTTGCGCCTCGGTCAAGCCATCTCGGGTGTAATCGCGACGCATATCTGCCAAGGGCCGGGTCATGGCGCATTCCTTTTGGTTAATGAATCACTGCTTTGTGGCATCGGTGGCGGTGGCGCTCTTCGAATCGACAGCGGCTTTAGCCGGAGCGGTCTTTTTCGCGGGTGCCTTTTTGGCTGGAGCCTTGGCGGCCGCTTTCTTGGCCGGTGCCTTTTTCTTCGACGAGGCAGCGGTTTTTTTCGCAGCCGGTTCCGGGGTCACAGGCTTGGCCACTGGCTTGACGTCTTGCGCGACGACTTTGGTTACCGGTGCCGGAGCCGGCATATTGTACTTGCTCAGCAGCGCGGCCATGGTGTCTTGCGGCGTCAACAACAGCTCGACGCGACGGTTCAAGGCGCGACCTTCAGCACTGTCGTTGGCGGCGCGCGGTGCGTCACCGCCCATGCCGCGCAACATCAGGCGATCACGCTGCAGACCGCTGAGACGGAAGATCGCTGCCACCGCCTGGGCGCGTTCCTGGCTCAGTTTCACGTTGGCCGGTGCGGCACCCGACGTATCACTGTGGCCGAGTACCAGCACGGCAGTCTTTGGATCGGCTTCGAGGATTTTCGCGACACGGGTGAACGGAGCGAGGGTCACCGGCAGCAGCATGGCCGGGCGGTCCGGGTTGAACGAGCCTTCCACCGGAGCCGTGACGACCAGCACATTTTCACGGCGCTCGAGTTGCAGGTTGCTGCCCTTGACCGCCTCGCGCAGGCGCGGCTCATAGTCGTCAAGCCAGGCTTGGGTGATTTTCGGATCGGGCATCGGCACGGCTGCTTTGGCAGTGCTGGTGCTCTGCTCCTTACCGCCGAACGGCCACCACCATTTGCCTCCGGCATCGGCTTCAGCCTTGGCGACGGGTACTGCGGCAGCTGGTTTCAGGGGTGCCGGGGACGGGGACGGGGCGGGTTCTTTAGTCGCGACCTTGTCGGATGAACCGAACGGCCACCAACTGCTGCCACCTGCGGCATCATTTTGTGGGGTTTGTGCACAACCGGTGATAGCGAAGCACAGGGCCAGGGCGAGGGTTTTATTGGACGACATTGGGTATCCACAAAATGAGGTAATGAAAAGTCAGCCGGGGCGCCCCCGGCTAAACAGACGCTTTGAAACCACAAAGGCTTTCGGGTTCCAGCCCTGGCCCCCTTAAGCGTGATTTACAGACAAGTGGCCAGTACTCGCACAAGCTTTTGCGCTCGTGGATCCATCAAGACGTACGGCCCCAGCGTATTTGTCACAAAACCGAAGGCCACATCATGTTCCGGATCAGCAAAACCGATGGAGCCGCCAGCACCCGGGTGACCGAACGCCCGTGGGCCGAGGCCGTAGGTGGCGTTGGGTACGTCCGGTTGATCGAGCATGCAACCCAGACCGAAGCGGGTCTGGGTCAATAAAGTCTTGTCTTCGCCAACGCTGTGTTCGCGGGTCAGCTCGTCGAGCATTTCGCTTTCCAGCAGGCTGCCATCGAGCAGTCCGGCGTAGAAACCGGCCAGGCTGCGGGCGTTGCCGTGGCCATTGGCGGCCGGCTGCTGCATGCGCCGCCATTCCGGCTTGTTGGTGCTGGTCATGATCGACGGCGGGTTGGTGAAGGCCCGGGTGGTCATGGCCGTCGGTTCGCGCATGGTCACCTGCAGCAAGCGCTGGGCCGCGACATCGCCGACGTTGCCCTTGCTGCGGGCGATGTGCGCCACGCGATGGAACTCTGAATCGGCCAGGCCGACGTGGAAATCCAGCCCCAAGGGCTTGGCAACCCGCGCCACGATGGACTCGCCCGGCCCACGACCGTCGGCGCGCCGCAGCAATTCACCGACCAGCCAGCCATAGGTTATTGCCGCATAACCGTGACCTTGGCCCGGCGTCCACCAGGGTGCTTCGGCGGCCAAAGCATTGACCATGGTCTGCCAGTCGTAAAGTGCCTCAGGAGGCAGCAACTCGCGCAAGGCCGGCAGACCCGCCTGATGGCAGAGCAAGTGGCGCAGCGTCACGGATTCTTTACCGGCGGCGGCAAATTCGGGCCAGTAGCGGGCGACCGGGGCATCGAGTTGCAGCTTGCCTTCAGCCACCAATTGCAGCGCCGTCACGGCGGTGAAGGTTTTGGTGCAGGAGAACAGGTTGGCGATGGTATCGCTGTGCCAAGCCTCATGGCCGTCCTTGTCGGCGGTACCGGCCCAAAGGTCGAGGACGGTTTCACCACCGATCCGGATGCACAACGCCGCGCCGCGTTCCTGAGGATCGTCGAACAGCGCTGCAAACGCTTCACGCACCGCTTCGAACTTAAGCTCGTAATGACCCTGAATCTGCACCCGCAACTCTCCCGGATAAACGCTCTACAAAGTGGCCCGCATTGTTCCAGCCCTTGAGGGATTTGGGAACAGGATCGGGTCGGATGGTCGCCCGGTTATGGAAATGCCGCAGACATCAACGATGCGATCCCCGTGACGAGGGGGGCTTGCCCTCGTTCGACTGCGAAGCGGTCGCAAAAACCTGTATTTGCGGTGCATCTGTAGGCATGGGGGCCGCTTCGCGGCCCAACGGGGGCAAGCCCCCTCGCCACAGGTGTATCAGGAATCAATGGCCATTGCCCGAATGCCCACCCGCATGCCCTGCGCCCTTGCCCGGGCCTTTGCCTGCCTCGCCCTTCCTGCCACCCTCGACATCGTGACTGGCTTTATCCGCCTCAGCGCTGGCCTTCTCCGCCTCTTTGCCAAGCTGATCGATGATCTGCACATTGCTTTTACGCACACTGTCGACAAAGCCCTGGAACGGCAAATCAGTAATGCCCACCAGACCGAAGTGCCCGTTCTCGCCATCCAGCAGACGACCGGTCACCGGCTGGTCGAGGTACTGGAACCAGTGCACCCCGACAATCGACGGTTCGCTCATTGCCTGTTTGAGGAAGTGAGCGTAAGCCGTGCCGCGGTCTTCCTCCTTCGCCAATTGCGTCACGCCACCCCAGAACGGGCCGCGATCTGCCGAGCCGAAGTTGAATTCGGTGATCAGCACCGGTTTGTCCAGATTGCGCAGTTTGGCGAAGTCGTAACCGTCCTGGGGTTGCAGGGTGTACATGTTGAAGCTCAACACGTCGCAGTATTGTGCACAGGACTCGACTGCCTCCGGGGAACTGACGGCAAAGCGACCACCCAGCAACAACTGGTTCGGCGCGTGCCATTTGAGCGAATCGGAAACGGTCTTGAAGTAGGTGTCGGCGAAGACCTTCTGGAAGTATTTGAAGTCGGCTTCGATTTCCGGGTGTTCGGCGCTCGGCTCCGGCGGCACGAAGCCTGGGTCTTCCATCAACTCCCAGGCAGGCAGATCAATGCCCCAGGCTTTCGACAACCCCGCCTGGTTGCGGTACTTGTCGCGCAGTTGCTTGAGGAAGGCGCGTTTGGCCGGCACGTCGGTGGTCATTTTCAAGGTGCCGTAGGCCAGCGCATAGCGGGCCTTCGGGTCATCGCCGGGACCGGCCCAGGCCAGTTCGTTGTCGGCGAAGTAACCGATCAGCCACGGATCGTCGCGATGGTCGCGGGCGGCGATGGCCACGGCGCGTTCGGTGGCCATGGCGAAACGCGGATCGAACGGGTCAGGCATGCCGCCCCACCAATCGGTGCCAGTGCTGATGCTGGCGTAATCGCCGACGATCGATAGCGGCAAGGTGTACGGCACACGGTCAGCGTTACCCAACACCGGTGCGCTCCAGTTGCCGAGGGTGTTGAACCCCCAGGCTTGCAGGCGATCGAGGGTATGACTGGCCCAGCGTTGTTCGTCGACAGTTACTTTGCAGGGTTCGGCGGCCGCCTTTTCGACCGTCGCTTCAACAGCCCCGGTCTTGGCCGCCTCGGCAACACCGGCTCCAGACTCGGTAGGCGCAGGCGCGGCTGATTGCTCGGCGGCCTTTTCAGCCGTCGCCTCTACCGCCTCGGCCTTGGCTGCTTCGGCAACACCAGCCTTAATGTCTCCGCCCGGTGCGCAAGGTTTGCCGTACAGCCGCTGCAGGTTGGCGCCATAAAAATCGTACCAACGACCGGCGTTGTAGGCTCGGCCCTGATCAACACCGTTGCCGCCACGGTTATCGCCTTCGCCATAGTGACTGGCCAAGGGTTCGTCGGGTTTAGGCAGGGACTCGAACATCCACTCGCGCCCGGCGACGTAGGTCTGGTTGACGCTCGGGGTCACGGTGTTGACGCCGAGGGAATAGAACGGATGCCCTTCCGGAGTCACCAGGTACCAGCGGCCATCACGCTTTTCGGTGCGGAAAAAGCCGCTGGCCTTGAACTCTGGGCCTTTGTTCAAGCCGCCGAACTTGTCCAGAGGCGCCTTCTCGCGCTCCGCCAGCCAGGTTTTCAGTTGTTGCTGCTCTTTGCCAGCGGCGGATTTCAGTTGTTCGTCGCTGCTGATCTTCTCCGGCCATTTGGCCCGGGTCGATTGACCGTAAGCGTCCACCAGGCCGCCATAAGCGGCTTTGGTCACGGCCTCGCCGTCCTGCACGCCGAAGCGCTCGAGCAGAATGCTTTGGGCGACTTTCGGCTGATCCATCGACAAGGTCACCGACACCACCTGGCTACGGTCCAGCTCACCGGTACTGCTGGCCAGCAATACACGCTGCCCTTCGAAATTGATCGGCATCGGCGGGCCGGCTTTCATGCCCTGGCTCAGCGGTGAACTCGGCTGCAGCGGTACCAGTAAGGTCTGCGCCGGGCCGGCCGGCAGATCGACACGGCTGACCAGAGTCTTGCCGTCGTTACTCTGGATTTTCACGTACAAGGTCACGGCCCAGTTCATCGCGCTCTGGATCCGCAGGCTCATGACGCCCGACTGCGACCAGTCCCAGGCACCGGTCTGCGGTGTCAGGCGCAAGGTCGGCTGGGCAGCCGGGTTGAAGGTCACGCGACGCAACACTTCACCTTCGGCCGTTTGCTCCGCATTGGATTGCGGCAGGCTGGCGTCCTGGGTCGCCACCTGAACCACGTCGGCGGGACGCACAAAGTTGAACAGCGTCTGCTGGCCGGCGGGGGCCGCCAGCAAAGGGGCTGCGAACATCAAGGCAAAAACGGCGGGCAACGAACGGCGAATCATAAGAACGTGGTTCTCCCTAACGACCATCAATGGGCCAGTGGAAAGGCAGTGGCAGTGAGGTAGACAACGCGGTGGGCAAATTTGCCCACCGGCGCATCAGGAAATTTCACGACGAAATGGCGGCAACGCATTGAGAATAGCTTTGCCGTAGCGCTGTGTGACCAAACGACGGTCAAGCAAGGTGATGGTGCCGCGGTCTTCTTCGGTTCGCAGCAGGCGACCGCAGGCCTGGACCAGTTTCAACGAGGCGTCCGGCACGGAGATTTCCATGAACGGATTGCCGCCACGGGCTTCGATCCACTCAGCCAGCGCGGCTTCGACCGGATCGTCGGGCACCGAGAACGGGATCTTGGCGATCACCACGTGCTCGCAGTAGGCACCGGGCAAATCCACGCCTTCGGCAAAGCTCGCCAGGCCGAACAGCACGCTGGAATCCCCGCCATCGACCCGCGCCTTGTGCTTGTTCAGGGTTTCCTGCTTCGACAGGTTGCCTTGAATGAACACTTGCTTGCGCCAGTCGCGATCCAGCCCGTCGAACACGTCCTGCATCTGTTTGCGCGAGGAGAACAGCACCAGGGTGCCACGGGAGCCCTCGACCAGTTCCGGCAAGTCGCGAATGATCGCCGCCGTATGGGCCGGTGCATCGCGCGGGTCGGCTTTCAGGTCCGGCACCCGTAATACGCCGGCGTCGGCATGATGGAACGGGCTCGGGACCACGGCGGTCACGGCGGTTTTCGGCAGGCCGGCGCGCATGCGGAAACGGTCGAAGGTGCCGAGAGCGGTCAGGGTCGCCGAGGTCACCAGCGCCCCGTAAGCCACGTTCCACAAGTTGCGCCGGAGCATTTCCGCCGCGAGGATCGGGCTGGCATTGACCTCGATGTCGAACAGCGAACCGCTTTCGGCCAGCGTCAGCCAACGGGCCATGGGCGGGTTATCTTCCGGGTCTTCGACGGTGAAGGCGGTCCACAACTCCCAGTTTCCCGAAGAGCGCGACAACAGGCTGCCGAACAGCGGATACCACTCTTCGGCCTGGTTGCTGGCGATGCCAATGTTGACCTCGCCGTCCATGCCTTCCTTGAGCAGTTCGGTAAGCCGGGTGAACAGGTCGGTCAGTCGGGCAAAGCCCTTCTTCAACTCGATGCCCATCTCACGCATATGTTCGGGAATCACCCCGCCGACGAAACGGTGACGCGGCCGCTCGCGACCTTCGACGTCTTCGCCGGGCTTGAAGTCGGCGACTTGCTCACAGGCACTGAACATGAACTGCTGCTGGGTCTTGATCTCCCGGGCCAGTTCCGGCACCTGTTCGATCAACTTGCCCAGATCCCCCGGCAGCGGGTGTTGGGCGAGCAATTTGGTGAGGTTCTTGGCGGTGGTCTCCAGCCAGTCGGCGGTGGAGCGCAAGCGTGTGTAATGGGCGAAGTGGCCGATGGCCTTGTCCGGCAGGTGATGACCTTCGTCGAACACGTAGATTGTGTCGCGCGGGTCCGGCAGAACCGCGCCGCCGCCCAGGGCCAGGTCGGCCAGGACCATGTCGTGGTTGGTGACGATCACGTCGACCTTGCCCATGCCTTCGCGGGCCTTGTAGAAGGCGCACTGGCCGAAGTTGGGGCAATGGCGGTTGGTGCACTGGCTGTGATCGGTGGTCAGGCGCGCCCAGTCGGCGTCTTCGAGCGCGGTGGACCAACTGTCGCGGTCGCCGTCCCACTTATTGCCGGCAAGTTTCTCGATCATGCTGGTGAACAGCTTCTGACTGGCCTCATCGACCTCGATCTTGAAGCCTTCTTCTTCGAACAGCTGTGCGGTAGCGGTTTGCGCGTGACCTTCCTGGAGCAACATGTCGAGCTTGGACAGGCACATGTAGCGCCCCCGCCCCTTGGCCAGGGCGAAGCTGAAATTCAGCCCGCTATTGCGCATCAGGTCGGGCAAATCCTTGTAGACGATCTGTTCTTGCAGGGCCACGGTGGCCGTGGCGATCACCAGACGCTTGCCAGCGGCCTTGGCGGCGGGGATCGCTGCCAGGCTGTAGGCCACGGTTTTGCCGGTACCGGTGCCGGCTTCCACCGCGACAATCGCGGGGTCGCCACTGCGCCGGCCTTCGTCGTCGGTGTCGATGTCACCGAGGACTTTGGCGATTTCGGCGATCATCAGGCGTTGGCCGTAGCGTGGCTTGAGGCTCTTGGCTTCGAGAAAACGCGAGTAGGCGCCCTGGATCGTGGTTTTGAGTTCAGTGCTGATCATTGATTGTCGGGCGCAAAAAACGCTGGATAAATTTTCAGTGGTTCGGATCGGCCGCTATCATACCCCGCTAATTAATCCCGCGCAGAACGGAGTACCCCAATGACACCTTTTGGCATCGTTTATACCCTGCATGTCCTGGCCGCCCTGGTCTGGGTCGGCGGCATGTTTTTCGCCTGGATGGTCCTTCGCCCCGCTGCGATGAAGGCGCTGGAAGGCCCTGCCCGGTTGAAGCTGTGGGTGGAAGTGTTTCAAGGTTTTTTCCGCTGGGTCTGGGTCGCGGTGGTGCTTTTGCCGATCAGCGGTGTGGGCATGATTCATTTGCAGTTCACCGGGTTTGAAGCGGCACCGCGGTATGTGCAGGCGATGATGGGATTGTATGTGGTGATGACCGCGTTGTTTATCCGGATTCAGGCGTTGCTGCTGCCGGAACTGCGCACGGCGGTAGCGGCTGAGGATTGGCCGACGGGCGCGGCGACGCTGGGCAAGATTCGCCGGTTGGTGGGGATTAACCTGATGGTCGGGTTGGTGCTGGTGGCGATTGCTGCGGCTCGGCCGATGTTCTGAGCAATGCATAGTCTCTGTGGCGAGGGAGCTTGCTCCCGCTCGGCTGCGTAGCAGTCGTAATCGATCACTGCGCACGTTCTGAAAAAACAGGGTCGCCGGCTTTGGGGCCGCTTCGCGACCCAGCGGGAGCAAGCTCCCTCGCCACAGGGGTTCTCGGTCGTTCTTACAACCGCTGAATGCTCACCGAGCCTGCCGCCCCGGCAGGCCCAGGCTGGCCATCGGCACCGGGGCGACCGCTCTTGCCGCCATCGGCTTTATAGACAATACAGCCCTTGGCCTTGCCGCCCGCCCCCGGTTTGCCACCCGGTCCGGCCGCGCCACCGACTCCGCCCGCCACCTCGACCTTGATCTGCTCCGCCGGATAGTCACGCGGCACTTCCAGTCGAACCAGCGCCCCCGGCGCACCGGGTTGGCCGTCGCTGCCGTCACTGCCATCGAAGCCGCGACCGGCCTGGCCCCAGGTGCAACCCGGTGCTTGGCCGTTGGCCCCGTCAAGACCGACAAAACCCGGGGCGCCCGCGCCACCGCGAGCGTCTACCGACAATTGCGGCGCCTTCAGCGCTTTGATCTGCAAATTCAGATTGCGCCCGGAGCGGGCAGCCTTGAGATAAGTCCCGGGGGCGCCCCGCGCGGTGATCTGGCTGCCTTCGGCCAACTCGGCCCGGCTGACCTTCAACGCCAGAGCCTGTTCGCTCGGCACAATGGCGATCCGCGCTTCGCGTCCCAGGTGCAGCTCGCCGACCGTCACTTCGGTCACGTTCGAGGGAATCAGCAAGGTGCCGTAATCGGCGACTTCCAGTCGTTCCAGTTGCAGGGAGCTGGCGGTGTTGGGCAAGCGCATCAGCGAGTTGGTTTCAACACTCACCACCTGAGCGCAGGCCAATGGGCTGATAAGTGCGGCGAGCAGACAGAGTTTACGCATGGGAAGCCTTCGCAGTGGCCGGGGCCGGAATGGTTTGCAGGTGGAAAACGCCGAAAAAGACAATCTTCAGGCGATCACGCCAGGGGTGGGCTCGACCTTTGAGGCTGCGATTGCAGAACACCAGCTCCAGAAGATGAGCCAGCGCCAACAGGCTGCCAGCCAGATCGACCAACAGGTGCAGTGGACGAACAAACGGTATGAGCAGATTGACCAGCACCACCAACCAGAACAGCAGGGTCAACAACTTCCCCAGCCCCCAAAACACCTTCATACGCTCCCCCGTCGAGAATTATTATTTGCACGCACCATAACGGCTTACACGCGGGATAAGCCAGAGGGCAACGGAAAATTCTTCCGAAAGGCATCGAATGGCCGCCGGGTCAACCTTGACGGCCATCCGACGGCTCTATCACGGGCCTCTTGATCACGGAGCCTAGCGATTGATGTGCAACTCCACACGACGGTTTTTTGCCCGCCCTTCTTCCGTATCATTGTCAGCCACCGGCTGGGTTTCACCCCGTCCTTCGCTGGTGAGTTTGTTCGGCGCCAGCCCCCGGCTCAACAGGTAGGCCGCCACGATGCTGGCACGACGTTCCGACAGCTTCTGGTTATAGGCGTCCGAACCCTGACTGTCGGTATGGCCGACGACCTTGACGCTCACCACATCGGCACTCTGCAATTTGGGCATCAACGAATCCAGCTCGCTGCGTGCCTCGGGCGTCAGGTCGGATTTGTTGTACGCGAACAACACATTACTGCTCAGAGTGATGACTTCGGATACCGGAGGTTCAGCAGGTTTTACGCTGGCCGGATATTGCGGTAGCGGGCAACCGTGATGATCGACAGGTGTATTGGCAGGCGTATCGGGGCAACGATCGCGTCGATCGAAAACACCATCACCGTCCTCGTCGCCATCCTGGGCGTAACAGACCAAGCCACCGGTCAAGATACCGAGCGCCGCTCCACCTGCCGCCCAACCGCCACTTTCGATCGCGCCCAGACCGCCGCCAACCAGTCCGCCAATGACACTGCAGATCGGCCAGGTACGTTGATTCAAGGGGGCGGTGCCATCGCTGTGAGTCGCGCAGCCGGTCAGAAGACTGCCCAGCAGTAGAACCGGCAAGACGGTCCTTGTGAGAACGCTCATTGTGAATGCTCCTGTGTCACCGGCCCATACCGGTCACACAGGAGTAAAGACCCGCATCCGCGACTGCACAAGCCGCGGAATACAAGGGGGTTAGCGGTCGATTTTGATTTCCGTACGCCGGTTCAGCGCACGGCCTTCAGCGGTTTTGTTATCGGCCACCGGCTGGCTTTCACCGGCACCGGTCACAGACACGAAACTGCTGCGTGGCACGCCTTGGGAAATCAGGTACTCCACCACCGAATGGGCGCGTTTGTCCGACAGTTTCTGGTTGTATTTATCGCTGCCGACGCTGTCGGTATGACCGGTCACGGTCAACCGGGCGCTGGCGGGCTCCTGTTTCAGGCGCGTAGCAACGGTGTTGAGTACCTCTTTATCGGAAGGAGTGAGCTTGGACGAGTCGAACTGGAAGTGAACATCACGGATAACGATGACTTCTTCCTTGACCACCGCCTTCTCTTCGACCACCGGCGCAGGCGCGGGTGGAGGACAGCCGTCGGCATCGACTCGCACGCCTCTCGGTGTGTGAGGGCACTTGTCGCGGCTGTCCGGCACACCATCGCCGTCTTCGTCGCCATCGCCATGCACCCAGCAATAAGCCGCTGCCGTGCCGCCGACCAGCAGTGCGCCATACCCCGCCCATGAAGAGCTCTCTGTCGCACCGAGCCCTGCACCGACGACACCACCGACCGCCGCACAGGTCGGCCAGTCGGTTTTCTGCAAACCTGCGCAACCAGTCAACACACTGGTTAGCAGAACCAAAGGTAATGCTGTCCGAACTATGCTCATCTAGTTTTCTCCTGAGGGATCGGCTAATAACCGATTTCAAGGAGTAAAGACCGGACTTTTAATCTCCGCCAGCAATAGGCCATTGCTGTTTTGCCTTATGTTCACGGAAGATCGGCGCTTTTTGCTTAAACACGCTCGACAAGACACGTTAATCTTGGCGTTCTGATTGAGGATCTTCGATGACTGCAAGTATTTCTTCGCGCACGCCCCAGCAGGCGTTGGCCGCATTGCTTGATCGTTACGCCCCGACGCGTCTGTTGCTGATTGGCGCCAGTGAGTTCCCCGCGCTCGAGGCATTCAAACTCGCGCACCCGGACAGCATCGTGGCTTTTGCCGCACCCGGAGCATTGCCGGCCGAACTGGCGGCGCAGCGGTTTGATCTGGCGCTGGTGGTCGATTGCCTCGAACACTTATCCAAGCGCGACGGCCTGAATCTGCTCGGCGGGATACGCAACCTCAATGCCAGTCGCATTGCGGTGTTGGCCGACTTGCCCGCCAGCGGTTGGCAGGAGACGGATTTTTTCTCCCTGGCCCTGCAAGCCAGCGAACGCTTCCAGCGCGACGATCAAGTGTTGACGTTGTTTACCTACGATCTGCTTGACTACAAACAGGTACCCGACTGGCTCAACTCACGCTTCTGGGCCAATCCGGAAAACTTCGGGAAATACTGGTGGTAACGCAATGAGTACATCCATTTGCCCTTGCGGCAGCGGCACGCTGCTCGATGCCTGCTGCGGTCATTACCATGCCGGCCATCCGGCCCCCAGCGCCGAAGTCCTGATGCGTTCGCGCTACAGCGCCTATGTGCTGGGGCTGGTCGATTATCTGGTAGCGACCACCCTGCCCGCGCAACAGGCCGGCCTGGATCGCCAGTCGATCAGCGACTGGAGCGCTCAGAGCACCTGGCTGGGCCTGGAAGTGGAAGGCGCCGAGGTCTTCGGCGGCCAGCCGGAGCACGCCTTCGTCACCTTCACCGCTCGCTGGCACGACGGCAGCGGCGAACACAGCCACCGCGAACGTTCGTCATTCGTGCAGAACGCCGGCCGCTGGTACTTCATCGACCCTACGGTGCCGCTCAAGGCCGGGCGCAACGATGCGTGCCCGTGCGCCAGCGGGCAGAAGTTCAAGAAGTGCTGCGCGAGTTATTTCGGCGCTTGAGGTGCCCCCTGTAGCAGCTGCCGAAAGCTGCGTTCGCTGTAGCAGCTGTCGAGCCTTGGCGAGGCTGCGTTCGGCGGCGCAGCAGTCGTGAATCCGGCTGACGCGGTGTGCCTGATGCACCGCAAGTTCTGGTTTGACGACTGCTGCGCAGTCGAACGCAGCCTCGCAGGCTCGACAGCTGCTACAGCGAACGCAGGCTCGGCAGCTGCTACAAAGGGAGAAACACGACCATGATCACCGGACGATTCGCGCTCTATCTGTTCACTTTGCTGCTTCTGTTTTCAGGAGTCGGCGGCTGCGCCTCATGGTTCAGCAACGACTTGCCAGACCCGCAAGTGCATCTGGTCAAGGTCGAGGTGGTCCGGGCCAAGTTGCTGGAGCAGAAATTCCTGCTGCATTTTCGCGTCGACAACCCCAATGACGAAGACCTGACGGTGCGCGCCCTGGAATATCGCATTCATCTGGGGGACGTCCTGCTGACCGAAGGCGAGCACGAACATTGGTTCACCGTCGGCCCCAAGCACAGTGCCTACTTCAAGGTGCCGATCCGCACCAACCTGTGGCCCAGGGTTCGGGATGTGGTGAAACTGCTGAAAAAACCCGAGCAACCGATTCCCTATCGTCTGGAAGGCACACTTGAAACCGGTTTATTCATCGCACACTACGTGCACCTGGCGCGCAATGGCGTGATAATCGCCGCCGATTTAATTCCGGAGTGACCCCGATGACCCAGCAACCCCACGTCCATGGCCCTGACTGCAACCACGATCATGACCATCACGACCACCATGATCACGACCATGGCCATGTCCACGGCCCAAACTGCGGCCACGCCCACCAGGAACCGGTGCGCAATGCTCTGAAAGACGTCGGCCGCAACGACCCTTGCCCCTGCGGCAACGGCAAGAAATTCAAGAAGTGCCACGGGGCTTGAGGATTCGGGCGAATAACTTCTTCGCCTGTTGAATCGCCAATCCCTGTAGGAGCGAGGCTTGCCCGCGAAAAGGGCGCCACGATCAATCAGAAAAACCGCGTCATCGTTCTTCGCGGGCAAGCCTCGCTCCTACAAGTTGATCTGCACCCCAAAAGTTGGACACCAATCCTAATTTTGGGGTCAGTTCAAGGTTTCAGTCGTTCATGAGAATGCTCGCGGCGCTAACGACCGTCGCATATTCCCCATGCAGATTCCCCAGCGACATCGCATGCACTTCTTCAGCTGAATGGGCATTGCCGAAAAAGTCCGCCTTGTCGAAGGTAAAGCACGCATCCTCCACAACCCACGCCTCAAACCCCAGATTCCCAGCCGTTCGCGCCGTGGATTCCACCGAGTTGTGCGTCGCCACGCCAACGATGATCAACTGATCGATCCCCGCCTCGCGCAAACTCGCTTCCAGCCCGGTCGAGCAAAACGCATCCGGCACTTGTTTCTGTATCAGCCACTCACCGATCGATGGCTGGAAGCGCTCCTGAAACTCCACCCCCGATTGCTGCGGCCAGAACACCGAATCCACAGAGCGGGACAGGTGCTGCACATGAATCACCGGCCGCCCGGTGCGACGCCAATGCCCCAATAACTCCAGGATGCGCTCTTCGGCCTGAGGGTTGTTTCGACGGCCCAACTTGGGATGCAGGATGCCTTTTTGTTGATCGATGATGATCAGCGCCGCGTTTGTCTTAAGTTCCATGCCGACTTTTCCCATGCGAGGCCAGTGAATTTGCCGCACTTCAGCATCGCCTCTTGCTACCGGCAAGCCATCAAACGCAAACAGGACGACCTGATGCCGGCGATCACCGAAAAGAAATAACCCAGCCGCCGCTTGCGCGTCCACCTCCTGCTCACTAACGTAGCGCCTTTGTCGCGTCACTACCCCCGCAGGAGCTTTGCCATGGCCTCGCCAGCCCTTACACATTTTCTTCCCCGGTTCGGCGTTGCCGCAGCAGTGGCCGGTGTTTTGAGCCTGACCGGTTGTCAGACATGGAACGCCCAGGACACCCTCCCGCCCACCTCCGGCGTGCAAGCGCTGAAGGGCCTGGCGCAAAACGTTTCGGTTCGCCGCAATGCCATGGGCATGCCGCTGATCGAGAGCAACAGCTTCCACGATGCGCTGTTCACCCTCGGCTACGTGCACGCCAGCGACCGCATCAGCCAAATGGTCACTCTGCGCCTGTTGGCCCAGGGCCGTCTGGCGGAAATGTCCGGCGCGGACCTGCTCGATGCCGACCGCTACATGCGTGCGGTCAACCTGAAGAAAAGCGCGGATGAGCTGTATAAGGCCTCGTCGCCACGCCTCAAGCGTTTCTTCGAAGTCTATGCCCGCGGGGTCAACGCCTACCTGTTCCGCTACCGCGACAAGCTGCCGGCGGACCTCGCGGCCACCGGCTACAAGCCTGAGTACTGGAAACCGGAAGATTCGGCGCTGATGTTCTGCCTGCTGAACTTCAGCCAGTCGGCGAACCTGCCGGAAGAAATTTCCTCGCTGATGCTGGCCCAGACTGTCAGCACCGACAAACTGGCGTGGCTGACCCCGTCCGCTCCCGACGAAAAACTGCCGGTGGCTGAAGCGGATAAACTTCAGGGCATCAAACTCACCGGGCAAATCCCGGGGCTGAGCGAAATCAGCAAAGCCACTGGTCAACTGTCGGATCTGAATCTGCTGAGCGCTACCTCCTCGAACAACTGGGCGATCGCCCCGCAACGCAGCCGCAGCGGTAAGAGCCTGCTGGCCAGCGACAGCCATGGACCGTTGGGCGTCCCGTCGCTGTTCAGTTACGTGCAGATTCGCGCGCCGAAATACCAGGCCTCCGGCGTAACCATTGCCGGGTTACCGATGGTGCTCGCTGGTTTCAACGGCAAAGTGGCGTGGAGCATGACCTCGGTCATGGGCGACAACCAGGACGTGTTCCTGGAAAAAATCAAACGCCAGGGCAATGGCCTTTCCTACGAAGTGGGCGGCAAATGGCAGCCGGCGATCGTGCGCAACGAAACCTATTTCGTCAAAGGCCAGCGGCCGATTCGCGAAGCGGTGTACGAAACCCGCCATGGGCCACTGCTCAACAGCGCTCAGGGCACGGCGCTGGCGAATGGTTTCGGCCTGGCCCTGCAGGCGCCGGACTTCACCGATGACAAAACCCTGGACGCCTTTTTCGACCTGTCCCGGGCGCAGAGTACCGAGAGAGCGTCGGACGCTAGCCGTGAAATCCGCGCCATCGCCCTGAATCTGGTGTTTGCCGATGCCAGCAATATCGGCTGGCAAGTCACCGGTCGCTACCCGAACCGTCGCGAAGGCGAAGGCTTGCTGCCGTCGCCGGGCTGGGAAGGTCGCTACGACTGGGACGGTTACGCCGACCCGATGCTCCATCCGTATGACCAGGACCCTGCGCAGGGCTGGCTCGGCACCGCCAACCAGCGGGTCATTCCCCATGGCTACGGCATGCAGCTGTCCAATTCCTGGGCGGCGCCGGAGCGTGGCGAACGCATGGCCGAACTGGCGGGCGTGGGCAAACACGACACCCGCAGCCTGATCGCCATGCAATACGACCAGACCACCACCTTCGCCGCCAAGCTGAAGAAGATGTTTGAAGCGCCGGGCATGGCCCAGCCACTCAAGCAGGCCATCGAAGCGTTGCCGGTGGCCGATCGCGGCAAGGCTCGCGAGGCGTATACCCGCTTGATGGCCTTCGACGGCAAACTCAGCCCGACCTCCGCCGACGCGGCGATTTACGAGCTGTTCCTGCAGGAAAGCACCAAACAGATTTTCCTCGACGAACTGGGCCCGGAAAGCAGCCCGGCGTGGAAAGCCTTTATCGCCAACGGCAAATTATCCTACGCGGCCCAGGCCGATCACCTGCTTGGGCGTGAGGACAGTCCGTTCTGGGATGACGTGCGCACCGCGCAGAAGGAAGACAAACCGGCGATCCTGGCCCGTAGCCTGGCGGCTGCGATCAGCGCGGGTGACAGCCAGTTGGGCGGCGATCACAAAGCCTGGCAGTGGGGCAAACTGCACCGCTACGAGTGGAAAAACGCCAGCGGCCAGACCGTGCGCGGTCCGCTGGCGGCCGGCGGCGATCACACCACGCTCAACACCGCCTCGTTCGCCTGGGGTCAGGACTTCAACACCACGCAGGCCCCGGCCATGCGCTTTATTGTCGACTTCGGCCAGGCCGAACCGCTGATGGGCCAGAACGCTACCGGCCAATCCGGCAACCCGGCCAGCCCGCACTATCTCGACAGCGTCGATCCATGGCTCAAGGGTCAATACATGAGCCTGCCGATGCAGCCGCAGAACTTTGACAAGGTGTATGGCAAGACGCGGTTGACGCTGACGCCTGGCAAGTAACATCAAAAGATCGCAGCCTGCGGCGGCGCCTACAGGGGATTCGCACCCATCTGTAAGCGCTGCCGCAGGCTGCGATCTTTTGTTATTAATCTCTGTGAAAATAAATAGAACTTCTCGTTTCGGGCAAACCTCCTAGCTAACAGGCCTCTCCATTCTGGTAACAATATGGACCTTGTTATCGCACGTCCTGAAGGTTTGTACTGCCCGCCCGGGGATTTCTATATCGACCCGTGGCGCCCCGTCGAGCGCTCAGTCATCACCCACGCTCATAGCGACCATGCTCGCCGTGGCAACCAACACTATCTGGCGGCGGCACCGGGTGCGGGCATTCTGCGCGCGCAGCTGAGCCAGGACATCAACCTGCAAACGCTGCCCTATGGCGAGCCATTGCTGCACCATGGCGTAAAACTGAGTTTTCACCCCGCAGGCCACATGCTCGGCTCAGCCCAGGTGCGGCTGGAATGCGGCGGTGAGGTTTGGGTTGCCTCCGGTGATTACAAAACAGAGTCCGACGGCACCTGTGCACCGTTCGAACCGGTGCGCTGTCACACCTTCATCACAGAATCGACGTACGGCCTGCCAATTTACCGTTGGCAACCCCAGGCGCAGATCCTTGCCGAGATCAATCAGTGGTGGCAGTCCAACGCCGCAGTCGATAAAACCAGCGTGCTGCTCTGTCATGCTTTCGGCAAGGCTCAGCGGATTCTTCATGGCCTCGATGCCGGCCTGGGCCCCATCCTGGTGCATGGTGCGGTTGAGCCGATCAATCAGTTTTATCGTCAGAGCGGCATTCATTTACCGCCAACGATTTATGCCAGCGAAGTAAAAAAGCAGGACCCGATGATGCGCAAAGCTCTGGTCCTCGCGCCGCCTGCAACGGGTACCGGCAATTGGGTACGGCGCTTCGGCGACTACAGCGATGGCCTCGCCAGCGGTTGGATGCGTTTGCGCGGCACGCAGCGGCGGCATGGCGTGGATCGTGGTTTCGTGTTGTCCGATCACGCCGATTGGCCCGGCCTGCTCTGGGCCATCGAACAGTCCGGGGCCGAACGGGTGAAGGTCACTCATGGATCGATCGGAGTGCTGGTACGGCATCTGCGCGAACAGGGCCTCGATGCCATGGGGTTGCGCACCGAATACGGCGACGATGAGAACAATGCAGCCTTCGAACCCGAGAGCGCCGAGGTACAGGCATGAAAGCCTTCGCCGAGCTGTATGCCGAACTCGATGCCACCACCTCAAGCGACGCCAAACTGGCGGCGATGCAGCATTACTTCGCCCAGGCCACGCCTGAAGATGCCGCCTGGGCGGTGTATTTGCTGGCCGGCGGGCGGCTTCGGCAATGGGTGCCGGTACGGGTGCTGCGCGACATGGCAATCGCGTGTTCCGGGCTCTCGCCCTGGTTGTTCGAGGAAAGCTACCAGGCGGTGGGTGATCTGGCGGAAACCATTTCGCTGGTGCTGCCCGAAACGCCTCACACGTCTACCGACAGACTGACGGTGTGGATTGAGGACAAACTGTTGCCACTGCGCAGCGCGCCCCCGCGGGTCCTCGCTGAACGCCTGCCCGCGCTGTGGGCGCAACTGGATCGCCAGGGCCTGATGCTGTGCATCAAACTGATCACCGGCAGTTTCCGTGTCGGTGTCTCCAAATCGCTGGTCACCCGCGCCGTGGCAGCAATGGCCGGGCTCGACGGCAAACGCGTGGCCCAGCGACTGGTGGGTTACACCGACCCGTCGCACCGCCCGAATGCCGCCAGTTACCTGAAGCTGATTGCCCCCGAAGCACCCGATGAACACGACCAACGGGGTGGCCAACCCTACCCGTTCTTCCTTGCCCATGCGTTGTCGCAACCGGTTGAGCAGTTCGAAGCGCTGCTCGGCCCGGCCAGCCAATGGCAAGTGGAGTGGAAATGGGACGGCATCCGCGCCCAAGTGGTCAAGCGCGATGGGCGCTTGTGGGTCTGGTCGCGAGGCGAAGAACTGGTGACCGAACGGTTCCCCGAACTGGGCAGCCTGATTCACGACTTGCCCGACGGCACGGTGATCGACGGTGAAATCGTCGCCTGGAAAACCGCGCCCTCGGGCTCTGGGAACGCTTGCGAGCGGCAATCGCCTGCGTCGCTGGCGGTGCAGCCTTTCGCCCTGCTGCAAAAACGCAGCAGCCGTCACACGCTGGACAAGAAAATCCTCGATGAGGTGCCCGTGGTCATTCAGGCCTTTGACCTGCTCGAATGGCAGGGCCAGGATTTGCGCAACCAGACTCAGGCCATGCGCCGCACTCAGTTGGAACACCTCGTCACCACCTGCGCAAACCCGGTGTTACTTGCCTCGCCCATGTTGATCGGCGAAGACTGGTTCGACCTCGCCCGCCAACGGGAAGCCTCTCGCAAACTGAAGGTCGAAGGCATGATGCTCAAGGCCCGCGATGCGCAGTATGGCGTCGGGCGGAACAAAGACACGGGCGTGTGGTGGAAATGGAAAGTCGACCCGTTCAGTGTCGATGCGGTGCTGATCCATGCGCAGCAGGGTCATGGCCGCCAGGCCAGTCTCTACACTGATTACACTTTCGCCGTTTGGGACGGCCCACCCTGTGCCTGCGAGCGGACACTGGTGCCTTTCGCCAAGGCCTACTCCGGGTTGACCAACGAAGAAATCCGCCAGATCGACAGCCTCGTGCGCAAGACCACGGTGGAAAAGTCCGGATCTGTGATCCGTGTGAAACCAAGCCTGGTGTTTGAGCTGGGATTCGAGAGCATTGCCCCGTCGAAACGGCACCCGAGCGGGATTGCAGTGCGGTTTCCCCGGATATTGCGTTGGCGGCAGGACAAGTCGGTGGAAGAAGCTGACAGCCTGGCGACGTTGCGGGATTTACTGGCTTGACCTGACGCGAATCCCGTAGGAGCGAGGCTTGCCCGCGAAGAACGATGACGCGTAATACCTGAAAAACCGCAGTGCATTCTTCGCGGGCAAGCCTCGCTCCTACAAGTTCTGCGTCCGCACTGCGCACCATTCAGGTGCGGAGATCTGGCGATGCCCGTTTTCGTGCACAAATCGCGCTTTGCCATTTCCTGTGCCACCTTTTAAAACGCTTGTTCGGGACTCTGGTTCGGAAATTGCTACTTTTAATAGGTCTTACGCTTTTCAGTAACAGTACTTCTGCGCCACAAGCGCTCATATTGGTTCTTAGGGATTGAATAATGAAAAAAGCATTGCTGACCCTTTCTGCACTGGCGTTGTGCATGGCTGCCGGCTCCGCGCTGGCAAAGGAATACAAAGAATTGCGTTTTGGTGTTGACCCTTCCTATGCGCCGTTCGAATCCAAGGCAGCCGACGGCAGCCTGGTGGGCTTCGACATCGACCTGGGCAATGCAATCTGCGCCGAGCTGAAGGTCAAGTGCAAATGGGTCGAAAGCGATTTCGACGGCATGATTCCAGGCCTCAAGGCCAATAAATTCGACGGTGTGATCTCTTCGATGACCGTCACGCCGGCTCGCGAAAAAGTCATCGACTTCTCCAGTGAGCTGTTCTCCGGCCCTACCGCCTACGTGTTCAAGAAGGGCTCCGGCCTCACCACTGACGTCGCCACGCTGAAGGGTAAAACCGTCGGTTACGAGCAAGGCACCATTCAGGAAGCCTATGCCAAAGCCGTGCTGGACAAGGCCGGCGTGAAAACCCAGGCCTACGCCAACCAGGATCAGGTGTATTCCGACCTGACTTCCGGTCGTCTCGACGCCGCGATCCAGGACATGCTGCAAGCCGAACTGGGCTTCCTGAAGTCGCCAAAAGGCGCCGATTACGAAGTCAGCAAGCCTGTCGACAGCGAATTGCTGCCAGCCAAAACTGCTGTCGGTATCTCGAAAGGTAACAAAGACCTCAAGGCACTTCTGGACAAAGGTATCAAAGCGTTACACGACGATGGCACCTACGCCACCATTCAGAAGAAACACTTTGGCGATCTGAATCTGTACAGCGGCAAGTAATGCCCGGCGCCCATCTCGCGATGGGCGCTTTTTTCACCCGATCAGGTTGCTGATTTATGTTTGAAAACCTATTACAAAACCTGGGGCTCTCAGCCTTCAGCCTTCAGGGCTTCGGTCCGTTGCTGTTGGAAGGCACTTGGATGACCATCAAATTATCGGTGTTGTCGCTGTTGGTGGCCGTGTTGCTCGGCCTGCTGGGCGCCAGTGCCAAGCTGTCAAAAGTCAAACTGCTGCGCGTGCCGGCGCAGATCTACACCACGCTGATTCGCGGGGTACCAGACCTGGTGCTGATGCTGCTGATCTTCTACAGCCTGCAAACCTGGCTGACCTCGTTAACCGACCTCATGGAATGGGAATACATCGAGATCAACCCGTTCAGCGCCGGGGTCATCACCCTGGGCTTCATTTATGGCGCGTATTTCACCGAAACGTTCCGCGGGGCGATCCTCGCCGTGCCACGGGGCCAAGTCGAAGCCGCCACCGCCTATGGCCTCAAACGTGGCCAGCGTTTCCGTTTCGTGGTGTTCCCGCAAATGATGCGCTTCGCCCTGCCGGGCATCGGCAACAACTGGATGGTGATGCTCAAGGCCACCGCGCTGGTCTCGATCATCGGCTTGGCCGACCTGGTCAAGGCGGCGCAGGACGCCGGTAAAAGCACCTATCAACTGTTCTATTTCCTGGTGCTGGCCGCATTGATCTACTTGCTGATCACCAGTGCCTCCAACGTCGTCCTGCGCTGGCTCGAACGCCGCTACGCCGCCGGTGCCCGGGAGGCCGTACGATGATCGAACTCTTGCAGGAATACTGGAAACCCTTCCTTTATACCGACGGCTACAACATCACCGGCCTGGCCATGACCATGTGGCTGCTCAGTGCGTCGATCTTCATCGGCTTTCTGGTGTCGATCCCGCTGTCCATCGCCCGGGTTTCCCCCAAGCTCTACCTGCGCTGGCCGGTGCAGTTCTACACCTATCTGTTTCGGGGTACGCCGCTCTATATTCAGCTGCTGATCTGTTACACCGGCATCTACAGCCTGGCGGCCGTGCGCGCGCAGCCCGTCCTCGATGCGTTCTTTCGCGATGCGATGAACTGCACGATCCTGGCCTTTGCCCTGAACACCTGCGCCTACACCACGGAAATCTTCGCCGGTGCGATTCGCAGCATGAACCACGGTGAAGTCGAAGCGGCCAAAGCCTACGGGCTGACCGGCTGGAAGCTGTACACCTACGTGATCATGCCGTCGGCGCTGCGTCGCTCGTTGCCTTACTACAGCAACGAAGTGATCCTGATGCTGCACTCGACCACCGTGGCGTTCACCGCGACCATCCCGGATGTCCTGAAAGTCGCGCGCGACGCCAACTCGGCGACCTTCCTGACCTTCCAGTCGTTCGGCATCGCCGCGCTGATCTACCTGACCGTTACCTTTGCGCTGGTCGGCCTGTTCCGCCTCGCCGAACGCCGATGGCTGGCCTTCCTCGGGCCGACTCACTAGGACAATTCGTACATGCGCCACCAGATTCATGACCTGCTGGCCCCACTGCCGGGGACCGTGCGACAGATCCACAGCTTTCACTTCGGCCCCCAGGCGGCCAAAGGCAAGATCTACATCCAGTCCTCCCTGCACGCCGATGAACTGCCCGGCATGCTGGTGGCCTGGCACCTCAAACAGCGTCTGGCGGAGCTGGAAGCCGCCGGTCGGCTGCGCAGCGAAATCGTGCTGGTGCCCGTGGCCAACCCGGTCGGCCTGGAACAAGTGTTGATGGACGTTCCATTGGGCCGTTACGAGCTGGAAAGCGGGCAGAACTTCAATCGCTGGTTCGTCGACTTGAGTGAAGAAGTCGGCAACGAGATCGAAGGCTTGCTGGGCGACAATCCACAACGCAACCTCGAACTGATCCGCAGCAGCCTGCGCGACGTATTGGCGCGCCATACCGCCAGCACGCAACTGCAATCCCAACGCCTGACCCTGCAACGACTGGCTTGCGATGCGGACATGGTGCTGGACCTGCATTGCGATTTCGAAGCCGTGGCACACCTCTACACCACGCCCGAAGCCTGGCCTCAGGTCGAGCCGCTGGCGCGTTACATCGGTGCCGAAGCCAGCCTGTTGGCCACCGACTCTGGTGGCCAGTCATTCGATGAATGCTTCACCCTGCTCTGGTGGCAGTTGAAAGAACGCTTCGGCGAGCATTTCGATATTCCGCTGGGCAGCTTTTCGGTCACCGTCGAATTGCGCGGTCAGGGCGACGTTAATCACCCGTTGGCCAGCCTCGACTGCCAAGCGCTGATCGATTATCTGATTCACTTCGGCGCGATTGCCGGTGAGCCGGCGCCCTTACCGGAACTGCCCTACCCGGCCACGCCGCTGGCCGGCGTCGAACCGGTCGCGACACCCGTGGGCGGACTGCTGGTGTTTACAGTCCTGCCCGGGGAATACCTGGAGGCCGGGCAACTGATCGCCGAAGTCATCGACCCGATCAATGATCGCGTCACCCCTGTTCATTGCACCGTCGCCGGGCTGATGTACGCCCGTTCGCTGCGGCGCATGGCCACTGCCGGCATGGTAATCGCCCACGTCGCGGGCACCGAAGCCTATCGCAGCGGCTATCTACTTTCGCCTTGAGGATGCATGCCCCATGTACAAACTGACCATCGAAGGCCTGCATAAAAGCTATGGCGATCATCAGGTGCTCAAAGGCGTTTCGCTCAAGGCCAAAACCGGCGACGTTATCAGCCTGATCGGCGCCAGCGGCTCGGGCAAAAGCACCTTTTTGCGCTGCATCAACTTTCTAGAGCAACCCAACGACGGCACCATGAGCATGGACGGCCAGAACATCCGCATGGCCAAGGACCGTCACGGCATCCATGTGGCCGACCCCGATGAGCTGCAACGGATCCGCACCCGCCTGGCCATGGTGTTCCAGCACTTCAACCTGTGGAGCCACATGACGGTGCTGGAAAACATCACCATGGCCCCGCGGCGGGTGCTCGGTTGCACCAAGGCAGAAGCCGAGGACCGCGCCCGACGTTACCTCGACAAGGTTGGCCTGGCGCCGCGTGTGGCGGATCAGTACCCGGCGTTCCTGTCGGGCGGTCAGCAACAACGGGTGGCCATTGCCCGTGCGCTGGCCATGGAACCTGAAGTCATGCTGTTCGACGAACCAACCTCAGCACTCGACCCGGAACTGGTGGGCGAAGTGCTCAAGGTAATTCAGGGCCTGGCCGAGGAAGGCCGGACCATGATCATGGTCACCCATGAAATGAGCTTCGCCCGCAAAGTGTCGAGCCAGGTGCTGTTCCTGCATCAGGGGCTGGTGGAAGAAGAAGGCGCGCCGGAAGACGTGCTGGGCAATCCGAAGAGTGAGCGGTTGAAGCAGTTCTTGAGCGGCAACCTCAAGTAAAACGCCACCTTCCCGTGGGAGCGAGCGATGCTCGCGCCCACAAAAGCGGGTATCAGACCACAGGTGCGGGAGGTGGCTCATCCGGCAGGGTGGGCTCTCCGGGTTCTGTCGGATCTTCATTGGGGGTGTCGGGATCAGGCTGATGGGGGATGCCCCCTGCCACGCTGACTGGCGGATGCGCCAACAAGGACCAGGCCAGCACACCAACCTGATTGGGCTCGAGCCTTGCCAGTTCGGCACTTATTCGCGGATCGATCTTCATGAAGCACTCCTGAGCGATGGCCCAATCCGCCTTGCGCGAATCGGAGCAGTACACCCCATAGAGTGTACGCCCGCCCAGGAATTCCAACGGTTTGTCAGACGGTTGACTCAGGTACGCGGCAGGGTCACGCCACGCTGGCCCTGATACTTGCCGCCACGGTCCTTGTAGGACACTTCACATTCCTCGTCGGACTCGAGGAACAGCATCTGCGCAACGCCTTCGTTGGCGTAGATCTTCGCCGGCAGGTTGGTGGTGTTCGAGAACTCCAGGGTCACATGGCCTTCCCACTCGGGCTCGAGCGGAGTCACGTTGACGATGATGCCGCAGCGGGCGTAGGTGCTCTTGCCCAGACAGATGGTCAATACGTTGCGCGGAATGCGGAAGTATTCGACGGTACTGGCCAGGGCGAAGGAGTTTGGTGGGATGATGCACACGTCGCTGTGGATGTCGACGAAGCTGCCAGCGTCGAAGTTTTTCGGATCGACGATGGCCGAATTGATGTTGGTGAACACCTTGAAATGATTGGTGCAACGCACATCGTAGCCGTAGCTCGACACACCATAGGAGATCACACGACTGTCGTCACTGCCGCGCACCTGACGTTCCACGAAAGGCTCGATCATGCCGTGCTCTTGCGCCATGCGGCGAATCCACTTGTCCGATTTGATGCTCATGGCGGGTGTCCTGAATAGCGAGGCGGAAAAATTCTGTCCGGCATCTTACCGGGCAGGCGCTCCGGGTTCAAAGTCTGGGAGACAATTCTCGCCGTTCCCCCGTGAATTCCGGGGCCTCACCGCCATGTTATTAACCGTCAGTCATTAAAAAAGAGAAACCTTCGCACGAACCATTGGCACGTTCCGGAAAAAGGGTTAAGGTGGCGCCACTGTGCTGCTTGTGTCACTGAGAATCTCTACACGATATGTTGAATTTCGATCCAACCATCTACAAGAATTTTTCCTGCTCTTTGCACTCAGTCTCGGCCAGGGTTCTTCCTGAGTCGCAGTTATCTTTGTTCAAGGAGTTACACCATGTCTAATCGCCAAACCGGTACCGTTAAGTGGTTCAACGATGAAAAAGGCTTCGGCTTCATCACTCCACAATCCGGTGACGACCTGTTCGTTCACTTCAAAGCTATCCAATCCGACGGCTTCAAAAGCCTGAAAGAAGGCCAACAGGTTTCTTTCATCGCTACCCGCGGTCAGAAAGGCATGCAAGCTGAAGAAGTTCAAGTTATCTAACTTGTACTTGCTTTAGTAAAAGGCCCCGCCCTTAAAAGCGGGGCTTTTTTGTGCCTGTGTGTTTTGTGAGGCAACAAAAAATCGCACCCTTCGGCGGCACCCACAAGTGTGGAGCTGCCGAAGACTGCGATCTTTTGATCTTCCAGCGTGTTACCAGGCCACGCCAAACCCTGCGGTATATCGGGTCTTGCTCAGGTCAGCCTCATCGCTGCCGCTGATAATGTCTCTCTCAGCCTTCAGATTCAGCGATGCCCAATCAGTGACTTTGTAGCGCAGACCGACCTCGGCATCGAGGGCGTAATCCGCGACACCCGACAAAGGCTTACCCACCTCACCCTTGGTGAAGAACTCAACCTTCTTGCCGACCAGATAACGGTTGTAGTCCCACTTCATCGCCAAGGAATAGAAATTTTCCTTGCGGCCATTGGAATACTCATAGTCGGTGTTATTCAAGAGCGACCCTAGGGAGAAGGCGCCCAGTTCGTCATCCCAGAACTGATAACCGGGGCCGGTACCGATGGTGCGCTGCCGGGACAGCTCTTCGACCTTGTCGCGCTTGTAATTCAAACGACCTTGCCAGAACCACTTATCGGTAAGGAATCGGTCCAGAGAATACTCGGCACGCCAGTTATCAGTGGTAACGACGCTATCCTGGAACTCGCGGTTGTACTCACCTTCCGCCGTATGACGCCACCGACCATGACGCGCGCTGGTTTTGAAGCCGACATCATAATCATCGGTATCTTTTTCGGCCCGCCGATAATCCAGGGCCATGTCGACATTACCCTTCCACACCAAATCCTCGACCACCGGCTTGGGCTTGAGCATCTGCTGAATGCTGGCCAACTCCACAGTCTTGGGGCCATCGCCGTTGGCCAGGATGACCTTGCCGTCCTCCGCCGCATGCAGCGACTTGGCCTTCTCGCCAGTGTAAGCATCCTGTTTGACCAACATTTGCTGATCGCTTTCCAGGGTTTTGACCTCTTTCCAGTCAATCGGAACCGCACCGGCATACGGGGTCTGGATCAACAGCTTGCCGCCATCGAAGAGCGTAATCTTGCCGCTCAGCTTGTCACCGTTCTTCAACCAGACCGTATCGGCGAGCAAGGGAGTGGATGCACTGACGACAGCGAGGCACAGTAAGGTTCTGGGCAACATAAGCGAATCAAAAGCTCAACTTTGCGAAAAAAAATCGGCATTATTCTTGGAAATAAGGCCCTGGCAAGGACTGACCCGGCTATTTCTATTGAGTTCATTTCTCAACTGACAATCCAGGATTTACCCTACAGACGGTCAATGCGTATTTTTTTCAGGAACCCGGACGTGACCGACTCAACCGCTGAAACCGAAAGCGCAGCGCAAATCCGACGCACGGCGCTCTACCTGACCCTGGCACAAGTGCCCGAGGGCAAAGTCGTGAGTTACGGTCAGCTCGCCGAACTGGCGGGACTGGGTCGCGCCGCCCGCTGGGTCGGGCGAACATTGAGCCAACTGCCCGGTGACACTAAATTGCCCTGGCATCGCGTGCTGGGTGCCGGCGGTCGGATCAGCCTGCCTGCAGGCAGCCCTTCAGGGGATGAACAGCGGGCCCGATTGCGCATGGAAGGCATCAGTGTTCTGAACAATCGTGTTGATATTCAGCGCCATGGCTGGCGCCCGGTAGAGCACAGCGGTTAGAGTGCGCGCTTTGTTTCCGTAATTCTTGAGGCAGACTCCAGCCCATGCCCCGTAAAACCTGGCGCGCCGCGCTCGCCGCCTATGCCAGCCCCTCGACGCTCGTGCTGTTGCTGCTTGGTTTCGCCGCCGGCCTGCCCTACATGCTGGTGTTTTCGACGCTTTCAGTCTGGCTGCGCGAGGCCGGTGTTGCCCGCGAAACCATCGGCTATGCAAGCCTGATCGGCCTGGCCTACGCCTTTAAATGGGTCTGGTCCCCGCTGCTCGACCAGTGGCGCCTACCCCTGCTCGGCAAGCTGGGCCGACGACGCTCCTGGCTGGTGCTGGCCCAGGCACTGGTGATCCTCGGCCTGATCGGCATGGGTTTCTGCGACCCGCAAAAACACCTGTCCTGGCTGATCGCCATCGCTGTGGTAGTCGCCTTTGCTTCGGCAACGCAAGACATTGCCATCGACGCCTATCGCCTGGAAATCGTCGACGATACCCGCCAGGCTGCACTGGCGGCCAGCTACATGGCCGGTTATCGGGTCGCGGCCCTGCTGGCAACGGCGGGCGCGCTGTTTTTTGCCGAAGGCTTCGGCTCCACCGGTTTCAACTACAAACATGCGGCGTGGACTGGCACCTATCTGCTGTTCGGCATCTTGATGATCCCGGCGCTGCTGACCTCCTTCTTCATGCGCGAACCGCCGGTGCCACTGCGCACTCAGCTTCAGGCCGGACGCTACAGCTTCGTGCACCAGCTGGCGTCGGTGTTCGTGCTGATCGTACTGCTGGTGTCCGTACCGGCCATGTTCACCCAGTTCTACAACACCGACTTCGCCAGCGTGCTATTCAACGGCGTCAGCCTGCTCGACCTGTTGCTCGAAGACCGCGCATTCCTGCGGGCAATCCTCTATACCACGCTCACCGCCCTGTGCTTGTCGGCCATGGGCCGCCGTGGCCTGGCGCCGGTGCTGACGCCGGTCAACGACTTCATTCTGCGTTACCGCTGGCAAGCCCTGCTGCTGCTTGGGCTGATCGCCACCTACCGGATGTCCGATACGGTCATGGGCGTGATGGCCAACGTGTTCTACATCGACCAAGGGTTCACCAAGGATCAGATTGCCAGTGTCAGCAAGATTTTCGGCCTGATCATGACATTGGTTGGCGCCGGCATGGGCGGCCTGCTCATCGTGCGCTTCGGCATTCTGCCCATTCTGTTCATCGGCGGTGCCGCATCGGCGGCCACTAACCTGCTGTTCCTGATGCTCACGGACATGGGCGCCAATCTGCGGATGCTGATCGTCACCATTTCCCTGGACAACTTCAGCTCGGGCCTGGCGACTTCGGCGTTCGTCGCTTACCTGTCGAGCCTGACCAACCTCAAATTCTCCGCGACCCAGTACGCCCTGCTCAGCTCGATCATGCTCTTGTTGCCTCGCCTGATCGGCGGCTATTCAGGGGTCATGGTGGAAAAATTCGGCTACCACAACTTCTTCCTGATCACTGCCCTGCTGGGCGTTCCGACGCTGCTGTTGATCGCCTTGCACTGGTTCCAGGAAAACCGCCGTGCCGGTCCGACCCCGACACCTGAACCGGCTCAGACCCCGGTCACGGAAGAATCGCAGCCTCTTTGATACAGGACGCAGAGGGCGAGCAGATTCTCGCCCTCCAGCCACACAGCCGGCCGCACGCCTGTACGCCAGCAGATCTCGCCCGTACAATGCCCCATTACTTCTCGTTATCAGCAACCGACAACGGCCAACCATGCGCACCAGTCAATTTTTGCTCGCCACACAGAAAGAAACGCCTTCCGACGCGGTCGTCATCAGCCATCAGCTGATGCTGCGCGCCGGCATGATCCGCAAACTCGCCTCGGGCCTGTACACCTGGCTGCCGATGGGCTTGCGAGTGATGCGCAAGGTCGAAGCCATCGTGCGTGAAGAAATGAACGCCGCCGGTTCTCTCGAAGTGTTGATGCCGAGCACTCAACCGGCTGAGCTGTGGCAGGAATCGGGTCGCTGGGAAGAATACGGCCCTGAATTGCTGCGCTTCAAGGATCGCCACGGTCGCGACTTCTGCGCCGGCCCGACTCACGAAGAGGTCATCACCGACCTGATGCGCAACGAGTTGAGCAGCTACAAACAGCTGCCGATCAACCTGTATCAGATCCAGACCAAGTTCCGTGACGAAATCCGCCCACGCTTCGGTTTGATGCGCGGCCGCGAATTCATCATGAAGGACGCCTACTCGTTCCACGCCGACCAGGCATCGCTGCAGGTCACCTACGACCGCATGCACCAGGCGTACTGCAACGTGTTCACCCGCCTGGGCCTGAAATTCCGTCCGGTTGAAGCCGACAACGGCTCCATCGGTGGCGCCGGTTCCCACGAGTTCCACGTACTGGCCGAGTCCGGCGAAGACGACATCGTCTTCAGCAACGGTTCCGACTACGCCGCGAACATCGAGAAAGCCGAAGCCGTACCGCGGGAAACCTCTCGTCCACTGCCTGCCGAAGAGCTGCGTCTGGTCGACACGCCGAACGCCAAGACCATTGCGCAACTGGTCGAAGGCTTCAACCTGCCGATCGAAAAAACCATCAAGACCCTGGTGGTGCACGCTGAAGAGAAAGGCAAGCTGATTGCCCTGATCATCCGTGGCGACCACGAACTGAACGAAATCAAGGCCGCCAACCAGCCTGGCGTTGCCAGCCCACTGGTCATGGCTTCCGAAGCCGAACTGCGCGACGCCATTGGCGCCGGCGCCGGTTCCCTCGGCCCGCTGAACCTGCCGCTGCCGATCATCATCGACCGTTCCGTCGAACTGATGAGCGACTTCGGCATCGGTGCCAACATCGACGACAAGCACTACTTTGGCGTGAACTGGGAGCGCGATCTGCCGGTTCCGACCGTTGCCGACCTGCGCAACGTTGTCTCCGGCGACCCAAGCCCTGACGGCAAAGGCACGTTGGAAATCAAGCGCGGCATCGAAGTCGGGCACATCTTCCAGCTGGGCAACAAGTACAGCAAAGCGATGAAGTGCGAAGTGCTGGGCGAGAACGGCAAACCGGTCACCCTGGAAATGGGCTGCTACGGCATTGGTGTATCCCGCGTAGTAGCTGCCGCCATCGAACAGAACAACGACGAGAACGGGATCATCTGGAGCGACGCTCTGGCCCCGTTCCAGATTGCTCTGGTACCGCTGCGCTACGAAACCGAACAGGTTCGCGAAGCCACCGACAAGCTCTACGCAGAACTGACTGCCGCCGGCTTCGACGTGCTGCTGGACGACCGCGACAAGAAAACCAGCCCGGGCATCAAGTTCGCGGACATGGAGCTGATCGGCATTCCACACCGGATCGTGGTCAGTGACCGCGGCCTCGCCGACGGCAATCTGGAATACAAGAGCCGTACCGAAGCCGAGGCGCAAGCGCTGCCGGTTGCTGACGTGCTGTCTTTCCTCCAGGCCCGTATCCGCCGCTGACACCAGATAGAGACGTCATGTTCAAGCGAAACACCTTAGGCCTCGGTGGTGCCGCCCTGTGCGGCACCCTGCTGGTCAGCGGCTGTGCCAATCACATGTCACAACGCAGCGAGCACGAGGAGCGGGTCGAGCGTAAGTTGCTCGATCACAGCCTGCAGATCGATGTCGGCGAGCCCAAAGTGCTGGAGCTGCCGCAACGCCGGGTGAAAATCCACGAGCAGAAGACCTTCGAAGTCACCGAGTTCGAAGTCACACGCCACTATGACCGCTACACGCCTTACCAACCCTGGAGGGAGATCTATGAGATCCCACTGGGGGCGGTGGCCGTAGTGGCCGGCATCGGTGCGAACGTGGTCAACGTGTTCGCCCTCGGTAATCTGCCGGACAGCGTGACGAAGGATTGGCTCAGCTATGGTTTTGCCGGGCTCAACCCGTTCATGAACGTGCAGTCTCACGGTCGCGCGCAGCAGAACCTGGCGGGCATCGACGAAGTCCAGCGTGACAAGCGCACGGAATACTCGAGTCTGCCCTGGAGCGAGCGTCCGGTGCAGGTCAAGGCCGGCAAGGACACGTTCGAGCTGAGCACCGACCGCAACGGTGTGTTGCGCCTGAACCTGCTGGACAGCCCGTTCGCCGAACATGACCTCAATCATCTGGGCAAGCTGCAGATCAGTGTCGAGGACAACAAGGACGATGTGCACACCGACTCGTCACTGGCGATCAGCAACAACTTGCGCGGCAAGCTGCTCGAAGCCCATGGGCTGATTTACGACGATCTCGAAGACGACGAGGTGAGCCAGTGGGTGCACCGGGTCAAGCGCCTGTCGGAACTGGGTCTGGAAGAAGAAGCCAGCGAGCTGGAACAGAGCCTGATCGAACTGACCCGCAACGATCCCGAGTTGCAGGCTGAGTTTCTCAAGTCACTGACCAAGGATGCCGGGCGACTGGTGGCGGATCCGGGGCCGAATTAAGGCCTATTAAAAGATCGCAGCCTTCGGCGGCTCCTACATTGGATGGAGTACACCCTGCAGGAGCTGCCGAAGGCTGCGATCTTTTGATTTTAAAATCTCACCGCTCAAACAACTCCAACTGCTCAAACCCGCCCCGCAAATCCTCCAGCCTCACCCCAATCCCCAACAACCGCACCGGTTTCCCGCCGCGATTGAAGGCCTGGGTCAACAACAGCTGATAACTCCCCAGATCCCGCCCTGCCCCGGCCTGCTCCAACGTAGTCTGGGTAAAATCGTGGAATTTCACTTTGACGAACGGTTTGCCCGGGCGATAGCTGCTGTCGATCCGCGCCATTCGGCCATTCAGGGACTCCAGCAGCTCCGGCAATTTATCCAGACAACTCACCAGATCCGGCAGGTCCACGTCATAGGTGTTTTCAACGCTGATCGACTGCCGACGACTGTCGTTGTGCACCAACCGCTCATCGATCCCACGGGCCAGGCTCCAGAGTCGCTCGCCGAAGCTGCCGAATTCACGCACCAGCGCCAATTTGTTCCACTCGCGTAATTGCGCGCAATCGATGATGCCGAGCTTGCCCAGTTTGTCAGCGGTCACTTTGCCAACACCATGCAGTTTGCTCACCGGCAAGCCGCTGACAAAGTCGTCCACCTGATCAGGCGTGATCACGAATAGGCCATTGGGCTTCTTCCAGTCGCTGGCGATCTTGGCAAGAAACTTGTTCGGCGCCACACCGGCCGACACGGTGATGTGCAACTGATTGGACACCCGGCGACGAATATCCTGGGCGATTCGCGTGGCGCTGCCACCAAAATGCGCACTCTCCGACACGTCGAGGTAAGCCTCGTCCAGGGAAAGCGGCTCGATCAGGTCGGTATAATCGCGAAAGATCGTATGTATTTCCTTCGACGCTTCTCTATAGGCCTCCATGCGCGGCTTGACGATGGTCAGGTCCGGACACAGTTTCAAGGCATGTCCGGAAGACATGGCCGAGCGCACGCCATACGCCCGAGCTTCATAGTTACAGGTAGCAATCACCCCACGCCGATCCGCCGAGCCGCCCACCGCCAAAGGCTTACCGGCCAGGCGCGGGTCGTCACGCATCTCGATGGCGGCATAGAAGCAATCACAATCGACGTGGATGATTTTTCGCTGCGTCATATAAAAGCGGTGTTCATGGCGAAGAAATGAAGTATCGGCGTGTCGTACCGGCAGTATCTCACTGACACCTGTATATAGCACCAGTAGTCTGAATCTTCTTTTCAAGCGGTAGGAAAAGTACCGGAGGAATTTATTTTCTCAATCGAAAGCCACCTACCGATAGAGCCAAAAGCCTTGCCCTGCCTGCGTTTCAGCCCGATCCACACCCTCTGTTTTCACCTAAGCGATTGAACAGGAACAGATTTTACCGAGATTGAAGGTTGACAGCCCGGCGATCCTCTGTAGAATGCCGACACACAGACGCGGGATGGAGCAGTCTGGTAGCTCGTCGGGCTCATAACCCGAAGGTCGTCGGTTCAAATCCGGCTCCCGCAACCAAACATCGAAAAAGGCCACTCGAAAGAGTGGCCTTTTTTGTGCGTGCCTGTTTTATAAAAAATCAGCGTTTCATGCTTTACCGAGCAGAAACGAGAAATCCTTCTGATTCCGAAACTTAGCGTTCCTCGGCGACCGTTCAGCGCTGATTCTGGTTTATTTGACCCATACTTGGATTAACGGTTGACACTACGGCGTTCGCCTGTAGAATGCCGCCACACAGACGCGGGATGGAGCAGTCTGGTAGCTCGTCGGGCTCATAACCCGAAGGTCGTCGGTTCAAATCCGGCTCCCGCAACCAAACATCAAAAAAGGCTACTCGAAAGAGTGGCCTTTTTTGTATCTGTTGAAAAAGTCCTTTCGCAACAATGATCTGTCACTGTGCAGTGAGCCGTTCAGGGTCGCCAGACTGTGAGTTCAGACCTAGGCTGAACCGCAAGGAAAACCCTCGACGACTGGTGATGCGCCATCGCCGATACCCGGTGAGACGCGTTAATATTTGTGATTATTTTTTTCTACAGGGATTGGTAACTTGGCTGGATACCCCCATCCTGTCGCGCACAATCCAAGAGGTGATTGATGCGCGCCAACTCGTCTGATCCACAAGACACCGTCACAGCGACACAACCGATCAAAGCTGAGCGTCTGCGCTTGCTGGATCGAATCAGCAAATACCGTCAACCCATCGGTCTGGCGGTCACTTTGCTGCTGTTCGCCATCGCGCTGATTGCCTGTCGTCACCTGCTGAGCGAACTCGATCTGTACGCGCTGCACGACTCGATCCTGGAAGTGCCGAGACCGGCCTTGCTGGGAGCGTTAGGCGCGACCGTCGTCGGCTTCATCATTCTGCTGGGTTACGAATGGTCGGCCAGCCGTTATGCCGGCGTGACACTGGCGCCGCGAGTCGTGGCGCTGGGGGGCTTCACCGCCTTCGCCATCGGCAATGCCATCGGTCTGTCGCTGCTGTCGGGGGGCTCGGTTCGCTACCGTCTATATGCACGGCATGGCGTGGGGGCTTCGGAAGTCGCGCACATGACGCTGTTTGCCAGCCTCTCGCTCGGCTGCGCCCTCCCGCCCCTGGCCGCCCTCGCCACCCTCAGCAACCTGCCCGCCGCCTCGCTGGCCCTGGGTTTCTCCGAGACGTTGCTGGGTGCGATTGCAGGGGCCGTGCTGCTGCTCGCCACGGTACTGGCGATCGGTATCTACCGCCGTCGTTTGCCGGAACAGCCTTACCCGGACAACCTGCTGGTCAAGGTCGGCCGCCGCACCTTGCGCCTGCCGGGCCGCCGCCTGACCTTCCTGCAACTGGTCATCACCGCCCTGGACGTGGCCGCCGCCGCGACAGTGCTCTATCTGTTGCTGCCCGAAGCGCCACCCTTCGGTGCGTTCCTGCTGGTCTATCTATTGGCCCTGGCCGCTGGCGTGCTCAGCCATGTACCCGGCGGTGTCGGGGTGTTCGAAGCGATTTTGCTGGCGGCCTTCGCCGACAAGCTCGGTGCCGCGCCACTGGCTGCCGCCCTGCTGCTCTACCGCCTGATCTACGTGATCTTGCCGCTGCTGGTGGCTTGCGTACTGCTGCTGATCAATGAAGGCCAGCGCCTGTTTCAGACACGCCAGACGCTACGCGCCGCCTCAGGCCTGGCCGCGCCGATTCTGGCGGTGCTGGTGTTCCTGTCCGGCGTGGTGTTGCTGTTCTCTGGCGTAACGCCGGAGATCGATACGCGCCTTGAACACATCGGCTTTCTGATCCCGCATCGACTGGTCGACGCCTCGCACTTCGGCGCCAGCCTGGTGGGCGTGCTCTGCCTGCTGCTGGCTCAGGGCTTGCGTCGCCGCCTGTCGGCCGCGTGGATGCTGACCACCATTCTGTTGTTGGTCGGCGCCGTGCTCTCTCTGCTCAAAGGCTTCGATTGGGAAGAAGCCAGCCTGATGACCCTGACAGCAAGTTTGCTGGGGGTTTTCCGGCGTTCGTTCTACCGCCCCAGCCGCCTGACCGAGCTGCCGTTTTCGCCGCTGTATCTGGTGTCGAGTCTTTGCGTACTCGGCGCATCGATCTGGTTGCTGCTGTTCGCCTATCAGGACGTTCCGTACAGCCATCAACTCTGGTGGCAGTTCACCCTCGACGCCGACGCCCCGCGAGGCTTGCGCTCGTTGCTGGGTGCCGCGGTGCTGCTGGTGGTGGTATCCCTGACGTGGCTGCTGCGTACCGCGCGTCCGATAATCCACCTGCCAACCTCCGATGAACTGGAGCGCGCGGCTAATATCCTCATGGCCTCGTCCCAACCGGATGGCGGCCTGGCCCTGACCGGTGACAAGGCGCTGCTGTTCCACCCCAACGACGAGGCGTTCCTGATGTACGCCCGCCGTGGCCGCAGCCTGGTAGCGCTGTATGACCCGATCGGCCCGACCCAGCAACGGGCGGAAATGATCTGGCAGTTCCGTGACCTGTGCGATATCCACCACGCCCGCCCTGTGTTTTATCAAGTGCGTGCCGAGAACCTGCCGTACTACATGGACATCGGCCTGACTGCGATCAAGCTCGGCGAAGAAGCCCGGGTCGACCTCAAGCGTTTCGATCTCGAAGCCAAAGGCAAAGAGATGAAGGACCTGCGCTACACCTGGAACCGTGGCACCCGTGACGGCCTGTCGCTGGAGATCCATGAGCCGGGGCAAGCGCCGATGGACGAGCTCAAGGTGATTTCCGATGCCTGGCTGACCGGCAAGAATGTGCGCGAGAAAGGCTTCTCGCTTGGGCGTTTCAGCGATGACTACCTCAAGCACTTCCGTGTCGCGGTGATTCGTTTCGAAGGGCGCCCGGTGGCGTTCGCCAACCTGCTCGAGACCTACGGTCATGAACTGGCCAGCCTCGACCTGATGCGCGCACACCCCGACGCCCCTAAGCTGACCATGGAATTCATGATGGTCGGCCTGATTCAACATTATAAAAATCATGGATACGCGCGCTTCAGCCTGGGCATGGTGCCATTGTCGGGGTTGCAACCCCGGCGCGGCGCACCACTGACCCAGCGCTTGGGCTCGATGGTGTTCCGCCGTGGTGAGCAGCTGTATAACTTCCAAGGTTTGCGCCGCTTCAAAGACAAGTTCCAGCCTGACTGGGAACCCCGTTATATGGCCGTGCCCGCCGGACTCGATCCGCTGGTGGCCCTGGCCGACACTGCCGCCCTGATTGCGGGCGGCTTGACTGGATTGGTGAAACGCTGATGATTCAACGCTCCCTGCGGTACGTACTGGCCACACTGGTAGTGCTGGCCCTGATTGTCGGTAGCGGTTACTGGTACCTGAAACGCCCGGCACCCGAACCGACCCTCGAACTGCTGACGCCAGCCGATGGCGCCGCGATGACCCGCGTCATCCCCGGCACCACGCCGCGCGCGCAGGTGCTGGTGGCGGTCAATGAAGAGCAGAAGCTCAGCGATAAACAATTGATGACCCTGAGCCGCAGCGGCTCGGCGCAGATCGTCCAAGTGATCCTGCCCAAGGACTGCATTCAGCAAAGTCGCGCTCTGCAGGCAGGCCTCAGAGAGCTCAAAGGCCCGGCAACCCTGGTCAGCGGCATCGGCCCTGGCGCCGTGCTGGCGTGGCGCTGGCTGGCCGAGCAGAAGGACGACAAGGCCCAGGCCATTTCGGTTGACCTGGCCCTGGAAAAACCCGGTTGCACGCACCTGCTGCCAAAAAGCGCCGCCCACGGTCACTGGCTGGTGGCCTGGAACGACAACCCGGACGACACCAGCGCCGGCTTCGTGCGTGACCAGCCCAACGCCGAAACCAGCATCAGCGACTACGACATCAACCTGCCGCAAGTGCTGAACAACGAACTGCGCAAAACCCTCGTCGGTGGCGATAAAGCCGCTGGCGGCCTGCAGATTCCGGTGGTCGAAGTGCCAGCCGGCCAAGCCAAGGACACCGTGACCCTATTCCTCTCCGGCGACGGCGGCTGGCGCGACCTGGACCGCGACGTGGCCGGCGAGATGGCCAAGATCGGCTACCCGGTGGTCGGCATCGACACCCTGCGCTACTACTGGCAGCACAAGAGCCCGGAACAAAGCGCCCTGGACCTGACCGAACTGATGCAGCACTACCGGCAGAAATGGGGCACCAAGCGCTTCATCCTGACCGGCTACTCATTCGGCGCCGACGTTCTGCCAGCCATCTACAACCGTCTGCCGGAAGCCGAACAGCAGCGGGTCGACGCAATCATCCTGCTGGCCTTCGCCCGCACCGGCAGCTTCGAGATCGAAGTCGAAGGCTGGCTCGGCAACGCCGGCAAAGAAGCCGCCACCGGCCCGGAAATGGCCAAGCTGCCGCCGGCGAAAGTGGTGTGCATCTACGGTGAGGAAGAAGTCGACGAGAGCGGCTGCACCGACAAGACCGCCGTGGGCGAAGCGATGAAACTGCCTGGCGGCCATCACTTCGACGAGAACTACCCGGCGTTGGCGCAGCGATTGGTGGATGCCATCGTGAAGCGTCAAGCGAAGGAGACGGCGGCTCAGGAGTGATCTGAGTCCCCGGACACAAAAAAGCCCCCGACACCTTATGGTTGCGGGGGCTTTTTCATTAGCACGCAATTTAACCGCACCACAGGGGGCTGCGCTGAACTCAGATAAATGGGGACATGTTTAGTCTCGTTTACAGAAGGTGTCACAATATCGGATGACGCCCGCAGACCTTGTAGGCAAACTCCGAATCTTTCTTTTTGGGCACTTTGCCGTCTTGTTGCGTTTTTCTTCGACGGGATACTCTCGGACGTCGCTGACCATTCAGCGATCGGGCTTGGAAACCCGTCGGATACTAGCCGCAACAGCGCCCCTTCATGATTGCATGCGTTTTTTGTGATCATGAGTTATGGCAGCTGTGCGTGGGACGCCCTCGGGCGTGCCGGTTTCCTAGTTCCCGGTTTCCAACCTGCGTACAGCTGTCACCCATTCGCTTGGAAACGAATGAGTCAGCTCCTCAACTAGGATTTTTGACTATGACTAAAATTGATGTTTCCGCGATTTCAGAACTAAAAACCCTTGGCTTCACCCCTCTCATCTACTGCTCGGATCAGGCGTTGTTCAACGTCCGCGCCGGCGTCCCCATTGTTGATGCCTTGTCACAAGCCTCCGATCTGCTGTTCCTCGTCAGATCATTTACCGAGGATGCAGCCTACGCAAAAGACACCGACCGCCACGCCTGGGCCGCGCATTATTTGACGGCGATGAGTAAGGCGGTGATTGATGATGTGGTGAAGGTGCTGACCCCACGACCCGCCCGAACAAAGACCGAATCTGAAGAAGAATTGCCTGAAAGCAAGTAAAGGCACAGACACAAAAAAGCCCCCGCTACCTTCATGGCAACGGGGGCTTTTTCATGGGGGCTTACATCTCGACCTGGGTACCTAGTTCAATCACCCGGTTCAGCGGCAGATTGAAGAAACGCAGGTTGCCATTGGCGTTTTTCAGCATGAAGGCGAACAACGCCTCGCGCCAGCGGGCCATGCCTTCGAGCTTGGAGGCGATGACTGTCTCGCGGCTGAGGAAGTACGTGGTGCGCATCGGGCTGAAGTCCAGGTTATCGAGATGACACAGCTTCAGTGCTTGCGGCACGTCCGGCTCGTCGGTGAAACCGAAGTGCAGGATGACCCTGAAGAAGCCTTCGCCGTAAGAATCGACCTCGAAACGTCGTTGCGGCGGGACGCGCGGGATGTCTTCGTACACCACTGTCAGCAACACCACTTGCTCGTGCAGCACCTGGTTATGCAGCAGATTGTGCAACAGCGCGTGGGGCACGGCATCCGGGCGAGCGGTAAGGAACACAGCGGTGCCCTGGACCCGATGTGGCGGTTGCACACGGATACTGCTGATAAAGATCGGCAGCGGCAGCCCGCCTTCGTCCAGGCGATCCACCAGCAGTTGCTTGCCGCGTTTCCAGGTGGTCATCAGGACGAACAGTGCGATACCGGCGATCACCGGGAACGCGCCACCCTGAACGATTTTTGGCACGTTGGCGGCGAAGTACAGACCGTCCACCAACAGAAAGCCGAGCAACACCGGGACCGCAAGAACCGGTGGCCACTTCCACAGCAGCAGCATCACCGCCGACACCAGAATCGTGGTCATCAACATGGTCCCGGTCACCGCCACGCCGTAGGCCGAGGCCAGGGCGCCGGAGGACTCGAAGCCCAGTACCAGCAGGATCACGCCGACCATTAGCGCCCAGTTCACCGCGCCGATATAAATCTGCCCTTGTTCGGCACTGGAGGTGTGCTGAATGCGCATGCGCGGAATGTAGCCGAGCTGGATCGCCTGGCGGGTCAGGGAGAATGCACCGGAGATGACCGCTTGCGAGGCAATCACCGTGGCCATGGTCGACAACGCGACCAACGGGATCAGCGCCCAGCTTGGCGCCAGCAGATAGAACGGGTTGCGGGCCGCTTCCGGATCACCGAGCAGCAATGCGCCCTGACCGAAGTAGTTCAGCACCAGTGCGGGCAACACCAGGATGAACCAGGCCCGAGCGATCGGCTTGCGCCCGAAGTGGCCCATGTCCGCGTACAGCGCCTCGGCACCGGTCAACGCCAGCACCACGGCACCAAGAATCGTGATCCCCATGCCTGGATGGTCCATGAAGAAGCGTACGCCCCAGACCGGGTTTATCGCCTGCAACACTTCCGGGTGTTGGTTGATGCCGTACACGCCCAGCGCGCCGAGTACCAGAAACCAGGTGACCATGATCGGCCCGAACAGAATGCCGATCCGGGCCGTACCATGACGCTGGATCAGAAACAGCGCCACCAGCACGATCAACGACAGCGGCACCACCCAATGGTCGATGCCTTCGAAGGCCAGCCCCAGCCCTTCGATCGCCGAAAGAACGGAAATCGCCGGGGTGATCATGCTGTCGCCGTAGAACAGCGCCGTGCCGATCAGCCCGCAGACCACCAGCAGCGTGCGCAATTTTGCATGCCCCCCCGCCGCTCGTCGTGCCAGCGCGGTCAAGGCCATGATCCCGCCTTCGCCCTGGTTGTCGGCACGCAGCACGAACATCATGTATTTGATCGACACGACCCAGATCAGCGACCAGAAGATCAGCGCCAGAATGCCCAGCACGCCGTCATGGTTGACGGGCACGCCATAGCCACCGGAAAACACTTCTTTTAGGGTGTACAACGGGCTCGTGCCGATGTCGCCATAAACCACTCCGACCGCCGCAACCAGCATGCTGATCGGCTTCGCCGCCGAATGTCCGCCGGCTATCGCCTGACTACTTGCCTGCCCCATCCATCACTCCTACTACTCAGATCCGGGCTTCTTCAAAGAAGCACTATGATTTGTGGTGCAGCATGCACTGTTTTACTTGTTGTTACAGACGATTTATTGACTGTAAAAAATCGGTAAAGCGTAAAGGCGCGAAGCATAGCGCAGCACTCGTCGTATTTCCCTGCATAAAGCTGGTCAAGTGCGCCGCCCATCGTTAGAATTGCGCACTTTTTGACCAGAGGGTGCAACATAGCGCCCGTCTGTCGCCTTGCCGTCATCGGCTGGAGGCGTCACAAATACCGAGGTTAGACATGTCCACCACTCCTGCGCCGGCCAATCCAAAGGTTGGCTTCGTATCCCTGGGTTGCCCGAAAGCACTGGTCGACTCCGAGCGCATCCTTACCCAGCTGCGCATGGAAGGCTATGACGTTGTGTCCACTTATCAGGACGCCGACGTCGTGGTGGTCAATACCTGCGGCTTCATCGACTCGGCCAAGGCTGAGTCCCTGGAAGTGATCGGCGAAGCCATCAAGGAAAACGGCAAGGTCATCGTGACCGGCTGCATGGGCGTCGAAGAAGGCAATATCCGTAACGTGCACCCGAGTGTGCTGGCCGTGACCGGTCCGCAGCAGTACGAGCAAGTGGTCAACGCCGTGCACGACGTCGTGCCGCCGCGTCAGGATCACAACCCGCTGATCGACCTGGTGCCGCCGCAAGGGATCAAACTGACCCCGCGCCACTACGCCTACCTGAAGATTTCCGAAGGCTGCAACCACAGCTGCAGCTTCTGCATCATCCCGTCGATGCGCGGCAAACTGGTCAGCCGTCCGGTCGGTGATGTTCTTGACGAGGCCCAGCGCCTGGTCAAGTCCGGTGTCAAAGAGCTGTTGGTGATTTCCCAGGACACCAGCGCCTACGGCGTCGACGTGAAATACCGCACCGGTTTCTGGAACGGCGCGCCGGTGAAAACCCGCATGACCGAACTCTGCGAAGCCCTGAGCACCCTCGGCGTCTGGGTTCGCCTGCACTACGTTTATCCGTACCCGCACGTCGACGAGCTGATCCCGCTGATGGCCGCCGGGAAAATCCTGCCGTACCTGGACATCCCGTTCCAGCACGCCAGCCCGAAAGTCCTCAAAGCCATGAAACGCCCGGCTTTCGAAGACAAGACCCTGGCCCGCATCAAGAACTGGCGCGAAACCTGCCCGGACCTGATCATCCGTTCGACCTTCATCGTCGGCTTCCCCGGCGAAACCGAAGAAGACTTCCAGTACCTGTTGAACTGGCTGACCGAAGCCCAGCTGGACCGCGTCGGCTGCTTCCAGTACTCGCCGGTCGAAGGCGCACCGGCAAACGATCTGGACCTGGAGATCGTTCCGGACGACGTCAAGCAAGACCGCTGGGATCGCTTCATGGCGCACCAGCAGGCCATCAGCTCGGCACGCCTGCAAATGCGCATCGGCCGTGAGATCGAAGTGCTGGTGGACGAAGTCGACGAGCAAGGCGCGGTTGGCCGCTGCTTCTTCGATGCCCCGGAAATCGACGGCAACGTGTTCATCGACAATGGCAGCAACCTGAAGCCGGGCGACAAGGTCTGGTGCAAAGTGACCGACGCCGACGAATACGACCTGTGGGCTGAACAGATCTAAACGCAAAAAATACGAAAAGCCCTGCTCTCTTGACGAGATGCGGGGCTTTTTTACGTCTATCGTTTTGTGGGAGAAAAAACTCGCAGCCTTACAGGAACGGCTCTTAACAGAAGGAGCAAGCGGCCATGCGCCAACATTCGGTCATTTACACACCGAAACAGAGCGACTACGAAGAACTCACCCGCGTGTGGGAAGCCTCGGTGCGCGCTACCCATGACTTTCTGCCCGACAGCTACATCGAACTGCTGAAGAACCTGGTCCTGACCCGCTACCTCGACGCCGTCATGCTGATCTGCACCAAAGACTCGCGCCAGCGCATCACCGGGTTCGCCGGCGTGGCAGCGGGCAAGATCGAAATGCTGTTCATCGATCCGGATCACCGTGGCCAAGGCCTGGGCAAGCAATTACTGCGCTATGCCCTGGAACACCTGAACGCCGATGAGCTGGACGTCAACGAGCAGAACCCACAGGCCCTGGGTTTTTACTTCAAGCAGGGCTTCGAGGTAATTGGTCGTTCGGAGCATGACGGTATGGGCCAGCCTTACCCGTTGCTGCACATGCGTTTGCGCCAGGGCCAGCAACTGGCGCGCAATGGCTGACACACCATGGCGCCATGTGGGAACGGGCTTGCTCGCTCCCACATTAAAAACACATGAGGCAAATGGACCCGCGATTAACCGGCGCCAGGCAGGTACAATGCCCACCCCTTTTTTGTTACGGCCCTGTCATGACTGACCCGATTCGTCTCTCCAAACGCCTCATCGAACTCGTCGGCTGCTCCCGTCGGGAGGCTGAGCTGTTCATCGAGGGCGGCTGGGTCACCGTCGACGGTGAAGTCATCGACGAGCCGCAGTTCAAGGTCGACACCCAGAAAGTCGAGCTCGACCCAGAGGCCAAGGCCACTGCGCCGGAGCCGGTGACCATCCTGATGAACGTCCCGGCGGGCATGGACGCGGACAGCGCCATGGCGACCCTCAGCGCCGCGACCCTGAGCGAAGAACACCGCTACGGCAAACGTCCGCTCAAGGGTCACTTCCTGCGCCTGACCGCCAGCGCCGACCTGCAGGCCAACGCCAGCGGTCTGCTGGTGTTCACCCAGGACTGGAAGATTCTGCGCAAACTCACCGCCGATGCCAGCAAGATCGAGCAGGAATATGTGGTCGAGGTCGAAGGCGACATGGTGGCTCACGGCCTCAACCGCCTGAACCACGGCCTGACGTACAAGGGCAAGGAACTGCCGCCGGTCAAGGCCAGCTGGCAGAACGAAAACCGCCTGCGCTTTGCCATGAAAAACCCACAACCGGGCGTGATCGCCCTGTTCTGCCAGGCCGTCGGCCTCAAGGTCGTCGCCATCCGCCGCATCCGCATCGGCGGTGTGTCCATCGGCAAAGTGCCCGTGGGGCAATGGCGCTACCTGTCCGGCAAAGAGAAGTTCTAAGGCTTTTCCCGCCGCCATACATTCCGGCGCCGCAGCTTCATGCGGCGCCCACAGCGAAATATCAGGACTGCACACATGATTCATAACGACGTACTGCGCAGCGTGCGCTACATGCTCGACATCAGCGACAAGAAAGTCATCGAGATCATCAAGCTCGGCGGCATGGACGTCACTCTGGAAGACCTGGTGACATACCTCGACAAGAAAGAAGAAGACGAGGAAGGTTTCGTACGCTGCCCGGACGAAGTCATGGCGCATTTCCTCGATGGCCTGGTGATCTTCAAGCGTGGCAAGGACGAAAGCCGTCCGCCGCAGCCGATCGAAGTGCCGGTGACCAACAACATCATCCTGAAGAAGTTGCGCGTCGCCTTCGAACTGAAGGAAGACGACATGCACGCCATCCTCAAGGCCGCCGAGTTCCCGGTGTCCAAGCCTGAGCTGAGCGCGCTGTTCCGCAAGTTCGGCCACACTAACTACCGCCCGTGCGGCGATCAATTGCTGCGCAACTTCCTCAAGGGCCTGACCCTGCGCGTGCGCCCGCAGTAAATCGCGCCGCGCGCCCTGTAGGAGCCGGCTAGCTGGCGATGGCGATCTTGAGAACGCCATCGCCAGCAAGCCGGCTCCTACAAGCGCGGTCGCAGACCAATCTGTATAGATGTTCATTCCGCGCAAAAATAGTGGCTCCGCTTCCGGCGGCTGAAGACTAGGGTGTATTGACCCTCAGCTCTCAGGACTCGCCATGCATCCCTACTTCTCTCTGCAAGGCCGCACCGCTCTGGTGACCGGCGGCACCCGCGGTATCGGCAAAATGATCGCCAAGGCTTATGTCGAGGCCGGCGCCATCGTGTACGTGTGCGCCCGGGATGCCGAAGCCTGTCAGCAAACTGCCGATGAGCTGAGTGCCTTCGGGATTTGCCACGCCATGGCCGCCAACCTGGCGCATGAAGAAGGCGTTCAACAACTGGCCGCGCAATTGAGCGAACAGATCGGTCAGCTGGATATTCTGGTGAACAATGCCGGTACCACCTGGGGTGCGCCGCTGGAGAGTTACCCGGTCAAGGGCTGGGAAAAAGTCATGCAGCTCAACGTCACCTCAGTGTTCAACTGCATCCAGCAATTTCTACCGCTGCTGCGCAAGGCCGGTTCGGCGGCGAATCCGGCACGGATCATCAACATTGGCTCGGTGGCCGGGATTTCTTCCTTCGGCGAACAGGCGTATGCCTACGGCCCGAGCAAAGCCGCCCTGCATCAACTGTCGCGGATTCTGGCGCGAGAGTTGGTGAGCCAGCACATCAACGTCAACGTAATCGCACCGGGACGTTTCCCGAGCAAGATGACTCAGCACATCGGCAACGATGAGCAGGCGCTGGCCGAGGACACGGCGTTGATTCCGATGAAGCGCTGGGGCCGGGAGGAAGAAATGGCGGCGCTGGCGATCAGCCTGGCGAGTACGGCCGGGGCGTATATGACCGGGAATGTCATTCCTTTGGATGGCGGGTTTAGTCTCTAGATCGGCGGCGCGGCTATCGCGGGCAAGCCACGCTCCCACAGGTTTTATGCCGTACACAACATTTGCGTTCACTCGAGAACCTTGTGGGAGCGTGGCTTGCCCGCGATGACGGAGTAATAGGCAGCACCGATCTCGAGGCCGCTCGGGTTATCATGCCGCCCTAATCCCGGCCTCGACCCCAGACCATGACCTACAGCGTTTCCCCCATCGGCTTCGTGCGCTCCTGCTTCAAGGAGAAGTTCGCCATTCCGCGTCAACCGCAACTGGCCCCGGCCGCTCGGGGCGTACTGGAGCTGGTGGCGCCGTTTGATCAGGGTGATGCGGTGCAGGGGCTGGAGCAGGTCAGCCATGTGTGGCTGCTGTTCCTGTTCCATCAAGCGCTGGAAGAAAAGCCACGCCTCAAAGTCCGCCCGCCGCGCCTGGGCGGTAACAAATCCATGGGCGTGTTCGCCACCCGCGCAACGCATCGTCCTAATGGCATCGGCCAGTCGGTGGTCAAACTGGACAAGGTCGAAGCCAATCGACTGTGGATCTCCGGCATCGACTTGCTGGACGGCACGCCAGTTCTCGACATCAAACCTTACGTGCCCTACGCCGACATCATCGACACGGCGTCCAACGACATCGCCAGCGCCCCGCCGCTGCTGATTCCCGTGCAGTGGACGGACTCGGCCCTGCAACAGGCCCACGGCCACGCTCAGCGGCTTGGCGAACCTCTGGTCGAGTTGATCGAGCAATGCCTGGCACAAGACCCACGCCCGGCGTACCAGATTCCTACGCCTGAGCGCGAATACGGCGCGCAGTTCTGGGATCTGGATGTGCGCTGGCATTATCCTGAGACGGGCGTGATCCGCGTCCTGGAAGTCATTCCCGCAAAAGCCTGAACCCCGGAAACGAAAAAGCCCGCATGACCTTCTCAGGTCATGCGGGCTTTTCTGTGCACTACGCCATTGAATGTAGGAGCCGGCTTGCTGGCGATAGCGCTTTGAAGTTTGCCATCGCCAGCAAGCCGGCTCCTACAAGTGACCTTCGGTCACTTCTCGACGAACGCCCGCTCGATCAGGTAATCACCCGGCTCGCGCATCCGCGGCGAAACAGTCAGGCCGAAGCTGTTCAACACTTCGCTGGTCTCGTCGAGCATGCTCGGGCTGCCGCACAGCATGGCGCGGTCGTCCTGCGGGTTGATCGGCGGCAGGCCGATGTCGCTGAACAGCTTGCCGCTGCGCATCAGGTCGGTCAGGCGGCCTTCATTTTCGAACGGCTCGCGGGTCACGGTCGGGTAGTAGATCAACTTGTCACGCAGGGCCTCACCGAAGAACTCGTTCTGCGGCAGGTGCTCGGTGATGAATTCGCGGTAAGCGACTTCGTTGACGTAACGCACGCCGTGGCACAGGATCACCTTTTCGAAACGCTCGTAGGTTTCCGGGTCCTGGATGACGCTCATGAACGGCGCCAGACCGGTGCCGGTGCTGAGCAGGTACAAATGCTTGCCAGGCTTCAAGTCATCCAGCACCAGGGTGCCGGTAGGCTTCTTGCTGATGATGATCTCGTCGCCTTCCTTCAGATGCTGCAACTGGGAAGTCAGCGGGCCATCAGGCACTTTGATGCTGAAGAACTCGAGATGCTCTTCCCAGTTCGGGCTGGCAATCGAGTAAGCGCGCATGAGCGGCCGGCCGTTGGGCTGTTGCAGGCCGATCATCACGAACTGACCGTTCTCGAAGCGCAGGCCCGGATCGCGGGTGCACTTGAAGCTGAACAGAGTGTCGTTCCAGTGATGAACACTGAGGACACGCTCGTGGTTCATGTTGCTCATGTACGTGGGACTCCTGGAGATTTTGCCTGCGCCAATGATGTGCACAATTGCATCGCATTCTAATGGCAGCGACAATATCTGTTAAATGGATTATTAAGATAAGGGTTATCGGTTATATCGATATGCGATTTACTCTCCGTCAACTTCAAGTATTCGTCGCCGTCGCCCAGCAGGAAAGCGTATCCCGTGCCGCGGGCCTGCTCAACCTCTCGCAATCGGCGGCGAGCACCTCGATCACCGAGCTGGAGCGCCAGTGCAGCTGTCAACTGTTCGATCGCGCCGGCAAACGGCTGAGCCTCAACGCACTCGGCAAACAGCTATTGCCGCAAGCGGTGGCCCTGCTCGATCAGGCCAAGGAAATCGAAGACTTGCTCAACGGCAAGTCCGGTTTCGGCTCCCTGGCGGTCGGTGCGACCCTGACCATCGGCAATTACCTGGCCACCCTGCTGATCGGCAGCTTCATGCAGCGCCATCCGGAAAGCCAGGTGAAGCTGCATGTGCAGAACACCGCCAACATCGTGCAACAGGTGGCTCACTATGAAATTGATCTGGGTCTAATCGAAGGCGACTGCAGCCATCCGGACATCGAAGTGCAGAGCTGGGTCGAAGATGAACTGGTGGTGTTCTGCGCGCCCCAGCATCCGCTGGCTCAACGCGGTATTGCCACCATGGAGGAGCTGAGTCATGAGGCGTGGATTCTCCGAGAACAAGGCTCGGGCACGCGGCTGACCTTTGACCAGGCCATGCGTCACCACCGCAGCGCGCTGAACATTCGCCTGGAACTGGAACACACCGAAGCGATCAAGCGCGCGGTGGAGTCAGGGTTGGGGATTGGCTGCATTTCGCGCCTGGCGCTGCGCGATGCGTTCCGTCGTGGCAGCCTGGTGCCGGTAGAAACACCGGATCTGGACCTGGCGCGGCAGTTCTATTTCATCTGGCACAAACAGAAATATCAGACCTCGGCGATGCGCGAGTTCCTCGAGCTGTGCCGCGCCTTCACCGCCGGGGTTCAGCGCAGCGACGAGATCGTTCTGCCTGCCATCGCTTAAAGCAGGATCACCGCCCACACCAGTGCGATCATGCTCAATGCCACGAGTTGAGCGGCACTGCCCATGTCCTTGGCGTTCTTGGACAGTGGGTGCCGCTCCAGGGAAATGCGGTCGATGGCCGCTTCGACCGCCGAGTTGAGCAATTCGACGATCAGCGCCAACAGGCAGACTGCAATCAGCAGCGCCTGCTCGACACGGCTGACATTCAGGAAGAACGACAGCGGAATCAGGATGGCATTGAGCAACACCAGTTGCCGGAAGGCCGCCTCGCCAGTGAAGGCCGCGCGCAGGCCGTCAAAGGAATAGCCGGAGGCGTTGAGGATGCGTTTTAGGCCGGTCTGGCCTTTGAAAGGTGACATAGAGTAAGCAACTGACCAAAAAGGAGTGGGAAAGCTAGATTAAGCAAAGTCAAAAAAGCGTGAATACATAACACCTTAGTGGCTCGAAATTGACTCAAGTTGTTGCAAGAGCAGCGCCGCCTGAGTCCGGGTCCGTACATTCAGCTTACGGAAAATCGCGGTGACGTGGGCCTTGATCGTCGCTTCGGAAACGCTCAATTCGTAAGCAATCTGCTTGTTCAGCAAACCTTCACAGACCATGGTCAACACCCGGAACTGCTGGGGCGTCAGGCTGGCCAGGCCTTCACTGGCAGCCTTGGCTTCGTCGGAAACGCTGACGGCTTCGAAGGCCTGGGGCGGCCAGAAAACATCACCATCGAGCACCGCGCGTACGGCTTTTTGAATGACACTCAAGTCACTGGACTTGGGAATGAAACCGCTGGCGCCGAATTCACGGGACTTCACCATTATCGACGCTTCTTCCTGCGCCGACACCATCACCACTGGAATCTGCGGGTACTGACCGCGCAACAGCACCAGCCCGGAAAAACCGTAGGCCCCTGGCATGTTCAGGTCCAGCAACACCAGGTCCCAATCGGCCTTTTCGGTCAGACGACTTTCCAGCTCGGCAATGCTCGCCACTTCCACCAGCCGGACATCAGGGCCCAGGCCCAGGGTCAATGCTTGATGCAAGGCACTACGAAAAAGAGGGTGGTCATCGGCAATCAGGATTTCGTATGTGGCCATTTTTCAAATGATCCTGTTTTTCAAACAACTCCAGGTGCAGCCACGCAGATGCACCAACAGGGCACGTTCAACGCCAATCACATGGCTATTCACGTAAAAATACGGCGTATCAAACGATGGCCGCGCCCCAATCGGCGCCAAGCATGCCCAGCGAAACCGGGGTGGTCAAGATACATAACCGGTACAGTTCTTTGCAGTATGGGCGACAATCAGAACATGGCGGGGACGTCGTTATGAACAAACCGCATCAGCTCGGCGTGGGCCGGTGTGGCGAGGTTCATGTCCAGCTGTTTTTTCGCGTCCAGATAATGCTGACTGAACACGTCAAAATAAGCGTCCAGCGCTGACGCAGCCTCGGTATCACCGGCCAGATCGAGACACAGTGCAGCCACTTCAGCGGTGCATAAATGTTCGCTACGGGTGGAGCGGCGCAGTCGATAACGTGACAGTTTTTCGGGCAGCAGGCTCAAGATCGGCAAGCGATCAAAATACGGGCTCTTGCGAAAGATCTTACGGGCTTCGGTCCAGGTGGCGTCCAGCAGAATGAACAGCGGGCGCTTGGTGCTATCGACCGCGACACTGTGGGTAACTCGCTCGGGTTCGACGTATTCGCCCGGAAACACCAGGTACGGTTGCCATTGCGGATCGGCCAACAGCGCCAGCAGTTGCTCATCAGTCTCGGTACGCGACCAGATGAATGCATGATTGTCGCGCACCACATCAGCGATCAGCCAACCGGTGTTACTTGGCTTGAATACTTCTTTGTTGGTCATGATCAGGCACACGCCCGAGCGGGCCTCGACCGACGGGCGCCAGGCACACAGGCAATGACTTTCAATCACGCGGCAATCACGGCATCGCGGCGCTCTCCAGCCACGGGCCTGAATCGGCTTGATGCCCTCCTCCTCTCGCTGATCGCGCAAGCGGGCGACGGCGTTTGCGGCAAAGCGCGGGGTGACAGGGTTCATCGCAGGCAGCACCGTAGTGGATGGAAAATCGACACGAAAAACACTCGCAAGGGCAAAAAGTCGCGGCAGTTTATCAGAGCAGCCGGTGCAAGCCTGTACCGCTCAGACCTCCTCCCCTATAATTCGCCGCCACTGAACGCACAGTCATGTGCCTGGTCGAACCACCAGTCACTGAACCAGGAGAGTTTCATGCTGCGCCTTATCGTTCCCACCGCTGCCATTTTGCTGGCGTCGTCCTTTAGCGCTCAGGCTGCATCCTTGAGTGAGCAGAATCTCAACAGAGAGCTGCGAAACGTCGCCGTACAAAGCAGCGTTGGCACTCCACGGGCGATCAACGAAGACATTCTTGATCAGGGCTACACTGCCGAAGGAAAAGTGCTGATCAACCACTTGAGCGTGCAAAGCAGCCACGCCGAAAAAATGCGCGCCGATCCCAAAGCGGTGTACTTCCAGCTCGGCGCCTCCGTATGCAGAAACCCAGGGTTCCGCAAGCTGATGGCCAAGGGCGCAATCATGCGTTACGACTTCACCGAGGTGAAGACCAACCGTCCGGTCGGCTCCGCAAGCTTCCAGGACTCGGACTGCCCGAAAGAGACTCCCGCGAAGAAGAAATAATTACCTGGCATTGGCGCGCCGCTGTTCATCCTCGGCGCGCAGCTCTGCCAACAGCGCCTGCAAGTAACGCGAACGTCGCTCCCCACCCTCCAGACGTCGACAGCACTCTTCTTCGAGACTCAAATGATGGGTCTCGGCCGATGCTTTCAGCAATCGATACAGTTGCGCATCGATCTCCAGAGTCACTCTGGGCATGGTTTCCCGCCTCCCTGCATGCATTGATCGCCGTTGATCACGCGATAAATCCCTGAATTGCTTGAACGTCGCGTCCTGCCGTTGACGCAAAGTTGTCGTGTCACGCCTGTAACTTAGTAAATCAGAGCGCGAGACATGCGGCTTGCGTTCAGACGAGCGGTGAAAGCACCTTGTAAATCGTCAATAAGCGGTTGCCAGGAAAGACTTTGCGGCGCAATGATCAAGCCAGCGAAAATCGTTGCGAGGGTCTAAATTCAAAGTGTTCATGTTGTTTTTTAAGGGCAGAAAAGGGGCTGCCCATTACGGTGTCTTATTGTGCGAACGTTTCTTTCATTCAAGGGATAAGCAGAGCCCGTATGGATGGCTCGATTGCAACCGAGTCAAGTAGAGCGCCCAGGCATGGGCTTGGGCAGACAGCGACACAAGGGGTGTCGCGGCGCCGACAATTGTTTTGTCGGGGCCGAGGGTTCTGTGCAGAAGGAGAAGTTGAATGCCTTACCAACCGAATGACCTACTGAGCCGTCATTTTCAAGAAAGCGGCCACGACCTCACCAGCAAGGTCGAAGAACAACTCAACCTGGTTTCACCCAACAGCCCCAACATCCCGATTTACCGCGACATGATCCTGACCGTGCTACGCATGGCCCAGGAAGATCACAACCGCTGGAATGCCAAGATCACCCTGCAAACCCTGCGTGAACTCGAGCATGCTTTTCGTGTGCTGGAGCAGTTCAAGGGTCGACGTAAAGTCACCGTTTTCGGCTCGGCCCGCACGCCGATAGAACACCCGCTTTATGGCCTGGCCCGAGAACTGGGAGCCGCTCTGGCGCGCTCGGACATGATGGTCATCACCGGCGCCGGCGGCGGCATCATGGCGGCAGCCCATGAAGGTGCCGGCCTGGAACACAGCCTGGGATTCAATATCACCCTGCCCTTCGAGCAGCATGCCAACCCCACGGTCAATGGCACCGCCAACTTGCTGCCCTTCCACTTTTTCTTTACCCGCAAGCTGTTCTTCGTCAAGGAAGCCGACGCGCTGGTCCTGTGCCCAGGGGGATTTGGCACGCTGGATGAAGCGCTGGAAGTACTGACCCTGATCCAGACCGGTAAAAGCCCGCTGGTGCCTGTCGTGCTACTGGATGCGCCGGGCGGCAAGTTCTGGCAAGGCGCGCTGGACTTCATTCACCATCAACTGGAGGAAAATCGCTACATCCTGCCGACCGACATGAAGCTGCTGAGCCTGGTCTATAGCGCCGAAGAGGCCGTCGAGCAGATCAACCAGTTCTACAGCAATTTCCACTCCAGCCGCTGGCTCAAGCATCAGTTCGTGATTCGCATGAACCACACACTCAGCGACCGGGCGCTTGAACACATGCAGGAGGCATTCGCCGACCTGTGCCTGAGCGATCATTTCCATCAGCATGCCTACAGTGGCGAGGAGCACGACGAAGCGCAGTTCAGCCATCTGGCGCGCTTGTCCTTCACCTTCAACGCTCGTGATCATGGCCGTCTGCGGGAATTGGTGGATTACATCAACCTGCCGGAAAACTGGACCCAGTCCAAACCCCAGGCGCAACAACGCATACGGCAACCGTCCAAGGTAACGTGATGCAAAAAAACGGCCCGCTATCGAAATAGCGAGCCGTTTCAGTCAATCGTACATCCCTCGGCCGCTGAACAAGCGGCTGATCATTTCCATGGAGTATCCCCGATAACTCAGGAACCTGCCCTGTTTGGCACGCTCCCGAGCGTCTATCGGTAAATGCCCGGAAAATTTGCGCCGCCAGGTGTCTTCCAGTTGTTCCTGCCAATCGATACCACTCTCGCGCAAGGCGAGCTCAATGTCGGTACGTTGCAGGCCGCGCTGGCTCAGCTCTTCGCGAATTCGCAAAGGGCCATAACCGGAACGGGCACGGTAGGAAACGAAGCTTTCGAGGTAGCGGGATTCGGACAACAAGCCCTCTTCCGTCAAGCGGTCGAGTGCTGTGTCGATCATTTCAGGGGGGGCGCCGCGCTGACGCAGTTTACGCGTCAGCTCGACTCGACCGTGCTCGCGTCGCGCGAGCAGGTCCATTGCGGTTCGCCGCACCGCGACGAGTGTATCGAGTACGGCGGTCATCGGATCGATCAGATATCAGCGTCAGCCAGGTCGTCTTCGGTCTCTCTGACGGCCGAAGCCTTGACGTCCGGTGCCGGGGTCAGCAGCTTGTCGCGCAGCTGCTTCTCGAGAGTCGCGGCGATTTCCGGATTGTCTGCCAGGAACTTGGCCGAGTTGGCCTTGCCCTGACCGATCTTGGTGCCGTTGTAGGCATACCAGGCACCGGACTTCTCGACGAAACCGTGCAGCACACCCAGGTCGATCATCTCACCGTTGAGGTAGATGCCCTTGCCGTAAAGAATCTGGAACTCGGCCTGACGGAACGGCGAAGCCACCTTGTTCTTCACGACTTTGACGCGGGTTTCACTACCGACGACTTCATCACCTTCTTTCACCGCGCCAGTACGACGGATGTCCAGACGAACCGATGCGTAGAACTTCAGCGCGTTACCACCGGTGGTGGTTTCCGGGCTGCCGAACATCACGCCGATTTTCATGCGGATCTGGTTGATGAAGATCACCAGGCAGTTGGCGTTCTTGATGTTACCGGTGATTTTACGCAGCGCCTGGGACATCAGACGGGCTTGCAGGCCCACGTGCATGTCGCCCATTTCGCCTTCGATTTCAGCCTTTGGCACCAGAGCGGCCACGGAGTCGACGATGATCACGTCAACGGCGTTGGAACGCACCAGCATGTCGGTGATTTCCAGGGCCTGCTCGCCGGTGTCCGGCTGGGAAACCAGCAGGTCGTCGACGTTGACGCCCAGTTTGCCGGCGTACTCAGGGTCGAGAGCGTGTTCGGCGTCGACGAATGCGCAGGTCGCGCCGGCTTTTTGAGCCTGGGCGATCACCGACAATGTCAGGGTGGTTTTACCGGAGGATTCAGGACCGTAGATTTCAACGATACGGCCTTTTGGCAGGCCGCCAATGCCGAGCGCGATGTCCAGACCCAGAGAGCCAGTGGAAATGGCCGGGATCGCCTGACGGTCCTGATCGCCCATACGCATTACGGCACCCTTGCCGAATTGACGTTCGATCTGACCCAGGGCCGCAGCCAAGGCTTTCTTCTTGTTGTCGTCCATTAAAGTCCTCACGTAATCAATAAGGCCTGACGGCCAACACCTGTATAAGTAGCCAGTATTATTCCACAGCGTTTCAGGATCGCCTACCCCTGATTTGAGATTTCTCCAGCGGTATGCCGCAGCAGCCCCTCTAGCGCGGCCTTCACCGTTTGTCGGCGGACCTCGTCGCGGTTACCGGCAAAGTGCTGGACCTCGCTGAACACCTGCTCACCGACGCCCCAGGCCAGCCACACCGTGCCCACGGGCTTGTTCGGCGAACCGCCATCCGGCCCCGCCACACCGCTGACCGCCACGGCAAAACGCGCCCGGCTTTTTTCCTGTGCGCCCCGGACCATGGCCTCGACCACCTCGCGACTGACCGCCCCGACGGTTGAAAACAACTCGGCCGGAACATTCAATTGCTGGGTTTTCTGACGGTTTGAGTAGGTGACATAACCGGCCTCGAACCACGCCGAGCTCCCCGGAATGCGGGTGATCGCCTCGCTGATCCCACCGCCGGTGCAGGACTCGGCGGCAGTGACGTGGGCATTGAGAAGCTGCAAGCGTCTGCCGAGTAGATCGGCCAGATGAGTGATCTCTTTCACGGCTCTCTCCTGATCGAGCGGAATGAGGCCTACCGTACACGAGCGAATCGCACTTGCAAGGTTCAGGATCGATCAAAATGTTAGTGAGCCAGAGCCCTGACATAGGCCCGACAGGCCTGCAAGGCAATCAATCCGCTGTCACCGGCGTCGGTGATGGCGATAATTCGTTGAGCATGCGCCGGGTCAAGTCGGGCTCTCGCGGCGCCATGATCCACGCCGCCGGTGCCGGAGGCAGCTGGCACTGCACAGGTTGAGGCAGCGTCATGGGCATCGAGGAGGACTGACAGGCGCACATCAGCAGTGGCAAGACGATCGCGCAGGCGACCTTGATCACGTTCGGCATCGCTAAGCGCTCGATAATGGGTTTGTTCACTGGCTGACAGTCGCTGCTCCAGGGCCAGACGCCTGTTTTGTTCGGCCTGTTGCTCGGTGGCGGTCGCCAGAGTCAGTTGATTAAGGCTCTCGGCGTGCACCCTGGCCTGTTCCGCCAGTTGCCGGCCGTAGCGCCAATCCTGAAACTGCCAGGCCAGCGCCGCCGAACAACCGGCCAGCACCAGCAGACCGATCAATCGCCAGCCGTTCAGACCGAAGACTGGCATAGCACCGCCCTCGCCCGCGCCCAGATTTCCAGGCGATCCTGCAACCCGTTCAGCCCACCGTTGATACGGCGAGTGATGCTGTTGAACTGGTCGCGATCGGCCAACTCATTCAGGCCATTCTGCTCCCAGAACCAGGCGGCGGACTCGGCCGCCCATTGCGGTTGCTCCAGCAATTCAGGCAGAGCCAGCAGACGTTCGTCCCCAAACAGGCCGAGACTGCATTGGCGGTAGTTGTTACGCCCGGTGATCTGGATCAGGCCTCGGCCACGGTATTTTTGACCGTCGCCGTCAGGTTCCGGAGTGTTGCCCAAACGGGCGGCCAGGGCGCCGGTGTCGTATTTGCTCAGGTATTGGCTATTGCCCAGCTCCTTCACATAGTTGAGATGGCCAGACTCATGCCCAACCTGGGCGATAAACGCGGCTATACGCACGGACGTGATGATCTGGTACTTGCGCATAGCGGTGTTGAGCACGGGCACAAAAAAGCCCGCAACTTGGCGGGCGTTGGGGAGGATCAGCAGCAGTTGCTGCGCGGTGATGGGCATACTTTTCTCCAGGCGTAAAAAAACCCGCCGGAGCGGGTCTTGGGAATTATTTGATTAGGTTAATGAAGCTGAGCTTCGGCTCTCCTTCTTGCGATCAAGCTTAGAAAAAATATTCTTCAGTTTGGCCTGGGCTGGCAGCTCAATAAATCGCCATATACCATATGAAAACAAACAAATTGCAATTACAAGCAAGGGAAAAACCACATTTCTTGGCAGAGACTCAAACATAAGCTTGTGCGCATAATAGAGCCTGAAAACAATCTGATGAATCAAATACATTGAAAAGCTTATTTCACCAAGAACTACAAATAACCGATGCCTTAGAATTTTTGACACAAAACCTTTGTTTATGGCAAAACAAGCCACCACCAAACCAAAAAACAACCCAAGGGCGACGTGCGACAAGAACTCACCGGAAGCATTATTCGCAATTCCAACAAGCGAATATGAAGTAATCGCAATCCCAGCTAGCGAATATGAAGCCTCCACAATGCCCTGCGTCAAAAACACAATACCAGCTACACACAAAACCTCAAGCACGGTGCACAGAGCAAATCCGAATCCCTTCCACCCCTTGACATAGTCAAACACCTTAAATAGCAGCATCCCCATGAAAAACTCTTGAACCCTGAATAGCGGGCTAATATAGGCCAAGCCGTGCGCCGAAAATTCTGTCAATTTATCTGGAGCATAATAATTCACACCGGACAGATCGATAATATAAGAGAACACCAAGCCCAGAATAAGCAAAACCGCCAGTTTAAAGTGCCAATTTTTATTCAGACCTGAAAGCAACAATGGAAATACCGCATAGAAGAACAGCTCCGTAGAGATACTCCAAGAAACGCCATTAAATGAAAAATAGTATGCTGGAACAGGAACAGCAGACTAAAGAAAAGAAATGTTAAGCAAGGCCACTAGCCAGCCATCCTTAGCACCAAGCACCCAATCAGGCGCAGGAAATAAGACCACAACCAACATCAGCGTAAAAATATGCGCAGGCCATATCCTTGAGAATCGCGAAGTATGAAAATTATAAAGCCCTACATATGCCATCTTACTAGAGTACACATAACTAAGTATAAAGCCTGACAGCACAAATAAAAAACTTACACCAGAAGATAGTGGAAGCCCACTTAGGAATTCGCTGGAAAAAACCAGCCCCTTTGCGTGATGCAATACGATGGCGAAAGCTGCGAAAAAACGGAGCGAAGTCAGGCTGTCGATCATGCCCTTACTATCCATGAAAGGTAATATCATGGCGATAACTTATGGGGGCCGGAATGCTGCCTTATCTTCACCTCGCTCCGTTAGGATTTACAGGCAATCGGAGGCATCGCACGCAAGCACTGTCTCGCCTGGATCCGAGACTCAGTTGGCCGGAGCTATAGGCCAGCGTGTTGTCGGCGCTGAGGCTGGTAACGCTAACGGTAACCAGGCCCACGACCTACCCCAGTTGAACCGATCACTTACTCACAGTGTCCGGGGCCACCTGCTCGAATACCCCCTTTTTTCCAAGCGAAAAAAACCGCTCAAGGCGGTCATCTGAGTTGCGGGCTCGTTTACGGGGAGGTCGGCCACGTCAGCACTGGCAGACTGCACTCAGGAAAGCCATCAGCTGTTGGCAGATCGCGAAGTGCTTGACGATAATCCAATACGGCTTTGAGTTTGCTGGCTGTGAGTGTTGGTGTTGCGCCGGCCAGCAACTCGTCTTGATGGCGCCGCAACATCCAATCCGACGCGTACAACAGGCCGGTACGGTCACCGCGCATTGCGGCCTTTTTCGCTGCCAAAATTTCTTCCGGGGTCTGCCCTGGTTCTGGTTCCTGAACCGGACGATCAGTCACAACCCAGGCCTGGGTATCGATGCTCCACTTGCAAATCTGAGTTTCGTTGTTGAACGCAGGTGGTTCAACTGTGGTGGAATTGGCCGGAAGCGGGAATACGCCCGGCTCCAAAGGTGACTCGTAAGCCTCCCCGATACCGACATACTCAAAAGTTTCAAAGTGATAGCTGAATACGATCATAGACTTTCTCCTTAGAATTTAACGCACGCTAAAAGCGCAAGGTTTTTCATGCGAGTTTCGCTACCCGAGCCCGCCGTACCAGTGGACGCGCCAGAGCCTGTCCCCCCCTGAATTAAGGTAGTGCCAGAGCCACCTTGAACAGTAGCTGGAGCGCCAAAGGGGTGAGTGTGAACAGGGAACGTATCCCCCTGATAACTACCAAACACCCGGCCTGGGTCACGGCCAGCAGTGCCGTCCCAGCCCCGTGGGGCGCAACCGCGCCCGTCCGGAACGTTGAACGTAGTCGATCCGTCGCCTACACCGAATGGGCAGATGGCTACGGTAACTCCAGTGTTGGTGGCCGTGGCGTTTGCGGACAGCGTGATGGTACTGGCGCCGACAGCAGTAACAGTTGCGCCAGCTGGGATTCCCGTACCACTGATTGGCATGCCAACCCACATCGATGATGGACTGGTCACGCTGGAAATGCTGTTGCTACCGGACGTCACGTTGCCAGTTGGACGTGCGGTGATGGCGTTGAACAGGTCAGCATAAGTAGTGCGCGATACCGATGACCCATCCGCTGCCATGAACCCAGCAGGGGGAGTCATGGTGGAAAACCACTTCATTTCCCCGGTTGGTGGGGCGAATAGGCTGCTTGCTTGGCCGAGCTGAACGGCATGCTGACTTTTCGTGGCAGGGGCAATCTGGAAGGCGCCCCCAAGTGATTCGATGATGATCCATGCGCCGTTGCCACCGTTTACCCCAGCCTGTACCAGGTACATCAGCACAGCCACACCGACGGGCAACTCGCCTCCTTGAAGAGGTTGCAAACCCAGACCATAAATCGGTTTGGCTGCAAAACCATCAGGCGCATAGGTCGATGCGCCAGTATTGGCATGGGCGATTACAAGGTGCTGGAAGTAGCCAGAACCTGGAAGCGCAGTTAACGCTGGGGAGTTAGTTGCCGAATACACATTGGCCGCGCCAGTATCCGTGAGAAGGGTCGGCTGTTTATTTACAAGACGGATGGCGGCAATGAGTTGATTGTTACTTTCCTCATCCGGGGCAAGGCCCGCCGCAGAAATCACATTGAGTATTTCTTCAGTGACCGCATTGCCCCACTGGGAAGGAATCAAGGATCCCGGCGTCCCAAGCAATGGGTTTTCATCTACAAATTTGCCGCCTACCAGCCCAATGCCGGGCGCGCTAATTGGAAAATCCATGTTCTTACCTCTCAGTCATAATTGATGTGTAAAACGGTGTGTGCCGGAATCTGCCGGCGTATCAAGCATTCAAGGGCGTTGCCTGAGTTAGCCCCGAAACGCTCGCCCCAATAACTCGCGCCAAAACGCCGCCCCAGCAACAATCTCCCACCGGTATTCAGGGTCCACATGAACTGCGCCTGCCAGGTCCCGAAGTGCGCCGCGCCAAACCGCGCCCGTCCCATTCGCGGGGCTTCGAATTCGGTGATGGTGGCGTTGGGATAACCCTGGCTCTTGGCGATTTCGATGTAGTAGCTGATGGCCTGGCTGCCGACTGCGAGCAAGCGGCGGCGCACGGCCAGTCGGCGGTCATCGAACAACGGGGTGGCGCCCAGGCACGGGTCGGGCAGGTTCATCACCCGTTCCCAGTCGGGTACCAATTCGCTGACGCCGGACGGGTCCATTTCATTGAGCAGGTCGGCGGCACGGGCGTCGAGGCGGGCCAGTTCCTGGGCGACGCCTTCGAGCACTTCTTCGAGTTCAGGAACTTGTTCGGGGTCCCAGGCCGGCCCGCTGGGCAGCAGGCTGCGCAGTTGGGCGTGGTATTGCGCGGCGGTTCTTATGCCTGCCATACGCAACCTCCGAAGGTCAGCAACTGGTTATTGGCTGCTGCTACATCGGCGGTCGGCGACAAGAGTTTGTGGTCGTTTTCGCCGGTGGCACTGCTGATTGCTTCGGCGATGTGGGTCAGCAGCAACGCGTCGCCAAGGCCCGCTTCGCGGTTATGCAGATCGCGCAGTTGCGCTTCGACGGCGGCGCGAACAGCAGTGGTGTCCGGGGTCAGGCGCAAGCTGTAAGTGACCGGCACTTGCTCCGGTGACAGCACATGCACCTCGGCGGTGACCGGGCGCAGCGGCTCAATGTAGGCCTGGACTTCGGCCAGTTGCGCGTCGGTCGGGATCGGTTGCGGGTCGTCATCGCGCATGATGAACAGACCGACGGTGCCGGGACCGAGGTAGCTGCCGAGACACCAGGCGCGGGTCACGCCGGGGCATTCGAGCGCCCAGGTTTCGTAGTCTTGCGCCGAGCCGCCGTGGGGAATGATGCGATAGGAACTGATAACCCGGGAGCGTAGGGACTCCAGACTTTCTCGAGCGATGCCGCCGATCAGCCCTGGCGCCAGCACGATGAAGCTACTGCCGGCAATGCCCAGAATCGGCTGCACCGGAATCAGCGCCAGACCGGCCTCGGCATTGCCCAGGCTGCCGGCTTCGAGCGCGGCGATGGTGGTGCTGTTGAGGCCGTTGCTGGTGGTGCGCGCGGCGGTCACTTTGTAGGTGCGACCGTCGCTCGATTGCAGCAGGGTGTCGACGTCCAGCACGGCACCGGCGCTGGCGGTAAAGCTGACGCTGCCGCTGGCCGCTTGTGCGGCTTTGCGCGGCTGGTTCAGGCGTAGTGCGGCGATCCGTTCCAGGGTCGATTCATCAGCCTTGTCCGGGAGGATCTGCTCGGCGATCCAGTCCAGATAGCCATACAGGCCATAGGCGGCGCCACCGAGGGTGCGGGCCAGCACTTGCGCATCGGACTGGCGCAGCGAATCGCTGGCCAGGTCGCTTTGGGTGCGTTTGATCAGCACCGGCAGCGAAGGGGTTTCAAACGGCATAGATCACCTGCCAACTGTTATCAGGGTTGATGTCCAGGCGCTCGCCGTCGGCCAGGGTCAGGACCGTGCGCAGGTTCAGGCGCTGGGCGTCGAGGCGTTCGCTGATGATGTCGATGGCGCTGCAGTGGCCGTCGTCGATCAGCCATTGCAGGGCTTCGCGGGCGTAGAACTCGGCGTCCATCTGGGTCTGGCGGGTCAGCTTGACCCGGCGCAGCAGCCACAGCCGCGAGCCGATGCGGTCGTCGGCCACCGTAGGAAAGCTGTCGCCCCACCAGCCGAAACGCTCTTCATCGTCGAGGGCATCGTCATCGGCGGCGCGGCGCCAGGTGAACAGACTGATCAGCACTGCACGGGTCAGTGCGGCGTGGAGGTTCTGGCTGATCAACATCACTGCCCTCCCGCCGGTACGCCGGTCTGGCCGCTGCCCGCTTGCACGCCGACGTGCACGTGTTTGATCTGGCTGATGCCGCCAGCAATCTGATCGCCGGTGGAGACGATTTTTCCGGTCTGATTGATTACGGGTGTGTCGAAGTTGACTGCACTGCTGGCGCGGATATTCAGGGTGGCGGTTTCGATATCGATGATCCGCCCGCGCTTGAAGTGGATCTTGTCGCCTTCGTCGGTGTAGATCGCCACTTCTCCCGCGGCCAGGGACTGGAGGCGATAGCGACGGTCAGTGACCACCAGCACGATGGCGTGGGAGCGATCACCGCCCAGAAACGTGGCGACACCTTCGGCGCCAGCCAGTGGGTTGCTGGTGAATCCGTAGGGTTCGAAGTGCTCCATGTCGTCGTTCACTTCGCCAGCGGTGAGGCGCATTTGCAGCGATTGAAGCTTGGTGGCCGAGTTGGCGAGCACGACAGTGCCGCGCGCCAGGAGGCGTGTCAGTAGGCTCATGTTGAATTCCTTGGAGGGGCGAGGCCGAAGGCTGCGACCTTTTAAGGGGCTACCTTATAAGGGGCTATCAGGTTTTCTTCGGGGGCTCGGGATTGGCATCGAAGGTATGCGGCGGTGCGACTTGCAGGGTGGTGATCGAACCTTGCGCCGACAGCGAGTAGGTCACCTTGGAAATCAGCATGTCGTCATCGAATCCCAGCACCGGATCCTTGACCCGCACCAGCGTGTTATGACGCCACAGATCGCCGTTGGATTGCCGCCAACCCTGCACCTGATAGGTGGTGGTTTTGGCCTTGCCGACGCGGGTGGCGCTTTCCCAGTTGGCCCGTTGCAAGGCGAGATCGGGATTGATCTGCATGCCTTCGTTGATCACCGTGACCCGCCGACGCTTGTAGCTCAGGTCGGCAGACACCGATTCAACCTCACTGACCGCCGCCCCGCTCTTCTTGTCCGTGCCCTTTTGCTGACCGATGACCCGGTATTCGGAAAACACTTGGCTGTAATCCATCGGCGCGTTGGCCGACAGAATATTCTTGCCCAACTCCAGCGCATCGCTGGCTCGGCCACCACTGCCAGGCCGGGCCAACACCAACCGGCCCTGGGCATCATCGGTAGAAAACACCCGGAACAGCGTCAGCAAGCGGTCGACGGATTGAAACACCGTTTCCCCCGGCACGATGGTGTGACTGCTGAGCCGGGCAGTCTCGGGAATTTCACTGACCACAAAGACCTTGTAGGTGATCGCCAGCGCTTCGACGATGCTCAACAGCGATTGCTCATGCCATTGGTTCGGGCGGTTGGTCGCGGCGCAATCCACCAGGTCCTGAGTACAAGAACTGCCTTCGATGTTCAGGCTGATCTGTCGCCCGTCATAACTGATCGGCGCCTTGAACACATACCCGGTCAGCACCAGATCCTGGCCGATGCGCACTTCACAGGCGTCACCGGGCTGGATCCGCTTGTCTACGGTCTGCCCCGGCCATTGCCAGGTGATGTTGAGCTTAAAGGTGCGGAACTGACGCTCCAGATCCGCCGTGATTTCCACGCTTTTCCAGCCACCGTATTCCAGGCCGCCGACCGTCAACGTGACGCGGTTATCCATCTCGTTCATGGTTCACTTCCCGGAGACTTTCACATCGTTCGGCGCGTACCCTGGATGGGTAATCCCGTTGCGCTGAATCACTTCGGTGACCCGCGTTGCGTCGGCAAATTGCTTGTACGCCACGACCAGCGCCGGAAGGCTTTCCTGAAAAGACTTGCTGACCTGTCGTACACCCGACGAAGCCACTGCCTTGAGATGCGCAAGCAGCGCCTGCTTCACATCGTCGATGGCCTGATAATGCGCGGGGCTGGCCTTGTCCAGCATCGGGTTGGTCGCCTCGACCAGCGCCTTTTGCAGTGCTTTCAAATCGTCGGTGACCGGCACCTCCTGCCGGGTGACCGGCAGGTTCGCCTGCTGCTCCAGCGATGGTGTCGACGACAGTTTCACCGGTGTCGACGCGACCGGCATCGAGGCGACCCATTGCGCCACTTTGACCAGCAGCGTGTCCTGTACCAGATCGGCCATGGCTTGCGCTGCGGCCGTGGTGTCCTTGCCGGTGGTGAGCTTCGGCGCATCGGCCTTGCGGATGGCTTCGAGCTGTTGGGACACGTCGGCAATCACGCCACGATAACCCTCCTTCGCGAAGTCCTTGAGCGATTTGATATCGCCGAGCAAGCCCTTGAATTCCGCCGCCACTTCCTTGGGCAATTCCTTGACCGCTTTGACCAGCTCGGTGATCTGCCGATATTGCTCGATCAACGGTTTGAGCTGTTCCTTGATCACGTCATACACCCCGGTCAGGCTGTTGCGCAGATTGGCGATGCCGATTCGCGCGGCCTTGATCAGGGTCATGGCCTGTTCGAAACGCGCCACCGCCGAGCCCAGCAAGGTGTCGGCCTTGGCCAGTAGCACCTTCTGCGTGCTGATCGTGGCCGTCGGAAACGGCAGTGGTTCATCGGGGTAAAACTTCAGCGCAAAGGTCACCAACCCGCCGTCCTGGCGGGTGTGGGTCATGTCGCATTCGCCGACCTTGACCTGTAGCCGCCCCAGCCATGGATGGACCAGTTCACCACTGCCCTGCTCCAGCGCCTTGAGCAGCTTGTCGCGCTGCTCCAGGCAATCGGGGCCGACGATGAACGCCGTCAGATCATGGATCTTCGCCTGTTGGCCAAGGCTCTCGAAAAACGGCAGGTCCCGCTGCGGATACTCGTGCAACTGGCCCTTTTTACCGACCGGGGTTTTCGCCTGATCGACCCAGAAACCGACACCGCGAAAGGACGCCGGCAACAAACGGTCACGCCAACTCATTGGAGCCTCCCAGGGAAAGTGAGCGGTAGCCGATGCGCGAGTTGAGCGACAGCCCCGGTTGATTGGTTTGCGGTTGATCGGTGCGCAGCCCGGCCGGCGCGTTTTCGAAGCGAACCGTCAGGCCGCCTTCGAGTTGCGTGCGATTGTTGGCGGCGCTTTGTTGGATCAAGGCGTTGGAGTTTTGAGTCAGAGAACCGGGCTGCAACAACGACGACTTGAGCGGCAAACTGCCGGGAGTCGCCAGCGCGTTTGAGGGCTGCTCGGAAGCGGCATTGATGAACGCCGCCACCGGCGCAAACTCCCCCTTGCCTTCAGCATTGGTTTTCTTTTGCACCTCGGTGAAGCTTTCGACCTTGCCGGTAATTTGGGCGATAAAACCACCAAAGCTACCGCCAAGCATCTCCTGGATGGGCGCCAGAATGGCCCGGAGCTTTTCCGCTTTTTCACTGAAAAACTGAACCACGGATGCCCATGTTTCGCTCAGTGCATCCAAGGGCGACCAAGTGAACAGCCCGCTGAGGTAGGAAAAGAACGCCTGCGCTCCAAGCTTGATCGACTCCCAGTAGCCCGAGAACATGGCAGGGACCTGATCCCAAGCGGCGGCAATGGCGTCCAGCGGCACCCAGTCGAACAGGCTGCGCAGTTTCTCCTTCACCGGCACAGTCAGTGCCACGAGCAGATCCCAGATCGCCGCAAACAAACCGACAACGGCCCCCCAGTTGTTCAGGATCATTCCGTAGGGCGTCCAGGCAAACCACGCCTTGAGGAAGTCGAATCCTGCACTCACGACTGCTTTGACTTGATCAAAAATTGCCGAGAAAACGCCGCTGATCGGAGCCCAATAACCGACAACCTTTTGCCAGAGCCCGGCGAAAAACGTCGAAATCGGCTCCCAGTTGGTAATGATCACACCGGCCGCCATGGCAATGCCCATGGCAATCAGCATGATGGGATTGGTCTTGAGCACCATGCTCATCAGATCGAACACTTGCGTCGCGCCGGTCACGGCCGTTTGCATTGCCGAAAATGCGATGGCACCTGCCGCCAACCCTTCGACCAGTTTCGGGTTGTCATCAAGCAGGCTGCCAAATCCTACCAACAACGGTTGAAGACCTGCCGTTATGGTCGCGACAGCAGGCTGCAAGGCCGTGTTGGCCGCGATCGACACCTGCTCCATCGAGCGACTGAACACATTCATGTTTTGCGTAGCGCTCACCGGCGCTTTCGGCAAATCAACGCCTTCGGCTGCTTCATTGACTTCGGTCAATTTGCCCTTGAACGCGTCGGACACCTTGATCGCATCCATGAACGGCGTGATCACGCTACCGCCCTTGAACAAGCCGCTGATGTCCAGTTTGCCGAGGCCTGTCTGCTCCAGATTTTTCTTGAAGCTCTCGACTTTTTCCCGAAGGGCGCCGAGTTTGGGTGACAGTTCATCGATGCCCGTGAGCAGCACCGATGTTTTCCCTTTCGTTTGTGTGTCTGCCATCACTGCACCTGCTGCATCGCATTGATCCGTTGCGCGTGCTCCAGCGATTCGCGGAGCACATCCAGTGGCCTGGCCATCATCTGTTCGGGGTCAACCTTCCAGAACCAGGCCAGGTCATAGGCGACTGCGATCAGGTCGGTGATGGCTCCGACGCCGCACTCATGAAAAAACTCGCGACCGCCCAACTCAGCGTGTTGAGGTCAGCCAGATCCAGCTGGTTGACCGAAGACGGCGGGATGCCGGCGCACACGGCGATGTATTTGGCCGCGACGTCCATGTCGAGGCTGACCTCTTCGCTCTTGTCGATCTTGTACGGCAACGCCTTGATCGCCCGCACTTCCTGCACCGTCGGACGGCGCAGGTTGAGCTCGGTCAAGGGCTCGCCGTGGGCTTCGATCGCAACTTGAAGCTTCACGGCGTTGCTCATTGCCAGGCCCCCTTGATGCCTTCGAATTTCAGTTCGATGGTGGCGTCA